>CBFGTN010000029.1:0-21150 GCA_965652075.1 uncultured bacterium
GCCGCGATCCGTGCCTGCGTCACCCCTCGGATCAGCCTCGCCGTGCGCAGCTCGTCCCCGAGGTCGGCGGCCGTTCGCGCCCACCGGCGGCGAGCTTCATCGGTCGAGCGAGTGGTGGTGGGCATCGGCCCGATGCTGCGCGTGGGCGGATTACTCGCGCCGTACTGCCGGCTTATTCCGTGGGTGCGTCAGGCGGGCACGTCGTCGCCGATTACGCACGCCCTGAGTAGAACGGCCAGGCTCAGGGGTGCTTCGTCGCCACCACATACCTGGGCCGAATGCCGCAGGGACTGACTCCCCGCCTCAGTCGCCCCCGGGATGAGTTGGCACAGGTCGGAAGCGGGGGTGCGCCAGCCGCGCCCGACTACGGGGCGCTTGTCGGAACGACCGATGTCGCGACGAACTTCAGGCGGCAGTTGATCTCGAGGTCGCCGCCGCTGCCGCCACTCCACGGGAAGTCGCGCTGCGGGATCCAGTGGCAGCTCTCCGACGCTGGATCGTTCCAGTGGCCGGTCACCTCGACCCACTGTTGGAGGTCCGCCACGTCCGTGCCCGGAGCGACGGCGGCGGAGCCACAGTCGCCATAGGGCAGTTCCATCGGCGAGATGACGAGCGCAAACGTCGCGAACGGGTGTGCCAGCCACTCAGGCTCGAACCGTCCGGGGACGAATCCGCCGCATCCTCCGCCCTGGGTGTGCCAGGTCGCGAACGTGATCGGCGACGTCCCGAAGCACTCGGCACCCACCGACGAGGGGATGGCCATCCACGCCAGCATGGTCGCCGGCGCGGCAGGGCACGCACCGAGGACGGAGCTCGCGACCGCTGGCACGGCCGAGTCGGTGGCGGCCGTCCAGCTGAGGGCGTCCGGGCTGGTGGCAAAGCGCGGATTCACACCCGAAGCGAAGCGCTCGGCCGCCACCAGGCTGAACCGACCGGCGCCCGCGGCCATCGGCCCAGCGACATCGTCGAGGCTCGCACCGGTGGGCAGGAACTGCTCCCACACCACGCCGTCAGCCGAGCGCCACCATTGCTCGCCGCCGTCGCGGTACGCCCGCCCGGCGAGGAGGATCCAGTCGTCACTGGCGACCAGCTCGCTGATGTTGATGTCCGCCAGGATGGCCTCGAGCTCGGGCAGGCGCTCCCACTCACCGAGGGGCAGCGAGGTGCGCCATGCGTGCCTCGGACCCAGGCCTGGTGCGGTGGCGACCGCGATCACCGTGTCGCCGATGCTCACGACCTGGGCCGCCGTTCCGGGGAGCCCTCGATCCTCGCCCACGGTCCAGCCATCGACGTCCGCGGTTCGAACGATGAAGCGCTCGTTCGGGAGCTCGCCGAAGGCGATGAACCCGTCATCGAGGGAGTGCAGGCCGAAGCCATAGGGCCAGGGATCCCCGGTCAGCTCATCCCAGTCGGTCCCATCGCGGGACACGAAGAGGGCGGCTTCCGTCTGATCGGACCGATTGTCGTGGCCCGCAAGCGCATAGCCATCGGCAAAGCCGACGAGCGCATCGGGTACGACGCCATCGGGCAGATCGAGCTCGGCCGACTCCCACGCCAGGCCGTCACCGGATCGCCAGATCTCGCCGGGAGCGCTGTGGTCCTCGTTGGACGTGACGATCAGCCATCCCGATGGGCCGTGCGCTGAGAGCACCATTGCCGCCGTGCTCACCGCGCCCGGGGCATCGGTCATCTGCCACGTGGATCCATCGCCTGAGACCGCGACGAATCGGGTGGGCTGCTCGGTCGACTCGCGCGGGTTGAAGCCCCATGCGAGAAAGCCCGCGTCGCTGCCGGTCATGCCGTCGACCGTCGCCGGCATCATCGAGGCGAGGCGATCGTGCAGCTCGAGGTACGGATCGGCAGCCGGACCGGCCGAGACCCATCCGAACGTCGGCTCGGTCGTCCCGGACGCCGTGACGCCGTACCAGTCGATGCCGTCGATCTCCTCGTGCTCGCCGTACAGAAGGACCACGTCGTCGGCGTCGAGCGTGGAGGTCGGCGTCCCGTCGCCGGGTTCCTCACGAACGTACAGGTCGTTCACGAGCACCGTCGCGGCGAACGGCTGGTCGAGAGCCATCGGCTGAGGGGTCGGCGACGGGGTCGGGATCGGAGTCGGCGCGGGATCGGTGGGCGACGGTACGGGAGACGCGGTCTCGGTCGGCTCAGGCTCGGAGGCCGATGGCGTCGGCGATGGGCTCGCCTCGGCGATGTCCTGCGGGCGAGCGAACAGCGAGAAGGCGAGGGCGCCGGCGATGACGAGGAGCAGGACCGCGCCGCCGATGACGGCGATTCGCTGGTTCTTCGGCTCCCGCAGGAGCTCGCGGAGTCGGTGCATCGTGGACAACAACGCCCGGGTGGGTGGCCATGTTACGCGGCGACGAGCGTTGTGAGCGCGTCCGAAACGCCCCTGCTCGCCCGCCCGGCGAGCGTACGATGCGGCCGGCGGTTGCCGCCGAGGTCATCGGCCGCACGCCCACGAGTTCAACGGAGGACCTGCATTCGATGAAGAATCCACCGATTCTCATCTCGGTCATCGGCTTCTTTGCCCTGGTCGCCGGGTTCGGCTACCTGTTCTGGGGCCTGCGAGTGCTCGGCTTCGACTGGTTCGGCCTGTTCGGCGATCTGCCCAGCTTCGAGTCGGTCGGCCTGTGGGGCTGGTTCGCGATCATCGGCGGGGTCGCCTGGATCCTGGTCGCGGTGGGGCTGTGGGGGCTGCAGAACTGGGCCCGCGTGGCGGCGATGATCGTGGCCGGCGTCAGCCTGTTCGAGGCCTTCGTCGCGTTCTTCCAGTTCCCCGGCTCGGGCCTGGGATTCGCGATGAGCCTGATGCCGATCATCATCCTGCTGTACCTGAACAGCGCGGAGGTGAGGGCCGCGTTCGAGGCCGACGTTCCCGACGCGATGTGAGCGGCGCGATCAGCCGATGACGGCGCGCCGGGCCGGCCGGAGACGAGCTCCGTCGAAGCGCCGGCCCTCGCGCACCGTCCGCTCGGCCAGCTGCTCGGCCGGCAGCGGCGTCGCGAAGTGGAAGCCCTGGCCGTAGTCGCACCCCATCTGCCGCAGCGCGGTGACCTCGGGGGCCCCCTCGATGCCCTCGGCGATCGTGTCCGCTCCGAGCCGGCGGCCGAGGTCGATGATCCCGCTCACGATCGCCTCCGCACGGCGATCCGAACCCATCGCGTGGACGAGGCCCTCGTCGATCTTGATGACGTCGAACGGGCTCTCCAGCAGCCGGCTGACCGACGCGAAGCCCGTGCCGAAGTCGTCGATCGCCAGCCGCACGCCCAGTGCCTTCAGGCCGCTCAGCATCGTCGCGAAGCCGCGCGGATCTGGCTGGACGGTTTCCGTGACCTCCAGGATCAGCTGCTCCGGGTTGAGACCAGACGCGTCCAGGACGTGGCTGACGAGGGTGACGAACCCCGGCTGCGTGAGCGCCATCGGCGACAGGTTGACGCTCATGAAGCGGTCGCCGCCGGTCGGACCATCGGCGCCCCAGGCGCGCGCCTGGCGGCCCGCCTCCTCGACCACCCATCGGTCCAGGTCGCCGATCGCGCCGGTGACCTCGGCGAGATGGATGAACTCGCGGGGCATGATGAGCCCGCGGGTCGGGTGGCGCCAGCGGACGAGCGCCTCGACCCCGGCGAGCTCGCCGGTCGCGAGCGAGACGATCGGCTGGTAGTGGAGCTCGAACTGGCGCTCCCGGATGCCGCGCTCCAGGTCGCCCTGCAGGCCCAGCGTGCGGACCACGACGTCGTGGGTTCTGGGGTCGAAGACGCTGTGGCTGCCCTTGCCGTGGCTCTTGGCCACGTACATCGCGACGTCGGCCTCGCGCATGAGCGACTCCGCGCTGGCCTTGCCGCTCGTCCCGGTGGTGATCCCGATGCTCGTCCCGATGGCCCGCTCGTGCCCGGCGATCATCCGCGGCGTTCCGACGGCGGCCTGCAGGCGGACCGCGAGGTCGCGGGCCACCGCCACCGTCGCGTCGCGATCCAGCAGGATCGCGAACTCGTCGCCGCCCAGTCGGGCCACGGTGTCCGCCGCGCGCACCGAGCGGCGGATCGCGTCGCCAACGTCGATCAGCAGGTCGTCGCCGGCCTGGTGGCCGTACGTGTCGTTCACGGTCTTGAAGTCGTCGAGATCCATGAACAGCACGGCGACCTGCTCGGATCTTCGGCTGAGGGCGTGCTGGAGCCGGTCGTAGAAGAGGCCGCGGTTCGGCAAGCCGGTCAGTGAGTCGTGCCGCGCGCGGTGCGCGAGCGCGTCCTCGAGGGTGCGACGGGCGTGAAGGTTCGCGCGCAGATCGCTGACGAGCCCGCCGAGCCGGGCGATGACGAGCAGGAACAGGACGACGCAGCCGGTGGCGATGACGGCCACGTCGATCGGCTGCCCGGTGAGGGCCTGGATGACGAGCACCGCCGGCGCCATGAGCGAGGCACAGGCGAGCAGGACCAGGCGCAGAGGAGTCAGCTCGGCCTCGCCGACCTCGACCGGCTCGGCGACGTTGCGCATGGACGGATGGAGCGCGGCCGCCGCCCACAGGAACGAGGCGGCCATCCAGCCGGCGTCCAGGATGTGCCCGGTGTAGTAGCCGCCCTCGAGGGACACGATCGCGTACGGGAAGTCGGTCAGCACGAGCGCCACGAGGGCGAGCACGATGAACTCGAGCGCCGGAACCCGCCGCCCGGGCATGAGGAACAGGCGGACGAGCACGCCCAGGAGCAGGATGTCGACGATCGGGTAGGCGAGGGCGACGGCGATCTCGCCCATCGATGCCGCCGGATCGCTGACGAGCGGCTCCATCAGGAACGTCCAGCTCAGCAGGCCCGCGCCGACGGCCACGATCAGCGCGTCGATGAGGCCGGCGCGGTCGCCGCCGGGGATCCGGTTGCGGAGGAGCGTGACGACCGCGATCGCGGTCGCGCCAAGCCCGCCGAGGTAGAGCGCGTCGGCGATCGAGGGGAACGGTTCCTCCCCGAGCCGCTCGAGCACGACCCACGTCCAGTCGCCCGCCACCGTCAGCGACAGCCCGAACGCGAGCGTCAGCCACGGCCGCGGCTCGGCCGGCCGATAGCGGGCGATGCCGGCCACCACGGCGATCGTCGCGATCATGCCGGGCACCTGGTAGAGCAGGCTCTGGGTGGCGGTGTCGAACGCCAGGAAGTAGGCGGCGATGAACGCGATGCCGGCGCCGAGCATGGCGGCGCTCAGGCGGCCCGGCTCGTGCCGCCAGCGTCGCAGGACTCGTTCGATGGACAAGGTCAACCTGATCCCCGTTCCGGTGTCGCCCGACGGTACGGCGAATCGGCGGCGCTGCGTACGGTCCTAATCGTCGCTGCGGAGGTGGCCCAGAAGGACCACCCCGGAATGACGAAGCCGGGCCCGTGCAGGCCCGGCTCCCGTTCTCGGCTGAGGGTCAGCTGGCGGGCTGGTAGGCCATCAGGCCGAAGGTGGCTCCCTGGGGATCGGTCAGGATCGCGTAGCGGCCGCCACCGGGGATGTCGGCCGGCGCGACGAGCTCCTTCGCTCCGAGGCCGACCGCCTTCTTCGAGGCCGCGTCCACGTCGTCGACGCTGAAGTAGACCGTCCAGAAGCTCGGCGTCTCGGCGGGCATGTCCGGCGAGATCTCGAAGGCGCCGAGCATGTCCTGCCCGCCACTCGCGAACTGCGTGTAGCTCAGTCCGTCGCCGTACTCCGAGGTGCTGGACGTCCAGCCGAAGAGACGCTCGTAGAACGGGACGGCCTTCTCGAGCCCGCGCGCGTTGAGCTCGGCCCACGCGAACGTGTTGGCGTCGCCGGCGCGGAACGGCCGCATCGTCGCGGCCTGCCAGGCGGAGAAGACGGCGCCGGACGGATCGGCGAAGGTTGCCATTCGACCCTGGTCGCCGACGTCGAAGGGCGGCGCGATGACGGTGCCGCCGGCCTCGGTGACCTTGTTGGCGAGGGCGTCGACGTCATCGGTGCCGATGTACAGCGACCACGCCGTGGGCTGCTGCGGCGACTGCGTCGGACCGATGCCGGCGACCTGGTCGTCGCCGACGTTGGCGATCGCGTAGCCGCCGTACTGCGGGTCGGGATTGACCTCGACGTTCCACCCGAAGAGCGACGCGTAGAAGTCTCGTGCGCCGCCTGCATCGGAGCTGGCGAGGTCGACCCAGGCGGGTCGGTTGAGAAGCGTTGCGACGGCTTGAGCCATGGAAATACCTCCTCATCGTCGCGGGCGGGGGTCCATTGTCCCGCGCCGGTCGAGAGGCGTCGAATCCCGCAGATCTAGGTGCCGGAGGTGGGCGCCTCGACCTTGATCGGTGTCGCGGCCGGGGCGCCCAGCGGCATTGGGCCTGCGAGCTCGTCGAGCTTGGTGAGATAGGGCCGGGCGCCGACGCGCTCGAACACGAGGCGGTGTTCCTCGGCGAGCGTTCGCAGCTCGGGATCGGATGGCGCCAGGACCAGTGCGTCGAGCGCGATCTCGGCGGCGTCGAACGGCTGGCCGAGCCGATCCAGCGCGGCGACCGCCTCGCGGATGGCGGTACGGCCCTCGACAATGTCACCGTCGATGAACGCGATTGCCCCCGTGCCCGCAGCCTGGAACGCCTTGCTTACGGCTCCGGTACCGCGCCCGGCCGCAACGAGCTCGGCAGCGCTCCGGATCCGGTCCGCATCGCCGGTCCAGATCGCTGCGCG
Source organism: uncultured bacterium (assembly GCA_965652075.1). Lineage (GTDB taxonomy): Bacteria > Chloroflexota > Limnocylindria > QHBO01 > QHBO01 > JACDBZ01. The sequence goes on from CBFGTN010000029.1 coordinate 6,679, forward strand.
AAGCATCATTCCAGCAGCCCCCTCCGGACCCTGCATCGGGCTCGCGAGCGCCTCCTTGCTGAACCGATATGCCGTTTCCGCGTCGGCCGTTACGAGCGCGGCAAGCGACTTCGCCATGGCGACGTTGAAGAGATCATCAGGGTCGGGGTCTTCGCCAAGCATCTTGTCCAGCTCTGCGCCCAGCGTGTCGAGCCCTTCTCCACGCGTCGTCTCGATGTAGGCGAGGTACGTCCGGAGCCGAATCCGGTCGGAGGGGACCGTTGCCGTGTCGAGGGCCTCCCGCATGAGGGCGCTGTGCTCATCCCAGGCCCGACCCTCTGCGCGCAGGCCGGCCGCGAGCTGGGCCAACGTCCAGTTGTACATCCCCCGGTCGCCGATGTCGCGTGCCATGTCCGCGACCTCGCTCATGAGCAGGGTCGCTCGCACCGGATCGTCATCGCCGATCGCCGACATGAAGTTGCCGCGCGCACGCATCTCGAATGTGCGATCCGGGAGCGACACCGCCATCCCGATGATCGCCTCATGCAGCGCGACCGACTCACGCAGGCGTCCGAGCTGGTTCAGCGATGACGCCTTGTTGAGGAGGGCTTCCGCGAGGGTCACCTCGAGGTGGAGCCGTTCCGCGATCCCGAGCGCGCGATCGGCGAGCGCGATGGACTCCTCTGCCTGGCCCTGGCGCATGGCGACGCGCGAGAGGGTGGCGAGGATCGCCGCCACGGTTGGCTCGTCGCCGACCGACTCCGCCTCGATGAGCGCCGGAGTGAGCACCTCGCGTGAGCGGCTGACACTGCCGAGCTCGATCAGCGCCTTCGCGTGCCGCGCGGCGGCATTCAGCGCGCCGACGCGGTCGTCGAGCTGCCGATAGGTATCGACGGCCTCCTGCGCATAGGCTTCGGAATCCCGCCCGGCGCGGGTGGCGGACTCAGCCGCCCGGTCGAGGAGCGGAGCCCGGTCGGCCGGCTCGGTCGTGATCGTCAACGCCTGGTCGACGAACGTGACGGCCTGGTCGTACGCGCCGAGCGATGCCGCTCGGTCCGCCGCGCCGGTCAGCGCGAGCCGCGCCTGGGTCGTGATCGCGTCCGTCTCGGGTCCGGGATCCGACGCCTCGCGCGCCGAGAGATAGTGGCTCGCCAGGGCGCCGGCGATCTCGTCGTCCCCCAGCGCCTCGTAATAGCGCGCCACGGCCAAGTGCCGCGCGCGACGATCGCGGCGGGCGAGCGTCCCGTAGGCGACCTCGCGAAGCAGGGACTGCATGAACTTGTACTGGCCGCGCTCCGGGGAGCGTGGATCGCGCTCGACGTCGAGCAGCTCGCGGCGAGCCAGGTCGCGAAGGTTCGCCTCGACCTCCTCCGACGAGCCACCGTGGATGGCCACCAGTGGGTCGATGCCGATGACCTCACCGACGATCGATGCGTCCTGGAGCAGCGACCGCTCGGCGGGGTCCAGCGCGTCCAGCCGCGACGCGATGAGCGATCGGAGCGACTCCGGCACGGTGATCGTCGAGAGGTCGCTGACCGGCTCGTAGACGTCGCCGCGGCGCTCGATCCGTCCATCGGCCAGCAGGCCTCGCACGAGCTCGACGGCGTACAGGGGGATGCCCTCGGCGCGTGCGACGATCGTCGCGACCGCGTCGGCCGGCAGCCCGGGGACGAGCCCCTCGAGCAGCGCCGCGACCTCCTCGCCGGACAGCGGCTCGAGGGCCATCGCGGTCAGGTGCCGCCGGTTCGCGCCCCAGTCCGGCCGCCGATCGAAGAGCTCGGGCCGGGCGAGCGTGACGACGAGGATCGGCATGTCGCGCGACCAGTCGAGCAGGTGATCGATGAAGTCGAGCAGGCCCGAATCGGCCCATTGAAGATCCTCGAACACGAGCACGGTCGTGCCGAACTCGGCGATCCGCTCGAAGAACAAGCGCCACGCCGGAAACAGCGCCTCGCGGCCTCCGGCCGGAGCGTCCTCGACACCCAGGAGCGTGAGCAGCGCCGGACCGATGCGCTCGCGTTCGCTCTCGTCGGGCACGAACGCCGCGAGCGTCGCATCCACGGCGGTGCGGGTCGTCGTCTCGTCGGCGTCCTCGGGAAGGTCGCATCGGCGACGGACCATCTCCCCGAGCGCCCACATCGCGATCCCGTCCCCATACGACGGCGACCGCCCGCGATGCCAGTAGATGTCCTCCGCCACGCCGTCGATGTACTTCTCGAGCTCCCACACGAGCCGGCTCTTCCCGATGCCGGCCGGGCCGGTGATCGACACGAGCCGGACCCATCGATCGCGGGCGGCGGCGTGGAGGACCTCCCTGAGCTCTCGGAACTCCTCGTCCCTGCCGGTGAATGGCGGCTCGAGGGCATCGGCACGACCCTGGCCGCCGCGCTGCGCGACGACGCGCAACGCCCGCCACGCGGGCACCGGCGCGGTCTTGCCCTTCAACGAGTGGTCGCCGAGCGGCTCGAACACGACGGCGCCTTCTGCCGCTCGTCTTGTGGCCTCCCCCACGAGCACCGTTCCCGGCTCCGCGACGCCCTGAAGGCGTGCCGCGGTGTTCACGAGGTCGCCGGCGACCATCCCCTGATTCTTCGCGTTCAGGGTCACCGCCGCCTCGCCGGTGAGGACTCCGGCTCGGGCACGGAGATCCGGATGCAGCCCTTTCACCGCGTCGACGAGCTCGAGCGCTGCCCGAACCGAACGCTCGGCATCGTCCTCGTGCGCGACCGGCGTTCCCCACACCGCCATGACCGCATCGCCGATGAACTTCTCGACGATCCCACCGTGGACCTCGACGATCCGGGTGGCGGTGTCGAAGTACGCGCTCAGGAGCTCCCGGACCGCCTCGGGATCGCGGTCCTCGGCGATCGTCGTGAATCCGACGAGATCGGTGAAGAGGACGGTGACGAGCCGCCGTTCGGCCTCCGCTGTCGGCGTCGTGGGCGGCTCGGTCGTCGCCGTGGCAGGGGCATCGGTGGCGGCGAGGCCATGGCCACAGCTCGAGCAGAAGCGCGCGTCGGACCGATTCGGCTGGCCGCATTGCGGGCACGCGATGCTCAACCCTGCCCCGCAGTTGTCACAGAAGTTGCTGCCGGCCCGGTTCTCGGTGCCGCAGGCGGCGCAGATCATTGGTGCGGAGGGTACTCGACGCCCGCAATGCCGCCCATCGCGGGCTGGCACATCGGTTGCCACACCGCTTCCCGTGGCCATCCTCGCTCCGATCATCGCGTTCGCCGGCCGCCAGCTCGGCCGGCTCGTCCAGCTCGTGTTCGGCTGGGCGACGCTGCTCCTCTTCGGGCGCGTGCCGCAGAGCAAGCAGCTCCTCCTGGCGGGCGTCTCGGCCGGCGCGCTGCTCTGGATCGTGCTCCTGGTCGGCGTCGCGATCCCCGACTTCGGAGCGTGGCTGATCGCGTTCGTGCCGATCCCCGACTTCATCGACGAGGGATGGGTCCGCCTCGCGTTCCTGGCTCTCGCCGTGGCACTGCCGCTGCTCGTGGGCCTCGGTGGGCTGATGCTCATGGACCCCGCGGATCGCCCGACGAGCTTCGGCGGCAAGGTCGTGCAGGTGCTGCGCGGCTACCCGTACGCGGCCGTGCTCGCGGTCGTCATCCTCTTCCTCCTCGTCGTCGCGCCGAGCTTCAAGCTGCGCTCGATCGCAAAGCGCTGGGATGACGCGCACATCCCGATCATCGTGAAGCCCGGTGGGTACGAGGACGTCGCCGGGGAGCTCGAGGCGGCCATCGACTCCGCCGGGCTCGATCTCGAGCGGACGCGAGCGCCGCGCGTGCTCGAAGCCCCGTCCCGGCTCCTGGCGCTCGTCGGGGGCGAGAGCGTCCGCCGCCTCGTCCCCGACGAGGTCGTGATGCTGAAGGCTCCGTCGCTGGAGGTCACGATCCACCCGTCGGACGTCGCCATGGCCGGCTCGAAGGAGTCCGTCGCGCGAGCTCGCGCCGCGATCGCCGACCGCCTGACGAAGACCGAGGCCTACCTGACCGCGGCCGAGGAGGCGCAGCGGGTCGAGGACGAGCTGCGCACGCTCCGCGCGGCCGATCCGACCGATCCGGAGGCACGCGACGCGGTCATCGACCGCCTGAAGGACCTCGACTCTCGCCTGGCACGACTGACGGTGCCATACGAGGAGTGGGAGGTGCTGTACCGCCAGCGGCTGCAGGTCGAGCGCGACCTCCTGCGGGCGGAGGACCGGTCCGAGGATCGAACCGGTGCCGGCCTCGCCGACCGCGTCGGTCGCGCGGTGGAGGCGCTCGTCGGCGAGTAGTGCGGGGGATCTAGGTGGCGACCGCCGCCTCCCGGTGCGCGACGGCCTCCGCGCGCGGCGCGAGCAGGAACACGACGACCGCGGCGGCGAGCAGGACGATCGAGCCGATCATGACCGCATCGGCCACGCCGGACGCGAAGGCGTCCCGCGCCGTCGCGACCAGGGCTTGCCCTGCCGGCCCGGCCTGCTGCACCTCGGGCGCGGCGGTGAACGCGATCGAGGCCAGCACGCGCTCGGCGATCGGCGCCGGCAATCCGGCGACCGCATCGGCCATCCCGTCGCGGTACGCCTGGTTGAGCACGCTGCCGAGGATCGCGATGCCGAACGCGGAGCCGACCTCGCGGGCGGTGTCGTTGAGCGCCGATGCGACGCCCTGCTTGGCGACCGGCAGCGAGGCGGTGATGGCGGTCGTGGCCGGCGTCCCGGCCAGGCCCATGCCGATCGCGAACGGCACGAGGCCGAGGAGGAGGAACCAGTACGGGCTGTCCGCCTGGAGCTGGGCGAGGACGGCGAACCCAGCGGCCATGAACGCCAGGCCCACCAGCCCGGTCCAGCGGAAGCCGATGCGCTGGGCCAGGTGCGGCGCGTTGCGGGCGATCGGCAGCAGCACGAACGGCAGCGGCAGCAGGGCGACCGCGGACTCCAGCGGCGAGCGCTCGGTCACGAACTGGAGGTACTGCAGCATGATGAAGAAGAAGCCGAACGCGGCGAAGAACTGGACGGTGATCGTCAGCGTGCCGGCGGACAGGCCGCGCAGCCGGAACAGGCGCGGGTCGAGCATCGGCTGTCGCTGGCGCAGCTCCCAGGCGACGAAGCTCGCCAGGGCGAGGAGGCCGATGACGATCGCGCCGATCGTCGCCGGGTCGTCCCAGCCGCGCTCCGGGCCCTCGATGATCCCGAACACGAGGCCGCCGACCGCGGCCAGGCTCAGGATCGCGCCGATCCAGTCCAGCGGCGGCGGGTTCTCGTCCGCCGAGCGCGGGACGACGGCGATCACGCCGACGAGCGCGACCGCGGCGAGCACGACGTTCAGCGCGAAGAACGACTGCCAGCCGTAGAACTCGAGGAGCAGGCCGGAAGCGAACAGCCCGAGCACCGCTCCGCCGCCGGCGATCCCGACCCACACGCCGATCGCCCGTGGCCGCTCGGCCTCCGGGAACGACGTCGTGATGACCGATAGCGTCGTCGGCATGATCGCCGCCGCGCCGACGCCCATCGCCGCGCGCAGGCCGATCAGCTGCCACGGCTCGCTGACGAGCATCGACAGCCCGGCTGCCGCGCCGAACACGACCAGGCCGACGACGAGCAGCAGCTTGCGGCCGTATCGGTCGCCGAGCGCCCCCGCGAACAGCAGCAGGCCGGCGAAGACGACGGTGTAGGCGTCGACGATCCAGGTGAGATCGGTCTGGCTGGCGCCGGTCTCCCGCGCGAGGCTGGGAAGGGCCATGTTCAGGCCGCTCACCGCGGAGACGACGGCCATGAGAGCGAGGCCGACGACGGCGAGGATGAGCGTCGTGCTGCGATTCGTGTCCGTTGCCATGGCGTGGGCCTCCGCGCTGTCGTTCAGATTTCTCCGTCCGAGGAATATGATATTCTCCCAGCGAAGAAATGCAAGAGACGACGTCACCCAGGGCGAAGCGTGGGCGTGGGCGACCGCCCGGCGAGAGCGGCACGCGCGAGGCGATCGTCCGCGAGGCACGCCGCCAGTTCGCCGAGCTCGGGTACCGGGCAACGTCGCTGCGCAGCATCGGGCGCGCGGCCGGCGTGGACCCGCGCCTCGTCCTCCACTATTTCGGGTCGAAGCAGGAGCTGTTCACCGAGTCCGTCGAGCTGCCGCTGGAGCCCGAGCAGGTCCTCGCGGCCGTGTTCGCCGATGGCGACGATCGAGCCGCGGCGAACGCCGCCAACCTGCTGACGACGGTCCTCGAGCACCCCGAGACGCGACGGCCGCTCATCGCGCTGCTCCGCGCAGCCGTCACCGAGCCCGAAGCCGCCGACCTGATCCGGGACCTGCTCACGCGCCGGCTGCTGCTGCCGATGGCGAGCCGGCTCGGCGGGGACCGCGCACCCCTTCGGGCGAGCTTCGTTGCCAGCCAGCTCGTCGGCCTGGCGGTCGTGCGATACGTCGTCCAGATCGGCCCGATGGCGGAGGCGTCGCGCGACGACCTCGTCCGCGCGCTGGTCCCGGTCTTCGAGCACTACCTCCACGGAGACTGGGCCACCGAGTAGGTCGCGACGCGCTCGGCTGGCACGGCGGGTGCATCCACCTCCGGCGTCGCCACGACGCGCAGGCCCTTGCGTGGCAGCGACGACACCGGACCGGCTCGAGGACGGGGGGAGCGCCCGGCGGCTGTCCCGCCGAGCGTTCTCGGGCCGGTCCGATGCCGCGCGCCGCGGACAACGACAACGAGCCGGCCGATCCTCGGTGGGGACCAACCGGCTCGCGGGGACACAGCGCTACGTCGACGAGGCCTCGGTGTCTGCCGCGTCCTGGACCGGCGGCTGCGAGAAGTCGCCCTCGTCGACCTCGTCCTTCGTCAGGCTGATCATCACCCCGTCGCCGCCGAGCGCGGTGCCGGTGATGGCGTCCACGGGGAGGTAGATCTCCGTGTGGAAGAACGTCCCCTTCTTGATCTGGAAGTAGCCCGGCCCGACGTCGGTGATCTTCCCGATCTCATCGCCGTCGCTGCCGAAGACGTGCGTCCCGATCTCCGGGGGCGTCATGTTCGTGGTCTGCATCGGCTGCCTTGTCCCCTGTGGGCGTATTCGAAGCCGATGGCCGCACGATACGTGCCAGCTCGGGGGTTGACCAAGCGATCATTCATGGCTAGCCTATCGTTCATAGTTTTGTGAATGGTAGGAGCGGGCTGAATGTCGGCAGCAGCGAAGCGGCCGCGGCCGGAGATGGTCGTCACCGACGTCGAGCAGCTGCGTGCGATCTCCGATCCGTTCCGCGTCCGGATCATCGAGGCCATGGGCGACCTGCCGCTGCGCGGATGGACCGCCAAGGAGCTCGCGGCGCACCTGCACACCAGCCAGACGAAGCTCTACCACCACCTCAACCTGCTCGAGCAGCACGGGTTCATCGCCGTTGCCGAGACGCGGCTGGTGTCCGGCATCCTCGAGAAGCGCTATCAGCTGACGGCCGTCTCGTTCCGCGTCGACCGCGCGCTGTTCGCGGCGGGCGGCGGGGCGGATGAGATGGGCGCGGTCATCGACACGATCTTCGACAGGGCGCGCACCGAGATCCTCGCCGGGCAGCGGTCCGGGGCCATCGACCTCGCCGCAACGAGCGACGCCGACCGCCGCATGGCGATCTGGGCCACGCACGCGCGCCTGAGCCCGGCGAGCGCGCGCAGGGTCCAACGCCTCGTCGAGCGGCTTGCCGACATCGATGACGACGAGGATCCCGACGGCGACCCGTACGGCCTCGTCGTCGCCTTCTACCGACGATCCCCCGAGACGGAGGACTGACCGATGGCCGATCACGCGCAGCTGGGCGTTCGCGACGTCCTCCGCATCCCCGACTACCGCCGCCTGTTCGGCGGGCAGCTCATCTCCGACATCGGCGACGGCATCACCCTGTTCCTGGTCCTGCTCGTCATCAACGACCTGACCGATGGCTCGACCGTCGCGATCGCGCTCATGGCGATCGCCGAGGCCGTGCCGGCCTTCACCGTCGGCCTGGCCGCCGGCGTCTACGTCGACCGCTGGGACCGGCGCAAAGTCATGCTCGCGTCGGACCTGCTCCGCGCGGCCATCGTCCTCGCGTTCGCCTTCGTCCAGACCCCCGCGCTGATCCCGCTGTTCTACGTCCTGGGCTTCGTCCAGGCATCGATCGCGACGTTCTTCCGCCCGGCGCGCGGTGCCCTGCTGCCGCACATCGTGCCGGCCGAGGGCCTGGCGGCAGCGAACTCGCTCGCGCAGATCTCGCAGGTCATCGGCTCGGTCGTCGGCACCGGCCTCGCCGGGCTGATCTTCGCGACCCTCGGCTCGGGCTTCGCCGGCTTCGCGATCGACTCGGCCACGTTCCTCATCAGCTTCGTCCTCGTCGCGGGCATCTCGCCCGAGGCGGGACGGGTCACGGTCGAGCGGGCGGCGGCGGTGGCCGGCGAGAGCATCCTGGGTGGCGTCACCGCCGGGCTGCGGGTCGTGCGCGGCTCCCGGGTGCTGACCGGCGTGCTGCTGGCGGCGGGCATCACGATGCTCGGCCTCGGCGCCGTGAACGTCCTGTTCGTTCCCCTCCTCATCGGTGATCTCGAGGTGAACCCGGCCTGGATGGCCGCCGTGGAGCTGGCCCAGACCGTTGGGATGATCCTGGCCGCCGGCACGGTCGTGTTCCTGGCCCGACGACTGGCGCCGACGACGATCATCAGCCTGGGCCTCGCGGTCATCGGCGCCTGCATCGGCCTCGTTGCCGGCGTCAACGCGGTCTGGCAGGTGATCCTCATCCTGTTCGCGGTCGGCGTGGCGCTCACGCCGCTGCAGGCGATGGTGCAGACGATCGTCCAGACCGCGGCCGGCGACGCGACGCGCGGCCGCGTCGTGTCCGTCCTCCAGGCGTCGATCTCGACCGCGTCGGTCGCGTCGATGGCGATCGGCGGCGTCCTCGGGGCCGTCATCGGCATCCGCGCGGTGTACCTCGTGGCCGCGGGCGTCGTGCTCGCCGCCGCCGGGCTGTCGGTGCTGCTCTTCCGCGGGGAGTCCGGGCGCCCGGTACAGGCAGCCGCTCCGGCCGGTAGCTGAGGCCGGCGGTCAGGGGACCGTGAAGCTCACCGTATCGGTCTGGCCGAGCACGATGCTGCCCAGCGTCGTGCTGCGCACCGCCTCGACCCGGAGCTGGTAGGTCGCGCCGGGGCGCAGGGCATCGGTCCCGAGGGTGCCAGCTGCCTGGTCGGAGACGACCGCCAGCGTGTCGAGGCTGACGCCGTCACCTGCGAGCACCCGATAGGCGGTGAAGCAGCGCTCGTCCCCGCCGTACGTCCGCCATGTCAGCCGGGTCAGGCCGTCCGGGCCCGCTCCGACCTGCAGCTTCCCAAGCCTCGACGGCTCCCGCAGGCGGGCCGCCCGGACCGGCGATGCGGACACCGGTCGCCCACGCGCGTCGTAGGCCATGACGCGGTAATACCAGACTGTCTTCGAGGGGATGATGCTGGCGTCGACCGCGGTCGTCACGAGCCGATCCGTCGTGTACGTGTCGCCCCAGTCCACGGCCGGAGCCACCGGCGGGTAGCTGGGCGCGATCTCCCGCGACGGGCTGCGCAGCGCCGTGTAGTGGTGGAACCTGGGGTGGGCGCTGGGCGACCAGTCGAGCACGACGCCACCGTGGCAGCTGACCGCCTCGAGGTCCATGGTTGCCGGGTCGGGGGTCGGCGTCGGCTGGGGCGCGACGCTGGGCGGGGCATCGGCCGATGCCGACGGATGCGGCGTCGGCTGGGGTGTCGGACGCGCGGTGATCTCCGGCGCTGCCGAGTCCGGCGGCGTGCCGAGGGTGCAGCCGGCCACGACGGACATCACCACGAGCAGGGTCGCTCGGCGACGCTCGGGCACCGCGGGACGGTAGCACGCGCGCTCGCTCGGCGGGCGAGCGCGCCGTCAGGCGTCGCGGGCGACGAGGTCCTCAACGGTCTGCCGGCGGCGGCTGAGCCGGACCGCGCCCGACTCCACGACCGCCTGGGCGGGCAGGAGGCGGCCGTTGTACCCGGAGGCCATCGCCAGGCCGTACGCGCCGGCGTCGCCGATCGCGAGCAGCGTCCCCTCCCCGACCTCGGTGCCCAGCGTCAGCCGCTCGGCCAGGACGTCGCCGGCCTCGCAGACCGGCCCCGACAGCGTCCACGGGCCCTCACCGACCGAGCGACCCGGGCGGACGACCCAGACCGGGTGGCGCGCGCCGTACAGCGCCGGCCGGATCAGCTCGGTCATGCCGGCGTCCGCCACCAGGTGGCCCCGCGCCTGGACCCGCACGACGCGCGTGACGAGCCATCCCGCCTCCGCGACGATCCCACGCCCTGGCTCGACGATGAGCCGCGCCGGGTCGGGGAGGTGCGGACGGACCGCCTCGGCGAAGTCGGCGGGTGCCCCGGCATAGCCGCCCCCGAGGTCGATCCGCTCGACGCCGAGCTGCCCGGCCAGCCCGGCGAGGAGCGCGGCGAGACGCGCGTACGCGGCAAGGTCGTCGATGTCGGAGCCGATGTGCGCGCCGACCGACTCGACGGACCGCCCGGAGGCCTCGATGGCACGACGCGCGACGTCGAGCTCGTCGAGCGCGATCCCGAACTTCGAGCGCGCCTCCCCCGTCGCCAGGTGCGGATGGGTGTCGGCGGCGATCCCCGGGTTCACGCGGATGCCGATGCGACCCTCGCTCGCGCGCAGCAGCGCCTCGAGCGCCCCCAGCGACTCGGCGTTCACGAGGACGCCGGTCGCGAGCGCGGCCGCGAGGTCGGCATCGGTCTGGCCGACGCCGTTCACGACGATCCGCGCCGGGTCGGCGCCCGCCCGCTGCGCCAGCGCCAGCTCCACCGGCCCGACGACCTCGAAGCCGACGCCATCCGTCGCCAGCCGGCGCAGGAGCGCGGGATCGGGATTGGCCTTGACCGCGTACGCCACGAGCGAGCCGGGCATCGCATCGCGCCAGGCACGAGCGCGCGCGGCGGCGAGATCGAGGTCGGTGACGTAGAGCGGGGTGCCGTAGCGCTCCGCCGCGTCGGCGAGGAGTGCCGCGTCGGTCATCGGTCGACGACGGACCAGTGGAGCGGCGACTCGACGTCGTCGGCGCGGCAGCTGATCGGCCGGGGCGGGTCGAGCCGTTCCGCGACGAGCTCGAGGGCGTGCTCGGCGCCGCCGGGAGCCGCAAATGCCACCCGAGCCCGGTCGCCGTCGACGTCCGCCGCGGCGAGCCGCAGGTCGTCGATGCCGCTCAGTCCGAGCCGCTGCCGCAGGACGACCTCGGCGACCTGGGCCGGCGCCGGCCACGCGGACCGGCCGCGCAGGTGCTCCGGATCGAGCCGGCCGTCGAGGTAGAGGCCGGCCAGGCGCGGGCCGTCCCCCGGCGCCACGCGGCCATAGACGATCCCGTGAGGCAGGCAGACGAGGTTCGCGGAGAGCCGGTGGCCGCCCAGGTGCGTGCACTCCCACGTCCGCTCGGCATGCTCGCCGGCGAGGGCGTTCGTCACGGCGCGCCCGCGCAGCGCGCAGCACGCGTCGCGGCGCCCGTTCGTGCAGACGAGCAGGATCGGGTCGGTCAGGTGCGCGCCGAAGTCGTCGAGCGGCATGGCCGCCAGCGCCTCGACGTCGAGGTCCCCCGGGCCGCGGACGGTGCGCACGGCCATCGCGGCCGCCTCGGTGTCGACGAGGATCGCGCGCCGCACCGCGTCGTCGGCCGGGTCGCCCTCGCGGCGCCGGACGAGGAGCAGGCGCATCCCGAGGCGCTTGGCGGCCGCGGCCGCCTCGGCGCCGAAGCGCTCGGCGACGGCATCGGTCCCCCACGCGGATCGGTCCTCGAGCAGCAGCCAGCGTCGGCGCTGGTCGACGGTCCCGGCCAGGGGCTCGCCGAGCTGCTCGGCGAGCGCCGAGCAGCGCATGGGAGCCGAGAGCGTCATTCGGCCTGGGCCGGGATCTCGCGAAGGCTGCGGACGGGCGAGAAGAAGACGGGCAGGAAGCCGAAGAAGGAACCGATGGCCGACACGAAGAGCACCGCCTGCAGGCCCGCCTGGGGCCCCATCGCATTGCTCAGCACCGTGCCCAGGATGCCGCCGATCAGCGCGCCGATCGGGATCGTGCCCCACACGATGAGGCGCATCGTCGCGTTCATACGGCCCAGCATACGGTTCGGCGTGATCGCCTGGCGCAGGCCGACCTGGTTGACGTTGTAGACGACCGTGCTGAATCCGACGATCAGGCCGCTGGCGACGAGCCACCAGAACGGGTCGTCGGGTGGCGCGAGCGGGACGAGGATCAGCGCGACCCCGTCGATCGCGGCCGTGAAGACGATCGTCGGGCCGACGCCGATCGCCTTCGCCATGCGACCGCCGCTCAGGGCGCCCAGCAGCACGCCGATGTTGCCGAGCGCGAAGATCAGGCCGAGCGTCGCCGCGGTCAGGCCCAGCTCATTGAAGAGGTAGAGGATGAGGACCGCCCCGCTGATGTTGCCGAACAGGTTCAGCGTGCCGGTCGTCGCGGCGATGCTGCGCAGGTACGGGCTGGTGAAGACGTAGCCGAGGCCCGCGCGCGCCTCCTGCCACATGCTCGGTGGCTTGCCGTCGGCCGGATCGTGCGGCTCCGGTCCCTCCTCCCTGCGGCCGATGAGGCCGATGAAGAGCGCTGCCCCCAGGTAGCTGATCGCGTCGAAGGCAATCGCGAACGGGGCCGTCACGAGCTCAACGAGGAAGCCGGCGACGGTCGGCCCGACGACCGACGATCCCGCGCGCGAGAGCTCGAGCTTCGAGTTGCCCTCCACCAGCTCGTCGCGCTCGACGATGCTCGGCAGGTACGACTGGTACGCGACGTCGAAGAAGACCTCCAGGGTGCCGGCCAGGAAGGCGACGACGTAGACCTGCGGAAGCGACAGCCAGCCCGTGAGGAACGCGACCGGGATCGACGCGAGCAGCGTTGCCCGCGCGATGTCGGCGCCGATGAGGATCGGCCGCCGCCGCATCCGATCGACCCACACGCCGGCCGGGAGCGTGAAGAAGATCCACGGCAGGAAGCGGACGACGCCGAGGATGCCCATCTCGAGCGGGCCTGCCCCGAGGATGCCGATCGCGAGCAGCGGCACCGCCAGCAGCGTGATCTCGTCGCCGAACTGGCTGATCGTCTGCCCGGTCCAGAGCTTCATGAAGTCGCCCTGGCGCCACAGGCTCGGGCGATGCGGCGCGGTCGTGGCCAGCTCTTCCGGCGCCGGCTGGGCCTGCGGTGTCTCCAACGTCATGTGGTGCCCTTCTCCTCCGCCCAGTCGGGGACGTAGATCGCCCCGACGAAGCCGAACGTCTCGCCGGTCCCGGGCGCGCCGTCGGCGAACTCGGTGGCGATCTGGTTGATGAGGTCCGCGAAGCGCTTCGCCCGGGCCGCCGGCATCCGTGCGCGGACGACGAAGGACGTCGACGGGTCGGGCCTGCTTCGGCTGGGCCGAGCCTCCGCGAGCGCGGCGCGGATCGGCAGCGTCCCGATGTCCGGGTCTGCGCCCTCGGTGTCCGCGTCCGGGAGCCGGAACTGGCGGGCGACGCGCAGGTAGCGCTTCTCGGTGACTCCCCGAACGCGCTTCGTCTCGGCCAACCGGATGAGGCCCGCCTCCTCGAGGACGCGGACGTGGTGACCGATCGTCCCCTTGGCCGTGCCCAGCGCCTGGGCGAGCTCCTGGATGCTGGCCGGGCCGGCCAGCAGGCGCCCCAGGATGCGCCAGCGGGTCGGGTCGCCGATCGCGTGGAGCTGGTCGCGGCCGCGGATCGTCAGGTGGTCACGCACGCGCGCCTTCGTCACGGCGCGTTGCGGGTCCGGTTCCGCCGAATGGTCTGCATCCGCAGACCATTACAGCATCCGTGTCAACGAACGCGGGCGAGCGTCAGCCCATCGCCGATGGCGAGCAGGACGTGGTCGACCCGCTCGTCGGCGGCGACCTTCTCGTTGAGGGCGCGCATGATCCGCGCGTTCTCGCTGCCGTTGTCGGGCTGCGCGACCTCACCGCTCCACAGGACGTTGTCGATCAGGATCAGGCCGCCCGGGCGCACGACCCGCAGGCACTCCTCGTAGTACGTGTCGTAGCTCGGCTTGTCCGCGTCGATGAAGGCCATGTCGAAGCTGTCGTCGTCCAGCGTCGTCAGCGTCTTCGTGGCGCGCGCCAGCCTGAGGTCGACCTTGTCCGCGACGCCGGCATCGGCCCAGGCCTCGCGGGCGACGTTCGTCCATTCCCGGCTGATGTCGAGGCAGGTGATCCGCCCGTCATCGGGGAGGGCGAGCGCCATTGCCGTCGAGCTGTACCCGGTGAACGTGCCGATCTCGAGGATTCGCTTCGCGCCGATGAGCCTGACCAGCAGGGCCATGAACGCGCCCTGGTCGGAGCCGATCTGCATCTGGGACATCGGGAGCGGCGCCGTGCGATCGCGCAGCCGCGCCAGCGCCGGATGCTCCCGCACGCCGTAGCGGCGGACGTACGCGACGAGGTCGTCGGTCAGGTCGAGGGATCGGGTGGCCATCGGTCGGTGATGGTACCCGCTCCACGGGCG
>CBFGTN010000030.1:0-21010 GCA_965652075.1 uncultured bacterium
CCACCGGGCGTCGGCTGAGCGCTCTGCGAGGCGGATGTCAGGCCGTCATCGGACCCGCCGCTGGCGAGCACGACCCCGGCCATGACCAGGAGGCCACCCACCGCGAGGGCAGCGCCGCGAAATGAAGTTCTGAAGTCCACGTGATCGGCTCCTGATGGGAATCGTGGCGCGCGTCCAGCGCGCCGTTCACCCGTATCGAGCCGATCCGGTTCCTGGAAGTTTCACCGTTCGACGAAGCCCGAGATCAGTGATCGTCGTGCTCGAGCGTGGCGCTGACGGAGAGCTCGACGTTCCCGACCAGCGCCCGGGAGATCGGGCAGTTGTCCTTCGTGTTCTCGGCATGGGCGTCGAAGTCCGCGTCGCTCACGCCGGGCACCGAACCGACGACGTCGAGCTCGGAGCGCGTGACGGTCCACTTGTCGTCGACCTTGTCGAACGTGACGGTCGCCGAGACGTGGACGTGATCCGGTGGCGTCCCAGCGCGGCCGAGCCCGTTCGCGAGCGCCATCGCGAAGCAGGACGCGTGGGCGGCGGCGAGCAGCTCCTCGGGCGACGTCAGGCCCCCCGGCTCCTCGGTGCGGGTCGACCACGAGACGGGGAGGTCCGCGAACGTCCCGCTCGAGCCCGCGCTGACCGTTCCCTCGCCATCCGCGAGGGTGCCGCTGTAGGTGACCGTGGCCGTTCGGGTGGCAGCCATCGACAATCTCCTCGTTAGACTCGGGCCCCATGGAGAGCCTACCGGAACGACCGCCGATCATCCGCGGCGAGCTCGTGTACCTCCGCGCACCCGAGCGGAGCGACATCCCGACGTTCGTTCGCTGGTTCAACGACGCCGACGTCCTCGAGCACCTGGCGATGGGAGCGCCCATGAGCGAGGCGGCCGAGACGGTCTGGTTCGACCGGATGCTCGATCGACAGGGGAAGACCGACTACCACTTCGTCATCTGTCTCCTCGCGGACGGTCGCGCGATCGGAACGACGGGGCTCCACGGCATCGACTACACGAACGGGAGCGCCGAGTTCGGCATCGCCATTGGTGAGAAGGGTGAGTGGGACAAGGGCTACGGGACCGATACGCTCCGCGCCATCTGCGACTTCGCCTTCGGCCGGCTCCGCCTGGAGCGCGTCAGCCTCCTGGTCTATGCGAGCAACGCACGCGGACGACGTGCCTACGAGAAGGCGGGGTTCACGCTCGAGGGGACCTTTCGGCGCGCCCACTTCGCGCGCGGACGCCACGAGGACGTTCACGTCATGAGCAGGCTGCGAGCGGAGTGGGAGGCTGTGGCATCACCCCGCGGTCGGAACGGGGACGAGTAGGATGCGCGCGTGTTCGAGCTGCGCCGTGATCCGGTCACCGGCTGGTGGTCGGCCATCGTCGCCGATCGGGCGTTCCAGCGCGACTCATTCGTCGTGGAGGCGCAGCCGGTCGAGGGGACCCATTGCCGCCACTGCGAGGAGGGAAGCGACGCCGACCCGCCTCATCTCGTCCGACGCGTGGCACTCCGCTCGCAGGCCTTCCATCGCATCGACTCCACGAAGGCCACCGCGGCCCAGCTGAGCCTGAGCGAGGTGGAGCGTGCCACGGGGGCCTGGGAGATCCTCGTCGGGCCGCGGGACCATCACGAGCGCCTCGCCGACACGAGCCCGCAGCTCGCCGGGTCCCTGCTGCGTGCCGCCCGCGACGCGATGCTCGACCTTGCGGCCCAGCCGCGCTCACCGGACGCGGAGGGCCGGCCGGAGCCCCTCTATATCCAGATCGTCCAGAGCTACGGTCGCCAGGCCGGCTCGCGGAGCTCGCACCTCAACCTCGAGCTGTATGCGATCCCCCAGGTCCCGCACTGGGTCGCCGAGGAGATCGGCGGCGGGGCACGCCAGATGATCAAGAACCGGCGCTGCGTGTGGTGTGCGCTGGCCGAAGCCGAGGAGGAGAGCGGTGAGCGCCTCGTCCTTGCCGATCACCACGCGGTGGTGTTCTCGCCCGCCGCCAGCCGCTCACCATTCGAGATGATGGTCGTTCCGAGGCAGCACGGCGCCGACTTCACGGCCCTCGATGACGACGCGATCGCCGATGCCGCCGCCACGCTCCAGCGCACGCTCCATGCGCTCGACGCGCTCGGCGACCCGCCGTACAACCTCTTCCTGCACACCTCACCGGCCGGTGAACGGCTCGACCAGACCTTCCACTGGCACTGGGAGGTGCATCCGCGCCTGCGAGTGATCGCGGGGCTCGAGCGCGCGACCGCCTTGGCCGTGAACCCCGCGACACCCGAGTACGCCGCGGAAGTCCTGCGAGAGCGGGTGCATCGGTAACAGATGCGCGACGGGGAGCGTCAGAGGCCACGGAGCCGGGGGGGTTGGTATCTGTTGCGGAGGTCAAGGTGGATTCGCTTGTCGCGCCCGCCGAGATTCCGTGGGGTGCCCGCCCAATGACCCACCGGGAATACGACGAGCACGAGCTCGAGTTCGCCGCCCTCTTCGAGGAGTTCTCCGCTCCGATCTACAACTACGTGCTGCGCATGGTCAACGACCACGACCGCGCCGCAGACATCACGCAGGACACGTTCATCAAGGCCTACCGGAAGCTCGACACCCTCAGCGAGGCGACCTCGACCCGATCGTGGCTGTACCGCATCGCCACGAACACCGCGATCGACGACATGCGCCGCCGGCGCAACGTGACCACCATGAGCGACGACCAGCCGACCTTCGCGAACCGCGCCGACGCTCGGCCCGGACCCGAGGCGCAGGTCATGGCCGCCACCCTGGACGAGCGCGTGCAGCGCGCGCTCATGACGCTCCGGCCGAACCATCGCCAGTGCCTCCTGCTCAGCGACCTGGAGGACATGAGCGCGCAGCAGATCGGCGAGGTCATGGGGCTCTCCTACGGCGCGGTGCGAACGCTCCTGTGTCGCGCGCGGGGTGAGATGCGACGGGCGCTCGCCGCCGAGGGCTTCTCGCGATGACGATGAACCGCCACGAGGCCTTCGAAGAGCTCATCAGCGCGTCGCTGCAGGGTGACCTGACACCGGACGAGCGACGTCGCCTCGACGCGCATCTCGACGGCTGCGCGCAGTGCCGCGCCACGCTCGCCGCGTTCTCCGACCAGCGCCGGATCATCGCGGGCCTGCGGCACGTCGGGCCGCCCCGTGACCTCGGCGCACGCGTGCGCGCCGGCATCGAGTACGCCAACGTCCCGTGGTGGCGGAGGCCCACCGCGATCTTCACCGCGGTCGGGGGCACGCTCGCCGCGGTGACGGGCGCTCTGCTCGCCCTCGTCGTGCTCAACGGCACAACGGACGAACCGCCGGTCGGGAATCTGTCGCCCACGCCGACGATCGTCGCCACCCCCGGGGCGTCGCAGACTCCTCCGGCTGCGGTTCCGACCCCGTCGCCGATCACGACACTGCCAACTCCACCCCCGCCCGGCGAGACTCCCGCGCCGACCCCGACCCCCGACCCGAACGCCACGCCGAACCCGATCGCCAACTCCTCGCCGGAGCCCGACCTGTACGTCGCGGTGGCCGCCGGCACGACCGATCAGTTGACGGTGGTCGACCCGACCGCGGAGAAGCCTCCCGTCGAGCCAACGGAGGCTCCAGCCGGGCAGCCGGTCGCCGCCGAGCTCTCACCCGACGGCGGGTGGCTGGCGATGGTCAGCGAGGATGGCCTGAGCGGCGCGACCTCGACGTCCGTCAGCCGCGTCGCCGACGCGACCCAGTCCGGCGACCCGGGCGCGACGCCGATCCCGGAGCCCGACATCGCCATCGCCGCGACCGTCGACCTGGGCGACTCGACTGTCGGGAGCCCGTTCCTCAAGCGACTGGCCTGGGCGCCGGATGGATCCGCGCTCGCATACACGCTCGCCGACCAGAACGGCGGCGGGACCGACGTGTGGGTCTTCGACCGCGCGTCAGGCCAGCGCTGGCAGCTCACCGACACCGGCGACGCATACGCCGGCAGCTGGGTCATCCCGGCGGAGACCGATGGCGGGGCGGCTGCCCCGGAGCTATGGGTCAGCCGGGCCGAGGGCACCGTCACCAGCTACCTGCTGTCGCCGATGTCGACCGACGGAACGCGCCTGGAGCGGATCGACCCGGCGACCGAGGCGCGCGTCACGGCGGACCACGTCTTCCAGCCGATCGTGAGCCCGAACGGCTCGCTCGCCATCTACTGGGACGGCGTCATGACACGATCCGACGGTGGGGAGTGGCTGTTCAGCGAGGGCGGCGCACCGTACCTCGCCGAGCATCGTCTCGACGATGGCGAGGAGCCGTTCCAGAGCGCGCGTCCGCTCTTCAGTGACGTCACGATCGATCGCGATGCGTTCACGTCGGCGGCGATCGCCTGGGGCTGGGACAGCGACACGTACGCGGTCTGGAACGCCGAGTGGACCGGCATCCCGCAGTCATCGGGCACCGAGGACCCGTATCCCGATCGCGCGAGGGTGTACTTCGGCCACGCGTCCGACCCACGCGGGCTGACCCGGTTCCATGCCATCGACCGCGACGACCTGCCGGCCGACGGGTCGGTCGTCGACGTCAAGGTCTCGCCCACCGGGCGCCACCTCGTCGTCACGGTGCGAATGCCGACCCCGGGCGACCTCGCCGCACCGGAGGCACGTCTGCTGCTCATCACCCGCAACACGGACGACGTACCCGACATCGTGGAACCGATCGCCGAGGGCGATGGGCAGTGGTTCGGGCCGGCCGTCTTCGACGGCTTCGTTGAGATCCCCCGCGACGCATCCGGCCAGGAGCCCGGCGCGTCGCCGGGAGCGTCGGGGACGCCATAGCCCATCGGGTATCCTTCGCTCCAGCCCTTTAACGCGGTCCGGAGAGGCCGCCAAGGAGATACGGATGAGCGAACGGCACGTCCTGGACGCGGACGACCTGCGCCGAGCCCTGACCCGCATCGCCCACGAGATCGTCGAGCGCAACGGCGGGACCGACGACCTCGTCCTCGTCGGCATTCGCAGCCGCGGTGTCCCGCTGGCGATGCGGCTGCGTGGGCTGATCGAGGCCCATGAGTCCGTGTCGATCCCGGTGGGCTCCCTCGACATCACCTTCTACCGCGACGACCTCACCCGCGTCGCGCACGCGCCGATCGTCAAGCGCAGCGACCTCGAGGTGGACGTGAGCGGCCGCGTGGTCGTCCTCGTCGACGACGTGCTCTTCACCGGACGCACCGTCCGCGCGGCGCTCGACGCGCTCACCGACCACGGCCGGCCCCGGGCCGTGCGCCTCGCTGCGCTCGTCGACCGCGGGCATCGAGAGCTTCCCATCCGCCCGGACTTCGTCGGGAAGAACCTGCCGACGAGCGTCGACGAGATCGTGCACGTCCGACTGCGCGAGACCGATGAGGTCGACGAAGTCGTCATCGACCGGCCGGAGCGCGCCGCATGACGGTTGCGGTCGGCGTCGGCGGATGGACCCGCCGGCACCTGCTCGACGTCGAGGGCATGAGCCGCTCGGACGTCGAGCGCATCCTGGACCTGGCGGTGGAGATGCGCGCCGCACGGGCGGCGCGGCGGCATCGGTCGCTGCTGGAGGAGGAGATCGTCGGGCTCGCGTTCTACGAGGCGTCGACGCGGACGCGGGTCAGCTTCGAGCTCGCCGCAAAGGCGCTCGGCGCGACGACGGTGGACCTGTCGGTCGCCGGCAGCAGCGTCGCGAAGGGCGAGTCGCTCGTCGACACCCTGCGAACCCTCGAACGGACCGGGGTGACGACGCTCGTGCTGCGCCATGGATCGGAGGGCGCAGCGCATCTCG
The DNA here is from genome assembly GCA_965652075.1 of uncultured bacterium. Taxonomy (GTDB): domain Bacteria; phylum Chloroflexota; class Limnocylindria; order QHBO01; family QHBO01; genus JACDBZ01. The sequence goes on from CBFGTN010000030.1 coordinate 5,769, forward strand.
CGGCGCGCACGACCGGGCTGCGCGTCGTGAACGGCGGGGACGGGACGCACGCCCACCCGACCCAGGCGCTCCTCGACGCGCTGACCCTGCGCGAGGCGCTCGGGACGCTGGATGGAGCGCTGCTGACGATCGTCGGTGACGTCGTGCACTCGCGCGTCGCGCGATCGAACATCCACTGCCTCGGCACGCTCGGTGCGCGGGTGCGCGTCGCCGGCCCAGCCGCGTGGGTCGCGGGCTTCGAGGCCTGGCCGGGCGTCGAGGTCGCCACCTCGCTCGCCGATGGCCTGCGAGGCGCGGACGCGGTCATGGCCCTGCGCGCGCAGACCGAGCGAGGCGCCGTCCTGCCGCCCGAGCTCGCCGAGTGGCGCCTCGACGAGGAGCGCATGCGGCTCGCCGACGCCGGGGCCGTCGTCCTGCACCCTGGCCCGACGAACGAGGGCGTGGAGCTGACCGCCGAGCTCGCGAACGGCCCGCGCAGCCTGATCGGCCGGCAGGTGGAGAACGGCGTGCCGGTGCGGATGGCGGTCCTCGCCCTCGTCGCCGGGGCGGCATGAGCCAGGGCTCGTTCGGCAGCCTCACCGATCCCCCCGCATCGCTCACCCTCGTCGGCGCCCGCGTGATCGATCCGTCGGACGGGACAGACGAGGTTCGCGATCTCGCCGTGGTCGACGGACGAATTGCGGTCGCGCCGGATCCGGGGGCGGAGCGCATCGACGCGCGCGGCCTCGTGCTCGCCCCCGGCCTCTGCGACCTGCACGCCCACCTCCGCGAGCCGGGTGGCGATGGCGCGGAGACCGTCGCCAGCGGTGCCCGGGCCGCCGCCCGGGGCGGCTACACGACGATCTGCGCGATGCCGAACACCATGCCGGCGCTCGACTCGCCGGACGCGGTCGCCACGGCCGGAGCGACGGGCGGCGCCTGCCGAGTGCGGGTCATCGGCGCCGCGACCGTGGGTCGCAGCGGAGCCGAGCCCGCAGAACTGGAGGGAATGGCCGCTGCAGGGGCCGTCGCCTTCTCCGACGACGGCGCACCGGTGGCCGATGCGCGCGCCGCTCGCCGGGTCATGGGCGCGCTGGCGCTGCTCGGGCGGCCGCTCGTCGAGCATGCCGAGGACCCGTCGCTGGCGCGGGGGAGCGTCATGCGCGACGGTCCGATCGCGGTGCGGCTCGGACTGGCCGGGTGGCCCGCCGAGGCGGAGCGACGGATCGTCGAGCGTGACATCGGTCTCGCCGAGGACACGGGCGCGCACCTGCACGTCACCCACCTCTCGACGGCGGCCGGGCTCGCGGCCGTGCGCTCGGCCAAGGCTCGCGGCCTCACCGTGACGTGCGACGTCACGCCGCATCACCTGGCGATGACCGACGAGTGGGTCGCGGGATCGAGGCAGTTCGCGTGGGATGGCTCGGACGTCCAGTCGGAGCTGGCCTATGAGGGCTCCTGCCGGGTCAACCCGCCGCTCGCGTCGCGCGACGACGCGCTCGAGCTGCTCGCGGGCGTCGCCGACGGGACGGTCGACGCGATCGCGACCGACCATGCCCCGCACCCTGCCGAGCGGAAGCTCGTGCCCTTCGCCGACGCCGCCCCGGGGATGATCGGCCTCGAGACCGCGCTCTCGCTGGGACTGGCGGCCGTCGGCGCCGGACGCCTGACCCTCCCGACCCTGCTGGCCGCGATGTCGAGCCGTCCGGCGGCGATCGCCGGAGAGATGCGCTCCCTCGCGGTCGGGTCGCCGGCCGATCTCGTCCTGTTCGATCCCGGCGCGCGGTGGCGGGTGGACCCCGCGGGCCTGGCGTCAGCGTCCTCGAACACTCCGCTCATCGGCATGGAGCTGCCGGGCGTCGTGCGTCTGACGCTGGCCGAGGGACGCACGACCTACCGCCTGGGCTGATCCGCCGGCCGGCACCCTCCGACGCCGGTGATGCGCCACCGGCCGGTTGGCGTAGTACGGGCACACCACCACCACGTCCGTCGCCATGCCCCTGACCCCGCGGCGCGGACACCGAGCGAAAGGAGCGCCGTACCGGCCCGATCGGTCCATGCCCAGATGCGGATTTCCCTTTTCGAGCACCGACAGGAGTCAACCATGACCAGTGAGTACGCCGGTTCACGCCGGCGCTCGTTCCTGATCGTCCTCGCCATCGCGGCGATGCTCGCGACCGCGCTGATCCCCTCCGTCGTGCAGGGTTCCAGCCATCGCGAGGCGCCGCTGATCAGCGAGGATCCGACAGCCGACAACACGGACCTCTACGCTTGGCGCACGGACAACGACACCGTGACGATCGTGGCCAACTTCATCCCACTGGAGGAGCCGGCCGGGGGTCCGAACTTCAGCAACTTCAGCGAGAACGTCCTCTACCAGATCAAGGTCGACAACACGGGTGATGCACGTCCGGACGTGGCCTACCAGTTCCGCTTCGACACGAAGGCCGCCGAGTCTGACCTGTTCGGCGAGTCCTTCCTGTTCAACGACTTCCCGCTCGAGACCGCGGGCGACCCGGACCAGCTGCTGACCCAGTCCTACACGGTCAGGCGCGTGGCGGCTGGGCGATCCCGGCAGGTTGGCACGGGTGTCGTGCCGCCGACGAAGATCGGGCCGCGCTCGACGCCGAACTACGGCGCGATCCGCAACAGTGCGATCTCCGAGCTGACGAATGGCGGCCGAGCGTTCGCTGGCCCGCGCGACGATGCGTTCTTCGTCGACCTGGGGTCGATCTTCGACCTCGGTGGGCTTCGTCCGTTCAACGGCGCACACCTGATCCCGCGTGCCGCCGAGCCCGGCGTCGATGGCGTGGGCGGCTACAACACGCACACCATCACGATCCAGGTCCCGATCACGGACCTGACGGGCACGGCGAACGTTCCCGCGTTCGGCAGCCGGGACGCCGTCATCGGCATCTGGGCAACCGCGAGCAGGCGTCAGACGACCGTCCTGCGCAGTGGCACGGCCCAGGGATCGGGCGACTGGGTCCAGGTCTCCCGGCTCGGGAACCCGCTCATCAACGAGGTGGTCATTCCACTGGCCAAGAAGGACAAGTGGAATGCCACGCAGCCTCGTGACGACGAGCAGTTCATCGAGTACTACCAGGAGCCGGCACTGGCGCGGATCGCCAACGCCGTCTACGAGCCGATCGTCGACGCTCGCACGACCGACCGCCGCGACCTGGTGGCCATCCTGCTGACCGGGCTGAAGCTGCCCGACGGGACGCCGTTCACCTTCACGGGGAATCGGCCCGCCGACATGCTTCGCCTGAACGTTGCGGTCGAGCCCTGCACGGCGGACTGCTCCGTCCTTGGCGTGATGGGCGGCGACCTGGCCGGCTTCCCGAATGGGCGACGCCTGACCGATGACGTCACGGACATCGAGATCCGCGCCGTCCTCGACGGATACGGCTCGTTCATCAACGGGCTGTTCGGCGACCTCACGCCGAACAACTCGCCGAACAACCTGCTCGGCGACGGGGTGAACGAGAACGACGTGCCGTTCCTGTCGACGTTCCCGTACCAGGCGGACCCGAGCTCGGGTTACGCCCACGGTCACCACGCCGTCGGCTCGCTGTCCACGCCGACGCCGGTGTGATCGCGGCGCGCTGAGCACCTGATCGGCGCGGGCACGGTCCCGGACCGCTGCCCGCGCCGCAACCCCTCGGTTCACCGGAGCAGGGATCGATGACTCGAAGACACGACATCACCGTCATCAGCGCGGCCGGCCTCGTGGCCTGCGCCGCCGTCCTGATGGTCGTCGTCGGCGGAGCGTCGGCGCCATCCACCCCAGTCCCGCAGGCGGCCACCGCCGCACCGAAGCCGCCGAGCGACGACGCCGGGATCGACACGGTCGCGAACGCTCTCGACGCCGACGACCATGCGGCGAACGGGCTGATGGAGCTCCAGCTCGCGCGCGAGACCGCCGATCCCGCCCACTACGCGCGGGCGGAGGCCGCCTTCGACGAGGCACGCGCGATCGAGCCCCACCATGTCGAGGCCCTCATCGGCCTGGGCGCGCTTGCCCTGGCACGGCACGACTTCACAGCGGCGCTGGCACTCGGTGATCGCGCGCTCACGCTCGACCCGTCTCAGGCGCGCGCCCTCGGCGTGATCGGCGATGCGCAGGTCGAGCTCGGCCGCTACGACGATGCGATCGCGACGATCCAGCGGATGGTCGACCTGCGGCCGGACCTTGCGTCCTACAGTCGCGTCTCGTACGTGCGCGAGCTCCACGGCGATCTCGCCGGCGCCGTCGAGGCGATGGAGCTCGCGGTCGAAGCGGGCGGGCCGAGCGTCGAGAACACCGAGTACGTTCGCGTTCAGCTCGGCACCCTGTACCTGGCGCGCGGCGATCTCCGATCGGCCGAGGCGACGCTTGCGACCGCGCTTGATCGCATCCCGAACTACGTCCACGCCATGGCGGGCCTCGCCCGCGTCCGGCTGGCGCAGGGGCGGACAACCGAGGCGATCGCACTGCTCGAGGACGCTGCCGACCGAACGCCGCTCGCGGAGTTCGTGATCGCCCTCGGCGAGGCATACGAGGCTGCGGGGCGGAATGCCGATGCCGACGATCAGTACGCGCTCGCCGAGGCGATGCTGGCCCTTCAGGAGGCCAACGGCGTGACGGTCGACCTCGAGCTGGCGGCCTTCGTCGCGGATCACGGCGATCCGGACCGTGCCGTCACCCTCGCGCGCGCAGCCTACGACCGCGCCCCGAGCATCCGGGCCGCTGCGACCCTGGCCTGGTCGCTGTTCGCGGCGGGCCGCATCGATGAGGCACGCGGCTACGCCGACGAGGCGCTGCGGACTGGATGGCGCGACGTCAAGGTCCTCGTCCACGCCGGTCTCATCGCGGATGCAGCCGGTCGTGAGCGCCTCGCCCGCGACCGTCTCGAACTCGCCGTGAAGCTGAACCCGACGCTGTCGCTCGTGTACGAGCCGGTCGCGGAGGCCGCGTTCGCCGCCGTGGAGGCAGCGGACTGATGCGCGCTCGACACGCCGCCATCGCGCTGGTCGTCGGAATCGTGCTGCTCGCAGTGGCGCTCGTCGCGCCGCGTCCGGCATCGGCGCATCCGCTCGGCAACGCCACGATCAACCACTTCGACCGCATCACCGTCAGCGCGGAGGCGATCACGGTCCTCCACGTCGTCGACGTCGCCGAGATCCCGACGGTCTCCGCGCGCCAGGACATGGACGCCGACGACGACGGGATCGTCGCCGCGGCGGAGTCGGCCGCCTACCTGGCCGGCGTCGTCCCGGACATCGTCGGGTCCCTCGAGCTGGTCATCGACGGCGAGGCCGTCGGCCTCGAGCCGGCAGGGGCGGCGCGGCTGTCGTTCCCCGCCGGGCAGGCCGGACTTCCGACGATGCGAATCGAGCTCGACCTGACCGCCACGCTGCCCGCGCAGGCCGTTCGGGATGGAGTGGACGTCACGTTCCGCGACGAGGGAGACCCCGACCGGATCGGCTGGCGCGAGGTGATCGCGCTCGCCGGAGCTGGCGCGACGATCACGTCGTCCACGGTCGGCGCGGTCTCGACGAGCGACGAGCTCCGAGCCTATCCGGCCGACGGCCTCGACGATCCGATCGACGTGCGAGAGGTCTCGTTCCACGCAGAGCTCGGCGAGGCGACGGCGTCCGCGTCGTCCGGCGATCCGTCCGGTTCCGAGTCGATCGCCGGCGATCCGATCGCCGGTCTGCTCGGCGCCGCGAACGGCGGCCCGATCGCGGCCGTGGTGGCGGTCCTCGTCAGCATCGGCCTCGGTGCGGCCCACGCGGCGTCGCCCGGGCACGGCAAGACGCTCATGGCCGCCTACCTCATCGGCAGCAAGGGCAGCGCATCGCAGGCGCTGGCGCTGGCGGGGACCGTCGCGGTGACGCACACCATCGGCGTGTTCGTCCTCGGGCTGATCGTGTTCGGCGCGTCGGACGTCCTCCTCCCGGAGCGCGTCGTCGATTGGCTCGGGCTCGCGGCCGGCGTCATCGTGCTGGCGATGGGCATCAGGCTCGCGATTCGCCTCGTGCGTCCACGTCACGACCACGCCCACGATCACGGGCACCCGCATCCACATGCCGATGGAGGGCACGGCCACTCGCACGGCGGCGATCGCCTGTCCGGCCGATCCGTCGCGGTCATCGGCCTGGCGGGAGGCATGGTGCCGAGCACCTCGGCGCTGATCGTCCTCCTCGTCGGCGTCAACCAGGGGCAGCTCGCGCTCGGCGTGGCGCTCGTCGTGGCGTTCGGTGCCGGGATGGCGATCGTCCTGGGGGGCGTCGGGCTGGCCGTCGTGCTCGGCAGGCGCATGATGGCTGTGAGCGGAGGCCGGATCGGCGCTCACCCGCTCGCCGGACGGGTGGCCGGCATGATCCCGGCTGCGTCGGCGCTCACGGTGCTGGCCATCGGCATCGTCCTGGCGATCGGAGCGGTCAGCCGGATCGCCTGAGCGCTTGCCCAGATCCCGGCGGGCACCCGGCACGGCCCATCGAGATATGGGACCATGCGCCGCGCCACCCCCCGTGCGCACAGGCGAGGCATGGCTTGTCGATTCGATACAACGAGGACCTCGACCCGAACGAGGGGCCGGGATTCGGCTGCTTCGTCACCCAGGCGATCCTCTTCGCGGTCATCCTGCTGCTCATCCCGGTTGGCCTCTTCACCTTCAACTGGCCGGTGTGGGTGCTCGTCGCGCTCCTCGTGGTCGCCATGATCCTGCTGTTCTTCGTGAGCATGACGAGCGTCTTCCTCCTGCGGGTGTTCTTCGCCGATCGACGCCGCGGGCGCGGCCGCCAGACGGGTGTCGCGAAGCCGCAAACGCGGGTCATCAGCACCGAGGACCAGCAGACCGATGACCGGAGGAGCTCCTGAGATGCCCCTGATGGTCACGTTCTTCAACGTCCGCAAGGGCCGCGACGGCCTCTTCAAGCGCGGCATGCGCGGCGCCTTCCCGAGCCGCGGCGGCTTCCCCAAGGAGATGCGGCGCCTCGAGCGCGACTACGGCATCCGCTTCGTCGGCTGGTTCAATGTCACCGAGGGCTCGACCTGGGACAACGTCGTCATCCTCGACCTGCCGAACTACTCGGTCCTGGACCGGCTGTACTCCGACGAGTCGACGCGCGGCATCGGCCACTGGATCGCCGAGTCGATCTTCGACAAGAAGCACACGATCTTCCTGCGCGAGCGGATGGGCCCCGACTTCGTGTTCAAGCCGTGAGCGGGTCCAGCTCCCCGCGCATCGTCGCGCTGCGCGAGCTGGCCGCCGACGCCGAGCTCGAGCGCGGCGACTTCCTGTACGAGGCCACCGAGCAGCTCCGACGCTTCCTGAGCGCGAACCGCGAGCGGCTGCTCGAGATCGGTCCGATCAAGCTCGTCGACGACGAGCAGGACTACCTCCTCTACCACCCCGTCGACGAGCTCTGGACCACGCGTCTCACGTACCAGGATCCGGCCGACAACGAGTGGTACGACCAGGAGCAGCTCGTCGACTCCGTCGGCGAGCTCGTCGAGCTCTACAACCCCGCCGACATCTTCGCCTGGCTCATCGAGGCGGCTCGGGACGCGCCCGCCCACCTGGTGCCCGCGGACGAGCTGGCACGCGAGGAGGAGGTCGCCGAGGACGTCGACGACTGGCAGGCCGAGCTGCCCCCGCCGCAGCAGGAGACCCTGGCGGCCCAGCGCCTCTGGCAGCTGGCCGATGCGTACCGCGCCCAGCTGTCGACCGCGCAGGCCCAGCACCTGCGCGAGTTCGCCGACAACGCGGAGGAGGTCCTGCGCCGGACCGGGGACCTCACGCTGCTCGACGAGTCCGAGGACATCCTCGTCCTGCGCGCGGACGGGCGCTTCGAGACGTCGCTGGACCTGTCTGACCAGCCCGAGGACGTCGTGGTCGGGGCCGAGGCCAGACGCGCCGGCCTGAGCGTGACCGAGGCGCGGACGATCGCCGCCTACTACGACCCGGCGGACGTGCTTCACTGGGTGACCGAGGCGCTCGCGGAGCGCTACCCCGCCGTCGACTTCTCGGCCGTCTACGAATGACCGATGCCTCCCTTGCCGACGCCACGGTCGAGTCGCTGTTCGCCGACGCCGGCGCGCTGCTCGACGGCCACTTCCTGCTGAAGTCCGGACGGCACGCCGGCCGCTACCTCGAGAAGTTCCTCGTCCTGCAGCATCCTCGGCACGGCGTCGAGCTGTGCCGCCGGCTGGCCGAGGAGGTTGCGCCGCAGCGGCCGACGCTGGTGGTCGGGCCGACCACGGGCGGCGTGCTGCTGTCGTTCGAGACGGCCCGCCAGCTGGGCGGCGACGTTCGCGCCGCGTTTGCCGAGCCCGTCGAGGGCGGACGCGCGTTCCGGCGCGGCTGGCCGATCGCGCCGGACGAGCGGATCGTCATCGTCGACGACATCCTCACGACCGGCGCGTCGCTCCTCGAGACGGTCGAGGCCGTGCGCGCGCTCGGCGTCGAGCCGGTCGCGGCCGCCGTGCTCGTCGATCGCTCGAGCGATCCGGTGGACGTCGGGATCCCGCTCCACGCCCTCGGCAGGATCGAGATCCCGTCGTGGCCGGCGGACGCCTGCCCCCTGTGCGCTGACGGCATTCCTCTCCGCAAGCCCGGAAGCAGCTGAGCTCGCGTCAGTCCGTGCGGCCAGGCCCCGCCGGGATGCCGCCGCCCGCGCGATGCGCCGCGGCCTCGCGTTCGACAGGCTCCTGCCAGCTGACCTCCGTGATGCGCGCCGGCGGCCACTCTCCGTCGGGCGGGACGATGCCCTCCTCCGCCTCCAGCGGGATGCCGATCGGGGCTACCAGGTACCGGCCTGCGAGCCGCCGCGCCTCGCGGTCGAGCGCGAAGCCCGCCTTCGCCCGATGGAACGTGACGGTCACGTCGGCGGTCACGACCGGCGTGGATCTCGCGCCTCCCGTCAGGTCGATCCGCGTCGGCGCGTCCACGGCCAGCACCGAGCACGGCCGCCCGGCGGCGCGAGCGTGGGTTCGGGTCGCATTCAGCAGGTCGACCGCCGTCGCGATCGGCTCACGAAGCGGTCCGGAGGCTCCGGACCCGAGCAGGGCGTCGATGATCAGGGTGGCCTCACCGATTCGCTCCCGGAGGCGGAGGAGCAGCTCCGGCGTCGGCGTCACGAACAGCTCGAGGGAGCCCGCCGCCGCCATCGCCTGGAGGACGGTCCAGTTATGGGTCGTGGCGGAGCCGGTCGCTCGAGATGCGTCGGCCGCCAGCGCGACGAGGACGCGGCGACCGGCCGCGGCGAGCCTGCGCGCCGCGACGAATCCGTCACCGCCGTTGTTGCCGGGTCCGCTCAGGACGACGACGAGCGGCGGCCGCCCGAGCGGGCCGCCCGGGCCGGAGACGCGCTCGGCCAGTCGGTTCAGCTCGGCCAACGCGACCTCGGTCACGGCCGCGCCGGCCGACTCCATCAACGCGTCCTCGCTCACGCCAAGACGCTGGGCGGCCTCGTCGACACGCGCCATCTCGTCGGCGCCGATGAGGACGGGGACGCCGCGGGTCCCGCCCGCGGCCGGATCGGTCACGAAGAGCTAGAGGCCGCGCAGGTAGGCGACGATCGAGTCGATCTCCTGCGGGCTGAGCTGCTCGCCGAACGCCGGCATCCCCGAGCGCTCGATGCCCTCGGTCTCCGGCGTGGTGCCGTCGATCCACAGGTGGATCCAGTCGTCCGGGAACTCTGCCCCGAGGTCCTGGAGGTTCTCGCTCGTCGGTCCCTCGCTGACGTTCAGCAGGCTCGGGCCGACCCCGCCACTGAGATCCTCACCGTGGCAGGCCGTGCACGGCGGCGAGACCTGCGAGATCAGCGCCTCCCCGAGCGCCGGATCGGCTCCGCCGCTGCCGACGGGTGCGAGCGGCGTCGTGCCGGGAACGGCGAACGGGGGATTCTCGCCCGTCAGGTTCGACGCGAGGTAGACGCCGCCGACGAGGAGGACGAACACGGTGATGCCGATCGCCCAGGCCGGCAGGCCGGACTGACGGCTCTCGATGGGAGTGGGGACGGTCATCGGCTCAGTGGCCCGCCGCCGGCGCGGGCTGGCCGGGCAGGACGTACTCGACCGGCTCGGCGGTCGTGTACAGCATGAACAGGTTCGTCAGGAGTGCGAGGCTGCCGAGCGCGACGAGCCCGAAGGCACCGAACGCGATGGCTCGGTAGATCAACAGGGCATCCCGGACCTCTTCGGGCGGCGTGTGGGTCACGAGGAGGGATCCCTCCGCCATCCCGCTGCCCATGAGCGCGACGCCGGCAATGGTGGCGCCGGCGAAGGTCAGCCACAGCACGGCCGCCGAGGCCATGCCACCGCCCCACGCACGACGCATGATCCGCGGCGCGGCGTGGTCGAACAGCGCCAGGGCGGCGAACGTGAACGTCCCGAACGCCGACCAGACGAAGACCCCGACCGTCCAGTCGGTCGCCCCGAGGAAGGCGCGGACGTCCTGCAATGCGCCGATCGCCTCCAGCAGGCTCGAGGCGAGCAGGAAGGCGAGCGACACCGCGGCGAGCGCTCCGGCGCCCGTGCCGAACAGCACCGACCATCGGCCCTGCATCGTGCTCGCCAGGTTGCCGAACGCCAGGGCGGCGGGGATGAACAGCGCCATCGTCGCGACGGCGCCGAGCGTCGTGACCAGGTACGGCACGCTCGTGTCGACGAGCACGCCCAGGGCCGACGCCGGCGCGAGCGCCAGCCACGCCAGGAAGGTCAGCGCGGCGACGCCGAACGACGCCAGCGGCTGCAGGACGGCGCGCGGCACGACGTAGTGGAGCGTCGCGTAGGCCATGCCCAGCAGCCACATCGTCATGACCGCTCGCTGGACGAAGGCCGACGCCAGCCCCTCGAAGACGTCGTCGAGGCCGATGATCCAGTCGAGGATCCCGATCAGGGCATTCACCGACAGCAGGCCGAGCAGCGACAGGACGGCGATGCCGGCGAACCAGGTGCTGACATACGAGGAGCGCAGCGTCGGCAGCGCGGTGAGGGCGAACGCGAGGGTGACGATCGCCGCCCCCGCCGCAAGGCCGCCGTCGAAGATCCAGTGCATCGCCGTCAGCGGTGCATGTGGACCGAGATCCATGAAGTACAGCCAGGCGATCCCGGCGAGCAGGGCCGAGTTGTAGGCAAGCAGCCCGAGGAGCAGGAACGACTCGAGGGCCAGGCGTCGCCCGGAGAGACGCGGCGCGATGAAGCAGATGGCGGCGAAGCCGGCGTTCGTGAGCCAGCCGTACACGGCCGCGTTCAGGAACGAGGCGTCGACGTGCCGCAGGTCGAGCGTGAAGGCGAGGTTGAAGATCCCGAGCCCGAACGAAAGGTCGAAGGGGATGAACCGCAGGCCGAGGGCGAGGAGGCCCAGTGCGCCGGCGAGCGCGAACCAGAGTGCGGCCGCGACGATGAAGCCGATCGCCGCCGTGTCGGGGCCGTTCGGAATCAGCCGTAGTCGACGTCGGGGCGGCTGGTCGTACGGACGCAGCTTCTTGGGGTTGACCCTGGGGTTCACCGTCATCGGGCGCGTCGACCCTCATGTGGGGGGATCGCTCGGCGGAGCCGGCCGCCGCATTGTACCCAACCGATCGCCGCGCGACGGTCCCGCCGCGCCCCGATCATGCAGCGAGCCCGGATCGACGATCCGGGCTCGAGCGCGTGCACGTGTGTGGTTGCGGGGGACGGATTCGAACCGCCGACCTTCGGGTTATGAGCCCGACGAGCTACCACTGCTCCACCCCGCGGCCGCCCATGGTAGAGAGGTCGCCGAGTTCGGTCAAACGTTCAGCGGCGCCTGAAGATTGAGCGCAGGACGAGGAGCGCGACAATCGCCACGACCTGCCCGCCGATGATGACGCGGTTCAGGTCGAGCGCCGGCTGCCACGTCGCGCCCCCCTCGCGGATGACGAACATCCCCGCCGGTCGCGCGGTCAGTCCGAAGCCCCCACCGCCGTTGCCCTCGGTATCGCCGCCGCCCCCGCCGCCGCCGGTGACCTTCGCGACCGGGAGGAAGAGGGCTCCGTCGCGCTCGATCACCTCGCCGAACACGTGGTTCGGCTCCATGCCCGCGATCGTGCGCTGCATGATCTCCTGGAGGTTGCTCGTCATCGGTCCGGTCCTTGGTGCTGGTGTGGCCACCAGTGTGGCGATGCGACGCCGATGCCGCCAGTGCCGGACTAGGTCGGGCGGTGCGCCCCCGGCTCCATCTCGACGGTCGCGCGATGGATGCCGTGGAGGTCCATCAGCGCCAGGTACGGATCGGGGTCGAGCGCTTCGGGGCCCAGGACACCGGCTCCGGACCAGGCGTTCGTCGCGAGCAGCTCCATCGCGATCGTCGGGTTGAAGCCGGTCTGCCAGCCGACGACCTGCAGCCCGGTCGTGCGCCAGATCTCCTCGGCATCGGCCATCTGGTAGGCGAACGTCTCGCGGGGCTGGCCGTCCTTCGTGCCCAGCACCCAGGTGCCGACGATCGCGCGGCCCCGGAACTTGTCGCCGAGGGTGATGGGATCGGGCGTGATCGCGGCCAGCACGTCGCGCGGCGCGACCTCGACGCCCTTGACGCTCACGCGATCGGTGCGGTCCATGCCGAGGGCGTGGATCGTCTTCAGCTTGTCGATGAAGTCGTCGCCGAGCGCGTACTTGAAGGTCGCCCGCCGGGTCTCGATCCAGCGCGGGACGAGCAGGACCTCCTCGTGCTCGACGTTCACGCATTCGACGGGGCCGATGCCCTCCGGGAACGGGAACGACTCCGGGCCGCTGAACGGCTCGGTCGTATGCCAGTCGCCATCGGCCCAGATGACCGGCGGGTTCAGGCACTCCTCGATCGTCGTCCAGATGCTGAACACCGGCGCGAACGCGAAGCCGGGGATCTCGAGGTCGCCGCCGTCGCGCACGTGCACCTCGTGGACCTCGTCGAAGGCGTGCTTCGCGGCGTGCGCCGCGAACACGTCGGTCAGGCCGGGGTCCATCCCCATCCCCACCAGCGCGAGCTTGCCGCGTGCCTTCCAGGCGTCGTCCATGGCGAACTGCTCGTCGCCGAGCTTCATGCCGGGCACCTCGAAGGGTCGGTCCGGGTGCGGCTTCGAGAGGCTGCATGCCATGTCCATGTAGTGCGCATCGGCCTCGAGGGCGCCGGTGAAAATCGGCATGACGAACTGCGGGTCGACGGCGTTCATGACGAGGTCCGCGCGATGGGCGCGGGCGGCCTCGGTGACGTTGGCGGCCTCGCGAGCGTCGATCGCGATCGCTGGAAAGCGCTCGGGGTCGCCGAGCGCATCGGCCAGGCGCCTGGCCCGGGCCTCGTCGTAGTCGGCGAGGACCATCGCCTCGCACCAGTCGGCCTTGGCCGAGATCCGGGCGATCGCCTCGCCCACCGTTCCGACACCGATCAGCAGGACTCGCACGGCACCACCGGATACGGATTTCATGGCTCTGCAGCCGCCCGAATCCGTGGCGTCGGGGCACAAACACGGTGGGTTCGGTGGCCGGTGGCGATCATAGCAGGGCGCGCCTTGGCGCCAGACCGTGCATGCGCGGTATCGTGCCGGCATGGGATCGGGCTCCAATGGGGTCGTCTTCCGCCGCGCTGCGCCCGCGGACACGCGCGCGTGCCACGACCTGCTCTGGACGTCCGCAACCGATCTCGGCCGCCGGCACGGGACGGAGCTGGAGGGCAGCTCCGACGACTGGTGGGCTGACATCGAGGCGGTCCATGCGTACCTCGCCGAGCACGCTGCCGAGTGGTGGGTCGCGGAGACCGACGGTGCGCCGATCGGCTACGCCAGGTCGATCGAGCGTGGCGGCCTCTTCGAGCTGACCGAGCTGTTCGTGCGCCCAGGCCGCCAGTCGAAGGGCGTCGGCCGCGGGCTGATCGAGCGTGCCTTCCCGATCGGCCGTGGCGACGTGCGCTCGATCATCGCCACGACCGACGTGCGGGCGAGCGCCCGCTATTACGCCGCCGACACCGTCGCCCGCTTCCCGTACTACACCCTCACCGGCTCGCCGAGGGCCGATGCGGCGGTCGACGACCTCGTCGCAGAGCCCATCGGCACCGATCGCGCCGCGCTCGCGGCGATCAGCCAGATCGAGCGGGCCGTCACCGAGTTCCCGCGCAGCGGCGAAGAGCTGGGCTGGCTGGCCGGGTACCGGCCCGGTCATCTCTTCACGCGCAACGGCGAGCCAGTCGGCTACGCCTTCGTGGCGAGGAATGGTGCCGGGCCGATCGCGGCCCTCGAGCCGGCCGACCTTCCGTCGATCCTCGGGCATGTCGAGTCGCTCGCCGCCCGTGGAGGATCCGAGCGGCTCGAGCTCGAGGTCCCCGGGGTGAACGGGACGGCGATTCGCCACCTGCTCGGCCGCGGGTTCCACATCGATCCGTGGATCAACCTCTTCATGTCGAACCGGCCGTTCGGCCACTTCGATCGGTACATCGGCTTCAACCCGCCGATCTTCCTCTGACGGCAGGTCCACGGGCGCCCGTTCGTACGGTGTAAGATCGGGCTGAGATGACCTCCGCCGCGAGATCAGCCGAGCCTGCGCGCGAGCCGATGAGCCGCGAGCGGCTGCTCCGCGCCGCCGTCGAGTTCGCGGACCGCAACGGGATCGAGGCGCTCAGCATGCGCAAGCTGGCGCGGGAGCTCGGCGTCGAGGCCATGACCCTGTACTACTACGTCGCCAACAAGAACGACCTGCTCGAGGGCATGGCCGATCTCGTTGCGGCCGAGATCGAGCTGCCGCCGGACGACCTGGACTGGAGGGAGGCGACGCGGCGACGCGCGATGTCCGCCCACGCGGTGCTGGCGCGGCATCACTGGGCGAGCCCGGTCTGGATGCGCGTGATGATCGGACCCGCCCGCATGCGCTACATGAACGCCGCCCTTGGAACGTACCGCCGCGCCGGCCTGTCGCCGGCGGCGACCGAGCTCGCCTTTCACACCGTCGAAAACCACATCGTGGGCTACACCCTCCAGGAGTCGAACTTTCCCCTCGCGCCGGACGACCTGGCGGCGGTCGCGCGGGAATTCCTGGAGAAGCTTCCGGTTGACGAGTTCCCGCATCTCGCCGAGCACATCGATCAGCACCTGACCCATCCGGAGGTCATCGCCAGCGACGACTTCGAGTTCGGCCTCGACCTGCTGCTCGAGGGGATCGACCGGATGGGGGCCGAAGGTGACGCCGAGTAGCGCGGTACCCTGAGCGGTGGGCCGTTAGCTCAGGGGTTAGAGCAGGGGACTTTTAATCCTCGTGTCGTGGGTTCGAATCCCACACGGCCCTC
>CBFGTN010000031.1:0-20948 GCA_965652075.1 uncultured bacterium
CCTGCTGGCTCTTGTTGAACCGATGCAGCTCGTCGATGAACGCGACCGTCCGGCCTCCGGCGCCGCGCAGCGCCTTGGCCTCCGCGACGAGCGCGCGAACGTCGGCGACGCCGGAGGTGACCGCCGACAGCTGCCGCCACGAGCCGCCGGCGCGGTCCGCCAGCAGGCGGGCGAGCGTCGTCTTGCCGGAACCGGGCGGGCCCCACAGCACCATGGACGGCAGGTGGCCGGGCTGGACGACCCGCGTGAGCGCGCCATCCTCGCCGACGAGATGCGGCTGGCCGATGAACTCGTCGAGGGTCCGGGGGCGCATCCGGGCCGCGAGCGGCGCGTCGGCCGCGAAGGCTTCCTCGAACAGCGGCTCGGTGGCGTCGGGGGTCTTCGGGCGGCGGGGCATGGCCGATTATGATGCGCCGCATGGAACAGAACCTCCGCACGCCGGGCCCGACGCCGATCCCGCGCGAGGTCCGCGAGGCGCAGTCGCAGCCGATGATCGACCACCGCGGCACGGAGTTCGCCGAGCTGCTGCGTGAGACGTCGTCCGGGCTCGCAGAGCTCATCGGCACCGCCGGCGAGGTCGTCCTGCTGACCGGATCGGGCTCCGGGGCAATGGAGGCCGCGGTCGTCAACACGCTGTCGCCCCGTGACCGGGTGCTCGTCGTCACGATCGGCGCCTTCGGCGATCGGTTCGCGAAGATCGCGGGCGCCTTCGGCGCCGATGTCGAGCGCTTCGAGGTCGAGTGGGGCACGTCGGCATCGCCCGATGCCCTGCGCGACCACCTCTCACGTGCCGATCCCTACCGTGCCGTGCTCGTCACCCACAACGAGACCTCCACCGGCGTCGCGAACCCGATGGAGGCGCTGGCCACCGTCGTCCGGTCCGCGCCGGGTGAGCCGCTCCTCGTCGTCGACGGCATCAGCGGGCTCGGCGCAATGCCGTTCGAGATGGACGCATGGGGCGTCGACCTCGTGATCAGTGCCAGCCAGAAGGCGTGGATGGCGTCGCCCGGGATCGCGATCGCCGCGCTCGGCCCGCGCGCCGTCGCCGCCGGCGAGACCGCGCGCATGCCCCGCGTCTACTGGGACTTCGCCGAGGCTCGGGAGTGGGCGTCGAAGGGCCAGACCCCCTGGACGCCTGCGGTCGCCGTCCTCTACGGCCTGCGCGTCGGCGTTCGCCGGCTTCGCGAGGAGGGTCGGGAGCGGACATGGGCGCGGCACGCCGCGATCGCCCACGCGGTCGGCGCCGGCCTCGAGGCACTCGGCCTGCGACTCGTCGCCGCCGCCGAGGACCGTTCCGCGACGGTCACCGCCGCCTGGCTGCCCGAGGGGATCGAGTGGGCGCCGTTCAATGCCGACATGCGCGGCCGCGGCCTCGTCATCGCCGGCGGCCAGGGCAAGTGGAGCGGGAAGATCTTCCGCTTCGGGCACATGGGCGAGGTCGGGATCGACGAGATGGCCGAGGCGATCCAGATCATGGGCGAGACGCTGCCCGCGCACGGCTTCGAGGCCGATGCCGACGCCGCGGGTCGCACCGCCCGCGAGGTCTTCGAGGCCGCGACCGCCCCCGCGCGGTGAGCGCGGCGACCCCGCGGCGTCTCGTCATCGTCCGCCACGGCGTCACCGACTGGAATCGCGAGGGCCGCTGGCAGGGCCGGCTCGACCCGCCGCTGTCGGAGAGCGGCCTGGCCGAGGCGGGCATGGTCGCCTCCCGGATCGCCGCGGACGCATACCTTCGACCCACCAGAATCGTGTCGTCGACGCTCGCGCGCGCGACCCAGACCGCCGCCGCCATCGGCACGGCGGTGGGCGTCGAGGTCGAGCCGGACGAGCGGCTCGTCGAGATCGGCGCGGGCGAGTGGGAGGGCCGCACGCACGACGAGCTGGCCGCGACCGACGGCGAGCGCTATCGCGCGTGGCGGACCGTCGCCGGCTACGCGCCGCCCGGCGGCGAGCCGGTCGCGGCGGCGACGGAGCGCGTCCGATCGCTGCTCTCCGCCGTCACGACGAGCTCGACGTGGCCGGTGCTCCTCGTCAGCCACGGCGGGACGCTCCGAATCCTCGCCCGCCTGCTCCTCGACCTCAGCGCCGAGCGCGCGGAGAACGTCGACATCGACAACGCGTCGCTCTCGTCGGCCGTGCGAGCGGATGGAGGGGCGTGGCGACTCGAGCGCTGGAACGACACGCTGCACCTGCTCGGGCGCGAGCGGACGCACGTGGACGAGGCGGAGGGCCGGCCGCTCGCCCTGTGACCGGCTAGTCCGACCCGGTGCGGCTGGTCAGGCGCCGCCCCCACCGCCGGATCGCGAGCCCGATGAGGGGCCAGCGCAGCTGGCGCAGCGCGCGGTCGAGCTTGTTCGCGCCGGACAGCGACAGGTTTCGGCCGGAGTACGACTGCCAGACCTTGCCGTCGGCGACCGTGCGGATCGGGACCGTCTGGTCCGGCAGCTGATCCTCGAGCCAGCCGGCGTACTCGTAGATCGTCTCCGAGGGCCGTGGTCCGACCCCGGCGCGGCCCGCCGCCGCGGTCAGCTGGCGCCAGGCGCGATCTCCCGCCGGCAGCAGCCGCCATCGGCGCGAGACGACCGTCATGCGGACCCACAGCGCGATCAGCCCGCCGAGCACGAGCGCGGCGATGAGCAGCGCGTTCATCCCCCGCGAGGACTCGTCCTCGGAGGGAGCGGCGTCCTGCTGGCTCGGGTCGACCGCGCCCTCCACGAAGTCCGGCGAGGGCAGGGCGACGTTGTTCTCGCCCCGCCGCAGCTGCTCCAGGAGGAACTCGTCGTCCAGCAGCGGGTCGATGCCGGGCAGCACGGGCGGCCGGTTGGCCTCCGCCGGGTCGCCGCTGGCCCGGGCGAAGCCGGGGTTGATCGACTTCGTCGCCTCGAAGATCTGCCAGCCGTAGCCGGGGAAGTAGATCTCCGCCCAGGCATGGGCCTGCGCCTCGCGCACGAGGAACGTGTCGTCGTCCTGGCGCTCGCCCGGCGCGAAGCCGGCCGCGACCCGCGCCGGCAGCCCGAGCGATCGGGCCATGATCACCATCGCGCTGGCGTAGTACTGGCAGTAGCCGGTCCGGCGGAGATCCTCCGGGCCGAACAGGAAGAAGTCGACGAGGTCCTCGTCGCCCGGCGGCACCGCCGCGGTCGTCGAATACGTGAACGAGGGATCGCGCGACAGGAACGTGGCGAGCGCCTTGGCGCGTTCGTAGTCGTTCCTCGCGCCATCGGTGACCTCGCGCGCGAGCCGGGCGACGCGGTCGGTGAGGCCAGGGGTGTCGAGATACAGATCGGTGACCTCCGGCGGATACTCGCGGCCCGCGGCGCCGAGCTCCGCCTCCGTCGCCGTCGAGATCGCCACCACCTGCTGATAGGCCTCGCCCTCGCCGAGCGGGTTCGCGTGCTCGATCTCACCGATGAGCGGCTGGCCCAGCGGCTCGCCGATGACTGACGGGGCGTAGATCTCGATCGGTGATCCGGCGGTGAAGAGGTCGCGACCGATCGTCTGACGCATCTCGATCGAGATCTGCTGGATGACGACCGAGTCCTCCAGGAATGCGGGCCGCTCGGAGGTGGCCCCGTCGAACAGCGGCTCGCCGGCCGGGACGTCGCGCCGGACGCTCTCCGACGAGTCCCAGCCGCGCCCGTTGTAGACGTCGTACGTGCTCGTCCGCAGGTAGTAGGGCCGCGCAGCGGCGAGCACGAGCACCGGCTCGTCGACGCTCACCCACTCGCCCTGCACCACGAACGAGCGGCCGAAGCTGTTGCCGCTGATCCGTGACTGCGGATTCGTGAGGCTGCCGAAGGTGCCCTCGAACTGGTCGCGGACGCCCGTCCACACCCCGTCCAGCGAGCGCCACGCATCGGTCAACGGCGCCGCGACGGCCACCGCCATCAGCAGCCATGCCAGGCCGATCGCGAGGGCAGCCGAGATGATCCCGGTCCGCATGATCGCCGTCGGGACCTCGAGGGTCTCGTTCACGCGGCGGCGCTGCCAGCCGTCCTGACGATCGACGAGCGCCGCGCGGAGCCAGAGCAGCGACGCGGCGACGACGAACAGGAGCAGCTGGTAGAAGAGGTCGGTGAGGATCGCGGACATGTTCACGATTAGCGCGGCGCCGAGCAGCAGGATCGCGTCGAGCACGCGATGGTGGCGGTAGACCGCGTAGGTGGCGGCGAAGACCGTCGCGAACATGAGCAGGCCCAGACCGATGGCGTAGGGCGACATCTGTGGCGGATAGCCGGTCCCGAAGACGATGATCAGCCACTCGACGAACTCGGTGCGAAGGGCCAGCAGCCGGCCCGCCTGGTCGAGGGCGGTGAAGTACTCGCCGCCGACCGCCCACAGGACGATCGCGGCGCCGATGACCGCCGCGAGGGGCAGGGACCACACGATCGAGCCGCGAACCATCCCGATGAGCGTCCCCGCGATCACGGCATAGAGCGCCACCGGCACGAGGAAGTCCATCTGCTCGAGCCATCCCGCCCCCTGCACCGACCAGGCCAGGGCGAGCGCCATGACGCCGAGCAGGACGGCGCTGATGAAGCCGGCGCGCGGGTAGCGAAGGCGCTCGACGAGCTCAGGCACGGGCGCGCACCCGACCGCCGATCGCGTCGGCGATGTCGTCGCCGCGGCGCACGAGGCGGTGCTCGACGTCGTACTCGGACAGCGCATGGCGGACCGCGGCAAGCTCGGCGCGCGACGGCTCATCCGGCTCGGCGCTGATGTACGACGCGCGCTCGAGGAGGATGACGAGCGCGCCGACGCCCTTGCGGCGCAGCACCGACAGGGCACGGACCCACGTGCGGTCCGTCGAGCCGGTGATCAGGCACAGGGTCATCCCGCGCCGCAGCTGCGGGAGCGTGGCGTTCATGATCTCGGCGAGCGGCACGGCGCCGTCGGCCTGCACGTTCGCCAGCAGGTGCAGGAGCTTCTGCTCGACCCGCGGCCCGCGGTCGGGCTGGTGCACCTGGATGCGCCGCGCCGACGCCGTCATCGCCACCGAGCGGTTGTCGTGCAGCGTCCGCAGTGCGATCGAGGCGGCGATCGTCACCGCGGTCTCGACGGACGCGTCGGTGCCCACGCCGGCGTGCACCGCCCGCTCGAGGTCGAGGATGATCCACAGGTCCGCGGCCTGCTCGAGGTCGAACTCCTTGACGTGGAGCTCGCCGTGACGGGCGCTCGACAGCCAGTGGATCCGGTTGATCGCGTCGCCGTGGACGTACGGCCGGACGGTGCTGACGAGCGGTGTCGCCGCCTCGTACCGGCGCCGCGTCCGGGTCGTGCCGTCGATCGGCGAGGGCGGCAGGCGCCAGTACGGCAGATCGACGACCTCGGGGAAGACGACGACGCTCGTCGGATGGCCGATGTTCATCTCGCTCGTGAACAGCCCGAACGGATCACCGGTTCGCACCCGCAGCGCGCCGAGCCGATAGCTGCCCCGTCGGGTGAGCGTCACCTTCGCGAGCCACTGCCTCCGGCCGTTGCCGGGCATGCCGACCACGCGCCCGGGCAGGCTGGACGGCAGCGTCGACTCGTTCCACAGCTCGATCCACGGCTTGCCCAGCCAGTCGTGGTTCTCGACCCGGTACACCGCCTGGAGCACCTCGCCGACGTGGGTCCGCGGGTTCAGCACGCGATAGTCGGCACGGACGCCGGCCAGGCCGCGGCGCGCGTAGAGCCAGGAGCCGATGAGGAGCGCGGCGGTCAGGTAGACGAGGAAGAACAGGAAGGTCAGGCCCGTGCTGAAGGCCGCGACCACGAGCGCGGTGACGAGGAACAGGAGCCTGAGGTGATGGCTGAGAAAGCCCATCGGTCGACGGCGGCTCAGCTGATCTGGGCGCGATTCGCCTCGGCCGCCTCTGCCGCCTCGGCAACCGGGACGGAGGCGAGGATCTCCCTGACGATCTGCTCGGGATCGACCTCGCGGAGGGACGCCTGGCTCTTCACGATGAGGCGGTGCGCCAGGACGGCCACCGCCAGCTGCTTCACGTCGTCGGGGATCACGTAGTCGCGCCCCGCGAGCGCGGCGAACGCCTGCGAGGCCCGGTAAAGGTTCAGCGATCCGCGCGGCGAGGCGCCGAGATAGACGTCGGGATGGTCACGGGTGGCGCGAACGAGGCGAACGATGTACTCGGCGACGGCCTGGTCGACGTAGATCTCCTTGATCCCCGCCTGCATCTCCCGCAGCTCCTCGAGCCCGAGCACCTGCTGGACCGACTCGATCGGGTGCGCGCGCTTCTGCTCGTCGAGGATGACGATCTCCTCCATCGGCTTCGGATAGCCGAGCCGCAGACGAAGCATGAACCGGTCGAGCTGCGCCTCCGGGAGCGCGAACGTGCCCTCGTACTCGATCGGGTTCTGCGTCGCGATCACCAGGAACGGCTGCGGCATCGGATAGGTCGTGCCGTCGATCGTCGCCTGGCGCTCCTCCATGCACTCGAGCAGCGCGCTCTGGGTCTTGGGGGTGGCGCGGTTGATCTCGTCGGCGAGGACGACCTGCGCCATGATCGGTCCGGGCCTGAACTCGAACTCGGCGGTCTTCTGGTTGAAGATCGAGAGGCCGGTGACGTCGGATGGCAGCAGGTCCGGCGTGAACTGGATCCGGCGGAACGTGCAGCCGAGGCTCTGGCTCAGCGCCTTGGCCAGCATCGTCTTGCCGACCCCCGGAACGTCCTCGATCAGGATGTGGCCCTCGCAGAGAAGCGCGACGAGGGCGATGCGCACCTCGATGTGCTTCCCGACGATCACGCGCTCGACGCTGGCGATGACGCGCTCGGCGGGCTGCTGGACGTTCTTCACGATGGCTTCGTCTCCCCGGCTGCGGTGGACGGGCACTGGTCTCGAGGCCCCGGTCCTCGGAAGTCTATACCCGGACGCGTTACCGCCCGGTTCACCGCCGATCAGCGGAGCGGCAGGGCGCGCTAGTCGCCGGAGAGGCGCAGGTACTCGGCCATCACCTGCCCGGCGATCGGCGCCGCGCGCCCACCCCCGGAGCCGCCGCTCTCGACGAGGACGGCGATGGCGATCTCCGGGGTCGTCCCGTCCTCGGCCGGCGCGAAGCCGATGAACCAGGAGTGCGGCGCCTGCTCACCGCCGAGCTGCGCCGTCCCCGTCTTGCCCGCCGACAGGTGGTCGCCGATGCCGTACAGCCGGACGTCGCCCTGGCCGGCGAAGAGCCGGCCGAGCTCGCCGTTCACCGCATCGACCATCGCCGCGCGCGTGTCGGCGGCAGCCTGGGCTCCGATGACCCGCGTACCGCCGAGCGAGCCGAAGGTCTGCACGACGTTCGAGCTCATCGTGTCGCCGTCGGCGTGGGTCCGAACGTCGCGCACGAGCCACGGCTGCGGCATCACACCGTCGCCGGCGATCGCGGCCGCCACCATCGCCATCTGGACCGGCGTCGCCTGGATGCTGCCCTGGCCGAACGCGGCCGTCGCCAGCTCGACCCTGCCGCTGAACGGGCCGCAGTCGCCCTCGACCGGCGACGTCACGTAGCTCGGCGCGACGCCGAGCGCGCGGCCGGGCGGACCGATGGCCATCGGCTCGCAGAAGCCGAAGCGGCGGGCGTAGTCGAGGAACGTCTCGGGGCCCATCTCGAGGCCGACGTGCGCGAAGTAGATGTTGCTCGACGCCTGGAGGGCCTCCGACAGGGCCCACAGCCCCGGCTGGATGCCCCCGAGGTCGTGCTCGCGGATCGTGAAGCCGTCGACCACGAACCCCTCGGTCTCCTGCTGCGGCTGGTCCGCGAACGTCGTCCCCGGGTTGATCACCTCGGCGTCGAGCGCCGACGCCGCGGTGAACACCTTCATGATCGAGCCGGGCACGTACAGGCCCTGGCGAGCGCGCCCGAGGAGCGGCTCGGCCGGATCGTTGCGCAGGGCATCCATCGGCTCCTGCGCCGCGTTCGGGTCGCCCGAGATCGGCGTCGCGTCGAACGTCGGCGTCGACACGAGCGCGAGGATGGCGCCGGTCCGCGGGTCGAGCGCCACGACGGCTCCGGCATCGGCGCCAAGCTGCTGGGAGGCAAAGTCCTGGAGCCGCTGGTCGATCGTCAGCGACAGGTCGCGCGGCGTCGGGCGGCGATCGAGGATGTCGTTCACGACGTCGCGGATCGGGTTCGGGTCCGTCTGGCCCACGAGGATGTCCTCGTAGGCGCGCTCGATGCCGGTGCTGCCGAAGCGAAGGCTCGAGTAGCCGATAACGTGCGTGAACGCCGGATCGTAGTAGGTCCGCCGGCTCAGGCCGTCGGCGACGTCGGAGCTCGCCAGCAGCTCCCCCCTCGCGTCCCAGATGCTCCCGCGCGGCAGGCTCCGCCTGGCGGCGATGACCTCCGGGTTGTCGGCGCGGACCGCGAGGTTCGGGGCCTCCACGACCTGCCACCACGCGATGCTCGCCGACACGATGCCGAAGCTCAGCATGAGGTAGAGGCCCAGCCGCCTGACGTTCGTCGCGATCACGTTGCCGCTTCCGCATCGGCGCCGATCGCGCTCCGATGGCTGATCGAGAGCAGGAGCCCGATCATGATGAAGCTCGCGAGCAGGCTCGAGCCGCCGTAGCTGACGAACGGGAGCGTGATCCCGGTGAGCGGGATGAGCTTCGTGTTGCCGCCGATGATGATGAGCGTCTGCAGGCCCAGGCTCGCGGTCAGCCCGGTGGCCAGCAGCCCGCTGAAGTCATCGCGGGCGAGCGCCGCGATGCGCAGGCCGCGGAAGACGACGACCGCGCCGAACCCGAGCAGGGCGAAGGCACCCAGCAGCCCGAGCTCCTCGGCGATCGCGGTGAAGATGAAGTCGGTGTGCACGAACGGGATCGTCAGGCCGCCGCCCAGGGTGACGATCCCCTGCCCCAGGCCCTCACCGAAGACGCCGCCCCGACCGAGCGCGTAGAGCGCGCGCACCGGCTGGAACCCCGCGCCGAGCGGGTCGGCGAACGGGTCGAGCCAGACGTCGACGCGCGCCTGGACGTGCGCGAACAGCTGGTACGCGACGAAGAAGCCGGCAACGAACAGGAGGAGGCCGATGAGGACGTACGACCGCCGTCCGGTGGCGACGAACAGCATGATCAGGAAGGTGCCGAAGAAGAGGAGCGCCGTCCCGAGGTCGTTGAGCCGGACGACGATGAGCATCACGGCCGCGAACAACGCGAGCATCGGCAGGAAGTACGGAAGGGGCGGGATCGACAGGAACCCGATGCGCAGGCGGGCGCTGGTGAGCAGCGTCCGCGTCTCCGCCAGGTAGCCGGCGATGAAGATGACGAGCACGATCTTCAGGAACTCGCCCGGCTGCACGCTCACCGGTCCGAGGTCGATCCACAGTCGTGCGCCGTTCACCTCGTAGCCGATGACGAGCGTCGCGACGAGCAGGAAGATGCCGATCGCCGCCCACGTGTACTTGTAGTGGCGGAGGATCCCGTCGTCGCGCAGCCAGATCGCGATCGCGAGCATCGCCGCCAGCCCGACGCCGAACCACAGCAGCTGCGTCGCGGCCATGCCGAGCTCGATGCCCAGGAAGCTCGTCCCGGCGAGGTCCTGTGGGAGGCGGTTCAGCATGACCAGTCCCACGCCGCCCATGGCCCCGACCGCGGGGAGCAGCAGCTGGTCGCCGCGATGGCCGGAGATCGTGAGGATGACGTGCGCCGCCACGAACAGGGCGACGTAGCCGATCGCGAGGCCCAGCGGACCGGGATCGGCCTCGCCGCTCAACGCGATGTTCGTGATCGCGAACCCGAGCGGCACCATGACCAGGATCGGCAGCAGGAGCCGAAGCTCCGCTCCGCGCCAGGTGACGCGCATCAGCGCCCGCTCATCGGTTGGGACGGGCTCATCGGTCGAGGCGCATCCGCACGCGGCCGATCGTCAGCTCGTCGCCGAAGCTGAGCGCCACCGGCCGGTCGATCCGATGGCCGTTGACGTACGTGCCGTTCGTGCTGCCCTGGTCCTCGACGAACCAGGCGCGGCCGCGGAACGTGAGCATCGCGTGGCTCGAGCTGACGAAGTCGTCCTCGACGTAGATCGTGTTGTTCACGTTGCGGCCGATGGAGTTGATCGGCCCGAGGGCCAGCGTCGAGCCCGCCGGCGGCTCGTCGCCCGGCGACTCCAGGACCGAGAGGCGGCCGATGCCGGAGCGAGCGGCGATCTGGGCCTGCTCGGCATTGCGGAGGTCTCGGAGCAGGGAGCCGGCGAACCGCAGCAGGATGAGGTACAGGAGGGCGACGAAGCCGATCTGGAGCAGCAGCAGGAGGATCCGCAGGATGTCGCCCGTCAACCACGCACCTGGAATTCGATTTCCGTGTCGCCGATCCGAATGATGTCCCCTGGCCCGAGCGCCAGCTGGGACACGGGCTGCCCGTTGACGGACGAGCCGTTCCGGCTGCCGAGATCGGTGAAGCCGTAGGCGCCGTGCTGCAGCTTCAGCTGGCAGTGGTGCCGGCTGACCATCGGATCGTCGACGATGACATCGTTGTCGCTGGCACGACCGATGCCGATGAGGGGCCCGCCCAGGTCGAACTGCACCGGACGGGCGCCGCGCGTGCTGACCAGGAGATAGGCGCGTCGGGCGGACTCCGGCGCCTCGTCCAGCGGCCGCGCGTAGACCATCGTGTCGGAGCTCGCCGGCATGCGCTCGGCCTCCTGGACCCGACCTCCGCGCTCGTCGACGACGTTGGCGGCCACGCGGATCTCGCCACGTCGCGTCGCATCGTCTTCCCGGATCGTCACGCGTGGCCGCGCGACGAGCGTGTAGCGCTCGTGTCGGGCGCGGGCGATCACGCCATGCGCCAGGTCGTCCTCGAGCGCGCCCCGGTACGACTCGAACGCGGCGAAGTCAACCGGATGCAGGTGGAGGTCGTAGTGGTTCGGGACGATCACGCCCGCCTCGCCGTACGTCTTGTTCGTGTCCATCGCACGCTCGATCCGCTTCGCGAGGCTGACAGGCTGAATCGAGGCGCCCAGCCGACCGGCCGGGCCCTCGAGGAATCGCTCGAAGAAGGCCTCGACCCGCGACAGGATCCCCATCGCGCGCGATGCTAGCACGGAGGGTACGAACGGCCGGTTCGGCATGCCCCAAACGGCGGATGCGGGCCGCATCGGCCGCGTCGGTATACTTCGTGGCCCGCCAACCCGCGTGTGAGACGGCAATTGACTGAGACCCTGACCGAGTCCTTCTGCGAGCGCTGCGGGACGCGCTACGAGTTCAGCGCGCCGACGCGCATGAACCCGGTGCGCAAGACGCGCGGCTTCATCGGCGGCCTGAAGAACTATCTGACGAGCCAGGATTCGCTCGGCGACGCCCTCGACGACGCGATGCGGACGGAGGCCGGCGCCCTGGCCACGGCGCAGCTCGATGCCTTCCACGAGGCCTTCAACTTCTGCATCGACTGCCGCCAGTACACGTGCGTCAGCTGCTGGAACGACGACGCGGGCCGCTGCCGCAGCTGCGTCCCCGTCCCCGGCGTCGACGATCTCGGCGACCGCCTGGCGGCGTCCGTCGTCACCGCCGATGCGGTCGACGTGGGGATGAGCGATGAGGACCTCCGCCGCCGCGTCGGGCTCGACGCCTGGCCGACATCGGACCTGCCGACGGAAGCGGCCGCAAACGGCCACGTGCCCGACGACTCCTGGGCCACGACTCCCGGCGCGTGGGCCGGCACCCCGGTCACCCCGACGGACGACGCCGACGAGCCGGCCGTTGCCGCCGGCGGATTCGTCGGTGCCGACGGGTTCGTCTACGAGTCGCAGGAGCAGGCCGACAAGGTCGCGGCGAACATGCTCGCTGAGGCGCAGGCGGCCGAGGCCGCGGCGCGGGCCGCCGCAGAGCTCGAAGAGCAGCGGGCTGCTGAGGCCGCGGCCGAAGCTGCCCTCGCGGCGTTGGCTGCCCAGGAGGCGGCTGCGGCCACCGCCGCGGACGAGGCGCCCCTCGTCGCCGAGACGCCCGCCGAGCCCGCCGAGGCGATCGAGCCGGAGCCCGAGCCGGTGGCGGCGGAAGCCGAGCCGTCGCCCCTGCAGGTCGTCGCCTCGGACGAGGACGCCGCCGGAGTCGAGGCCGAGCCGGTTGTTGCGGATGCGGAGCCCGAGGCCGAGCCGGCCGCCGCCGAGGCCGAGCCCGTCGCCGCGGAGGCGGAGCCGGAGCCGATCGCCGCGTCAGCCGCGCCCGAGAGCGAGCCCGTGGAGCCCGCGCCGGCGCCGCGCATCGCGCCGATCAGCGAGACGATCCTTCACTTCCCGACGACCCCGGTCGAGCCCCAGGTCGCCGAGCCGATGGCCGCCGAGGACGACTCGCCCGAGCTCGCCGCCCGGCGTGCGCAGCTCGACGAGCTGGGCCTTGACGGCGGCCCGACGCAGCCGGAGATGCCGGCCGTTCTGCCGTATCGGTCGCGGGGCGCGGCCATCACCCCTGCGGAGCTCGCGCTGCGCGCGGCGGCGGGCCAGCGATTCTGGGAGGCTTCGGCACGCGAGGTCGCCAGCGCGGTCGGCAACGTCGCCCTGCAGAACTGCGGACAGTGCGGCCTGTCCCTGTCGGCGAGCGCGCGATTCTGCCGTCGCTGCGGGACGCGCCAGGCCGCCTGAGCGCGTCAGTCCCCGGAGCCGCTCGATCCCTTCGATCCCTCGCCGCTCGGCGGCGTTGCCTTCGCGTCTGAGGGCGCCTTCGCGTCGGCTGCGGTCGATTCGCCCGCCTTCGACGGGCTCCCCTTCGAATCGCCGGACGCAGCGCTCGAGCCGGTCGACGACGAGGTGCCGCCCGAGCGCGAGTCGGTCCGGTAGAACCCGGACCCCTTGAAGATGATCCCGGTCGGGTAGAGCACGCGCCGCAGCTCGCCACCGCAGCGCTCGCAGACCGACGGACCCTCCTCGAGCATCGAGTGGATCACCTCGGTGACGGAGCCGCACGAGCGGCACTGGTAGTCGTAGGTCGGCACGGCCGCGGAATGATGGCAAAGGCCGATGAGCCGCGCAACGCCGGGTCGCAATGCGCCCGGTTGGACCGCTCGGCGGCTAGGCCTCGGAGGTTCGGGTCCCGAAGCGGGTCCAGAAGCCGCGCTTGGCGCCCGCCGGCGCCGGCCCGGCCGCGGCCCGATCCGGCTCCACGACGAGGCGCGCGACGGCGTGGAGGTCGTCCGACATCTTCTCCCGCGGGAACCGCAGGATGACCGGGCGCCCCTCGTTCGAGGCGATGACCGCCTTCGGCCCGTTGCTGACGATCGTGGCCGAGATCGGCAGGCCCAGCGTCTTCGACATGTCCTGTACGCGGATCCCGTGGTTCGCCCGGTTCACGACGACGCGCACGACGTTTCCGAGGCCGAGCTCCCGCGCGAGCTCGAGGAACTGCGAGCTGTTGCGCAGCGCCCCGACCTCGGGCGTCACGACGAGGAAGATCTCGTTCGCGACGGCCAGCATCGCCATCGTCCGATCGTCGTAGCCGGGGTGGTTGTCGATGATCACGTACGAGTGGTTGTCCCGCGCCCAGCGCAGGGCGGCGAGCAGCAGGTCGACGGAGATTCGCTCGGACTCGGCCGGGTCGGTGCCCCACGTGATCACGTGCACGCCCGTGTCCGGGTGCGTGGTCACGATCTGCTCGAACGCCGCGTCGCTCCACTCCTCCGGCGGGCTGTCGGCCAGGTCGGCGAGCCCCATGCGATACGGCACGTCCAGCACGGCGGTGACGTTGCCGACGCCGACGTCGGCGTCGAACAGCAGGACCTCCGAGCGCGTCTGGAGCCGCAGCGCGACGGCCATGTTCACGGCGACCGTCGTCTTCCCGACCCCGCCCTTCGGTGCGAAGACGCTGACGACGTGCCCCTCGCCGGCGATCGGCGCCGAGCTGAGGGTCTCGTCGGCCGCCCACGCGCCGGACTCTGTGGGGAGGTGCCGGCCCGTGCGGATGAGCAGCGCCTGGAGGCGATAGACGAGGGCGTCGGGCGGGATCGGCTTGAGCGCGACCTCGTCGCCCGCGCCGCCAACCGACTCCGGAAGCTCGGTCGCCGTCCCGACGAGCAGCAGCCGGGTGGCGACGTTCGTTGCCGCGAGCTGCTCGTAGACGGCGGTCACGACCTCCGGCGGCAGGTCGCAGTCGATGACGCCCATGTCGACGTGGGGCGTCACCTGCACGTGTCCGGGGTCGAGACTGATCGGCTCGAAGCCCGCGCGCGTCAACGCCTCGACGTACGCCTCGCCATGCTCGGCGACGGCAAGCAGGATCGTGGGTCGCTCCATTGCCCTTCCCTAGCGTGCGGCAGCAGTGGGGAGTCCGGTGCTGTTCGTCACCATCCTCAGAGGCGCGGGGCGCCGGGACAATGGGACTGGGGCAGGGTGAGGCCTACCCCGAAAGTCCTATCCCCCGACGGCGGCTACGCGCCGCGCGTCATCCGCATCCCGCACTTCGGGCAGTAGAACGCGCCGGCGCTGCCCGCCTCGAACCCGCAGTGCGCGCAGCTGAGGCCCGACCGGGCACCGATGGCCGGGAGCCGCGCCTGCTCCGCCTCGCCGAGGCTCAGGCCCGACGCGACGACCTGCTGGTAGAGCGAGCTCAGCAGCTTCTGGCCGATGCGGTCCGTATCACCTCGCAGTCCCTTCCCGCCCCAGCCGAGGACCGCCCGGACGATCAGCTCGCCGGACAGCTCGTCCCAGTGCGACGCGAGGCCGCCGACGATCGCGTTGTAGTCGGGATAGCCGCTCGTGTCGGTGTCGCCGTGGAGCAGCCCGCAGTGGAACGTGTCGACGGTCATGTCGATCGCGTCGGTCATCTCGAGGACGTAGAGGCCGTGACGGCCGATGGGGCTGACGTCGCGGCGCGCGAGGACCCACTGCTGAACCTCGTTGAACCGCTCGATCGCCGGCGATGCGTCCGAGTACTCGAGCGGAAGCGGCGAAATCGTCTCGACCGTCGTCTGGCTGATCGGCTCGACGATGCCCGGAAGCGCCGCCGCGACGTTCTGGTCCGCGGGAAGCCGGAGCCCATCGCTGCTGCGCGCGACGAGCGAGACGCGCACCGTGTACTCCTGCGCCGTGACCTCTTCCTGAACGGGCGTCGGGGGCGGCGGCGGCTCGGCTTCGGACTTCTTGCGCCGAAGGAAGGACATGCTCGTAGGAACCCTCGTTCTGCTCGGCGCGGCGATTCTACCAGCCGGTCCGGGCGCGACCGCCATGACCCGATCGGGCCACGGCGGTCGCCTCAGTCCGCGCGCAGCTGCCCGAGCTCGCGCTCGAGTGCCGCGAGCCGCTCGCGCTCGCGCTCGACGACCTCGGCCGGGGCGCGCGACACGAAGGCGTCGTTCGCGAGCAGCGCTCGAACGCGCTCGACGTTCGCCTCCACCTCGGCCAGGTGGGCTGCGCGACCCGTCCCACCGTCGTCGGCCGCAGCCGCCGCGTCGAGCCACGCGGCGCCAAGCGGGGTCGCGGCGACGAGCGACGGGCGCTCGCCGTCGGCGCTCGTCGCGATCGGCCGGACGTGGGCCAGCGTCTCCACGTAGGCACGGACCGAGTCGATCGCCACGGCCGCGGCCGCATCGGCCGGCTCGACGACGAGCGGCAGCCAGGTGCCGGCCGCCGCGCCCGAGGCGGTGCGCAGGTTGCGCGCCTCGCGGACGAGTGCGGAGAGGTTCGCGAACGCCGCCTCCGCCTCCGCATCGGTGCGGCCCGGAGGCGGCCACGCAGCACGGATGAGGAGCGGCTCGCCATCGGTCGCCCGCGGCTCGACCTCCCCGAGCGCCTGCCAGATCTCCTCGGTCACGAACGGCATGAGCGGATGGAGCAGGCGCAGGAGCGTTGCCAGGCCGTCGACGGCGGCCGCCCACGTCGCGGCGCGGTCGGCATCGGTCGCGTCCGGGCGACGGAGATCGACCTTCGCCATCTCCAGGAACCAGTCGCAGTAGTCGCTCCACGCCGCCTCGTACGCCGTGGCGGCGTAGCCGGCGAGGTCCAGGGCGTCGAGCTGTCGCGTGGCCCGCTCGGCGGCGGCGGCGAGCCGAGACCGGATCCATCGGGCCGCGAGCGACGCCTCGGCGGCGGGCTCGGCCAGCGGCTCGGGGCGGGCGCGGAGCACGAAGCGAGCGGCGTTCCAGAGCTTGTTCGTGAAGTTGCGACCGCCGGTCAGCTTCGCATCGGTCAGGCGCTGGTCGACGCCCGGCGCGTTCCCGGACACGAGCGCGAAGCGCAGCGCGTCGGCGCCGATCGTCCCGATCATCTCGAGCGGGTCGACGACGTTCCCCTTCGTCTTGCTCATCTTCTGGCCGAGCGGGTCGCGGACGATCCCGTGGAGGTAGACCGTGTGGAACGGCTCCACGTCGGTGAGGAAGAGCCCGAGCATCATCATCCGCGCGACCCAGAAGAACAGGATCTCGTAGGCGGTCTCCATGACGCTCGTCGGGTAGAAGCGCTCGAGGTCCGGGGTGGCGTCCGGCCAGCCGAGCGTGCTGAATGGCCACAGCCCCGAGCTGAACCACGTGTCGAAGATGTCGGTCTCCTGGGTCAGCTCAGATGCCGGACGACCGCACTCCGCGCACGCGTCGGGACCTCCCTCCGCGTCGGACACGGTGATGTGCCCGTCCGGACAGAACCACGCCGGGATGCGATGGCCCCACCACAGCTGGCGCCCGACGGCCCAGTCGTGGATGTTCTCCATCCAGTGGGCGTAGACCTTCTCGAAATGCACGGGCACGATCCGGGTCCGCCCCTCCCTGACCGATGCGAGCGCACGTTCGGCAAGCGGCTTCGTGCGAATGAACCACTGCACGCTGAGGCGCGGCTCGACGACGGTGTCGCACTTCTCGCAGTGGCCGACGACCATCTCGTGCGATCGCTCGCCCTCGAGGTCGCCCATCTCACGCAGGCGCTCGACGATCGCCGCGCGCGCTTCGAATCGATCGAGGCCGGCGAACTCGCCGCCGTTCTCGTTCATCCGCGCGCCCTCGTCGAGGACGCTGATCATGGGCAGGCCGTGGCGGCGGCCGAGCTCGTAGTCGTCGAAGTCGTGCGCTGGCGTGATCTTCACCGCCCCCGTCCCGAATTCGCGCTCGACGGCGTCGTCCGCAAGGATCGGCAGGCGCCGACCGAGGAACGGCAGGATCGCCTCGCGCCCAACGAGAGCGCGATAGCGGTCGTCGTCGGGGTGGACCGCCACCGCGGTGTCGCCGAGGATCGTCTCCGGGCGCGTGGTCGCCACGCTGATCCAGCGATCGGGGTCCGGCATCCCGTCCTCGCCCGCGAGGTGGTAGCGGACGGTCCACAGCGTGCCGGTCTCCTCACGGTGGATGTTCTCCAGGTCGCTGATCGTCGTGCGGCAGCGCGGGCACCAGTTGACGAGCGCCTCGCCGCGGTACACGAGTCCCGCGTCCCACAGGCGCTTGAAGGCGACGCGGACGGCGCGGGCGCTGCCCTCGTCCATCGTGAAGCGCAGACGCGTCCAATCGAGGCTCGCGCCGAGGCGCCGGTGCTGGTCCCCCATGACGTCGCGCGTCTCGTTGATGAACCGCCACATCCGGTCGAGATAGCGGTCGCGGCCGAGCGAGGCGCGGGTCTCTCCCTCCTCGGCGATGATGCGGTCCAGGACGAACTGCGCGGCGATGCCAGCGTGGTCGACCCCGGGCAGCCACAGGGTGTCGTCGCCGCGCATGCGGTGATAGCGGATGAAGGCGTCCTCGACCGTCGCCGTCAGCGCGTGCCCCAGGTGGAGCGCGCCGGTGATATTCGGCGGCGGCTGGGTGATGACGAACCGATCCGCGCCCGCCGGTGGCTCGGGCGCGGGCGTGAACGCCCCGCTCTCCATCCATCGTGCGTAGATGCCGGGCTCGACCGTCGCGGCGTCGTAGCGCGGGGCCAGCTCGCGTCTCGTCGTCGTCATCGGTCGCCCTCCTTCATCCGCCACAGACAGAAGACCCGTTCGTCGAAGGACGAACGGGTCGTGGTACCACCTTCGTTCGAGGCTCGGCGGCGAGCCTCCTCGTTGCTCCGCGCTATCGGGCGGACCCGTGCGGCTCGCGTGCGACCTTCTCCCTCTCGCTCCGCGGCGGGCTCTCAGCCGTGGCACGCCTCTCTGGCGCGGCCGATCGAGGGGTACTCCTCACGGTCACTGCCGAGCGAGGAGTCTACCACCCCCCGAACGCGCGATCAGCGAGGGCGCTCGAGCGTGACGCGCAGGCCGCCCTCGGGCCGATCCTCGATCTTCGCACCGTCGCCCTCGAGCTGGGCGATCGCGGCGCGAACGTCGAACCCGGCAGCGTGGCTGGCTCGGAAGACGAACTCGCCAGTCTGGCCCAGGCTCAGCGCAACGGCGTCGACGCCGGCCGCGCCGGACAGCGCCTGGCGGAAGCCGGTGATCGCGCCGAAGCTGCCGAGGCCCTTGACGACGACCTCCGTCGTCACCGGCTCGCCGGATGTCGCGACGGGCGCCTCCGCGGTCGGGGCCGGCGCGAGGCTGGCGTCGAGCTCCGCGAGGCGCGCGGCGAGGACGCCCTCTTCCGCCGGCTGGGCAGGTGCGGGCTCGGGGACACCGTTCGTCGCGGTCGTGCCCGGCTCCACGGGCACCTGCTCGTCGGCCGCGGGCGCGGGCTCGGGCTCGGGCGGCGCGGCCGGCTGCGGCTCCGGTTGGTCGCCGGCGGTGACTGCTGTCGGAGTGACGGGCGCTGCGGGAGTGACGGGCGCTGCAGGAGTGACGGGCGCTGCTGGCGCGGCGGACGGAGCCGGCGCGGGGCCGACGAGGCTCGGGGGCTTCGGCATCCGCTTCGCGGCCGCGGCGAACGCTGCCGGGTCGCTGATCTCGATGAGCTGGGAGTGGTACGCCTCGAGCTCGCGCTCGTACTCGGCGACGCGGTCACGCACCGCCTTCGTCTCGGCCTCGGTCCGCGAGGTCTCCGACCCGAGCTGCTGGTCGAGCTGGGTGCGCCGCGCAACGACGCGCTGCTGAGCCTCCCTGGTGATCCGTTCCTGCTCTGACCGCTCCCAGTCCCCGACGGCGGCGACATCCTGGTCGGCGCGCTCGCGCAGCTCGCCCCGACGCCGGTCGGCGTCGGCCTCGAGCTTTCGGATCTGCTCGTCGGCGCCGGCCCGGAGCTCGGCGAGCCCGGTGTCGCGAGCCTCATCGGCCACGTGGCGCATCGCATCGACGAGGTCACGCATGAACTCGTCGGCCGGTGGCGTCGCGGGGCCGCCGGCGGTGGCCGCTCCGGCCGCTGCCGGATCCGGCCCACGGTCGACCGGGGCGCCGACGGCGGGCGCTTCCATCTCCGACTCGGGCTCGGCCGCGTGATCGGGCGCACCCGGCCCCTCCTCGGCGCGGTCCGCGGTGGCGCCCTCGGGGGAGGCGCTGGCGACCGTCTCGTCGCCACTCGCTGATGTCATCGGCTGGTCCTCACCGCCAGGCGCGGCGTCTCCACCCTCGGCGTCCATCTCGGACGACCACGGCAGGCGGAATCCCGGCCGGCGCTGGTTGGCGGTCATGCGGGGGTTCTCCCTTGGCTGAGCGCGTGAAAAGTGGTGCAGCGGGTCACATCCTAGCGCCGCCCGACGCTCGCGCTGAGCGCCCCAAAGTACGGCCCGTCGCGGGACTCCGGTACTCCCCGTGACGGTTGCTACCATCGAGGGGTGATCGACCTCCCGCCGTCCGCCGAGCTGGCCGTCCGGATCGTCCTGATCGCCATCGCGGCGCTCGTCGGGTTCCTGTTCCTCCGCCTCGCGGTCAACGTCGGCGTGCGCCACGTCATCGAGCGGCGAACGCCGTCGGGCGGCCTCCTGTCGCCAGCGGAGATGGCGGGACGGGTCCGCACGATCGGCGACCTCGTCGTTCGCATCGCCGGCGCGGTGATCGCCGTGATCGCCGTGCTCATGGTGCTCGGGGAGCTCGGGATCAACATCGGGCCGGCGATTGCCGGCCTCGGTCTGGTCGGGATCGCGGCGGGCCTCGGCGCCCAGACGCTGGTCAGGGACTGGCTGGCCGGCATCTTCGTCGTCCTCGAGAACCAGTACAGCTACGGCGACCTCGTCCGGATCGCCGGCGTCGAGGGCACCGTCGAGGACTTCAGCCTGCGCCGCACGCTCCTGCGGGACGCCGACGGCTCACTCCACACCGTGCCGAACGGCCAGATCCAGGTGGCGACGCGGCTCAGCCATGCCGGCGGCGGACAGGGCGTCGCGGCGGGGGAACCCGGCACGGACGAGGATGCGGACTCGACGGCGGACGAACCGGGAGAGGCCTAGGCCGACTCTTCCTCTGGCTCCTCGCGTGAGGCGCCGCGGCTCCGGCGACCGCGGCGCGGCTCGCCCTCCTCCGTCTCGGTCACGAGCATCGGCGGCTGGCCATGCTCGATCGTCTCGGCCGTGATGACGACCTTGGTGACGTCGGTCCGCTCGGGGATGTCGTACATGACGTCGAGCAGCGCCTCCTCCACGATCGTGCGGAGTGCGCGCGCGCCGGTCTTGCGGTCGATCGCGAGCTTGGCCGTGGCGTCGAGGGCCTCGGGCGTGAAGACCAGCTCGACCTTGTCGAGCGAGAGGAACTTCGTGAACTGGCGGGTGACCGCGTTCTTCGGCTCGGTCAGGACCTTGACGAGGTCCTCGCGCGCGAGGGCGGCGAGGCTGACGACCACCGGCAGGCGGCCGACGAACTCGGGGATCAGCCCGTACTTCAGCAGGTCCTCGGGCATGAGCTTGTCGAGGAGGACCTGGCGGCGCTCCTCCTTCGACTGCTGCGCGGCCGAACCGAACCCGATCCCGCGCTTGCCGACGCGCTCCTCGATGATCTTCTCGAGGCCCTCGAACGCGCCGCCGCAGATGAACAGGATGTTCGTCGTGTCGATCTGGATGAAGTCCTGGTGCGGGTGCTTGCGGCCACCCTGCGGCGGGACGTTGGCGATCGTGCCCTCCAGGATCTTCAGCAGGGCCTGCTGCACGCCCTCGCCGGAGACGTCGCGCGTGATCGACGGGTTGTCGGTCTTGCGCGCGATCTTGTCGATCTCGTCGATGTAGA
>CBFGTN010000032.1:0-20825 GCA_965652075.1 uncultured bacterium
GCTACGCTAGAATCGAGCGCGGCCCCCGAGCGGGCCGTTTCGCGCTCGAATCCGAAGGGAGCCAAGGGCCCTGGACGTTTCCACTGTCCTCTTCTTCCTGCTCGCCATCGGTGTCGTGGGAGCCGGAATCGCGGTCGTCACGCTGCGCAACATCATCCACTCCGCCGTGGCGATGATGGTCTGCTTCGGGTCCCTCGCCGGGATGTACGCCCTGCTCGGCGCGCCGATCGTTGCCGCGGCCCAGGTGCTGATCTACCTCGGCGCGATCAGCGTCCTCATCCTCTTCGCGATCATGCTGACCCAGGCGGGTGACGCGAACCTCCCCGCGCCGTTCCATCGGCAGGGGCCCATCGCCGTCGTCATCTCCCTGGCGATCGTCGGCCTGGTGGGCTGGGCGGTGATCCAGACCGATTGGCCCGCCGCGGCCGAGGCCGCGGGTGCCGCCGTCGACGCGATCGCGACGGCGATCTTCACGGACTTCGCCCTGCCCTTCGAGATCATCGCGCTGCTGCTGCTGGTGGCGATCATCGGTGCGATCTTCCTGGCCCGCAGGCCGGAAGAGGACGAGCGGGCGAACTGACCGATGGGCCTGGAGGGCTACCTGATCGTCTCGGCGCTGCTCTTCGCGATCGGCGCGTTCGGGTTCATGGCGCGCCGGAACGCGATCCTCATGCTCATCAGCATCGAGTTGATGTTCAACGCCGTGAACCTGAGCCTCGTGGCCTTCAACGCGTTCCTTCCGCCGGCCGTGAACGCGGGAGCGGTCTTCGCCCTGATGATCATGGCGGTCGCCGCCGCCGAGGTGACCGTGGGCCTGGCGCTCGTCATCGCGATCATCCGCACCCGGCAGACGGCCGAGGTCGACCAGTACGCCGACCTGAAGGAGTAGGGGCCGGATGCCGATCGACCTTCTGATCGCCCTCATCCCGGCGCTGCCCCTCGCGGGCTTCCTGTTCGCCGTCCTCGTCGGGCCGCGGCTCGATCGCGTCCCGGTCCACGGCCATCCAGACGAGCACGACGACCACGGGGACGACGATCACGGCCACAGGCCTGTCGACGACAGCGAGTTCCGCAGCGTCCCCACCGAGGAGGAGCAGGCGGCAACGAGCCCGCATGCCGGGCACGCCGACGACCTCTCCAACGCCGAGGGCGCCGCCGGGGTCATCCCCGCGGAGCTGAACGACGGGCTCGGCCAGGCCGGGCACGTCACGCCGGGCGGGCCGCGGCCGCGCTACCTGAGCTGGATCGTCCCGACGGGGCTCGTCGCGGTCATGTGGCTGGCGTCCATGGTCGTCTTCGCGAGCGTGATCTTCGGCGGCCACGAGTACGAGGTGACGGTCTACGAGTGGATCGTGGCCGGCGACTTCCAGGTCGAGGTCAGCTTCCTGGTCGACTCGCTCACCGCCATGCTCCTGCTCGTCGTCAGCACGGTCGGGTTCCTCGTCCACGTCTACTCGATCGGCTACATGGACGGGGACCGCGGGTTCTGGCGGTTCTTCGCCTACCTGAACCTGTTCATGTTCAGCATGCTGCTGCTGATCCTGGGCGACAACTTCCTGCTTCTCTACGTCGGCTGGGAGCTGGTCGGCCTGTGCAGCTACCTGCTCATCGGCTTCTGGTACAAGAAGCCTTCCGCGGCCGGCGCGGCGAAGAAGGCCTTCGTCGTCAACCGGATCGGCGACCTCGGGTTCGGCCTGGGCGTGATCATGATCTGGGTCAACCTGGGGACGCTGTCGTTCCGCGAGGTCTTCGCGAGCATCGGGACGCTCGACGAGGGAACGATCACCCTCATCGCGCTCCTCCTGTTCGCCGGCGCGGTGGGCAAGTCCGCCCAGTTCCCGCTTCACGTCTGGCTGCCGGACGCGATGGAGGGCCCGACGCCCGTCAGCGCCCTCATCCACGCGGCGACGATGGTCAACGCCGGCGTCTACATGGTCGCGCGCGCGAACCCGATCTTCGCCGAGGCACCGGCCGCGATGTGGGTCGTGGCGATCATCGGAACCTTCACCGCGATCTTCGCCGCCGCCATCGCGATGACCCAGAACGACATCAAGAAGGTGCTCGCCTACTCGACGGTCAGCCAGCTGGCCTACATGTTCATGGCCCTCGGCATCGGCGCGTGGGTTGCCGCGATCTTCCACCTCGTGGCCCACGGCTTCTTCAAGGGCCTGCTGTTCATGGGCTCCGGATCCGTCATCCACGGCGCCGGCGGCGAGCAGGACATGCGCTTCATGGGCAACCTGCGCGAGCGGATGCGCTGGACGTACGTGACCATGGTCATCGGCTCGCTGGCGCTTGCGGGCATCCCGTTCTTCGCCGGGTTTTTCAGCAAGGACGAGATCCTCGCCGAAGCGTTCAACCGCGGCTACCCGATCTTCTACCTCGTCGGCCTGACCGTGGCGTTGATGACCGCCTTCTACACGTTCCGGATGATCTTCATGACCTTCTGGGGCGAGTGGCGCGGCCCGCGCGAGGTCTGGGACCACGTCCACGAGAGCGCGTGGACGATGGTCGCGCCGCTCGCGATCCTCGCCGTGCCGACGACGTTCCTGGGGCTCGTCCTCGGGATCCCGCCGGAGGGTGGCGTCATCCACACGTGGCTGGAAGAGGTCTTCCACGGCGCCGAGGAAACCCACGCCGGCGTGCAGGCGGGCTCGATCGCGGCCGGCGAGGCGCACGGCTTCGAGCTCTTCGGCGTCGGTGGGCTCCTGCTCCTCGTGGGCGCGGCGATCGCGATCACCGGCGTCTGGCTCGCGTATCGGTTCTACGTCCAGCGCCCTGAGCTGCCGCGGCGCTTCGTTGACGAGTTCCCGCTCGGCCTCGGGCCGGGCATGTACCGCGCCAGCCTGAACAAGTACTACGTCGACGACGTCTACCAGCTCGTCTTCGCGCGCGGCGGCGTGATCGTCGCGAACGCGCTGTGGTGGTTCGACGCGAAGGTCATCGACGGCGTCGTCAACGGCACCGGCTGGCTGGCGGGGACGATCGGCGGCCTGCTGCGCAAGGTCCAGACCGGACGGGTCGAGAATTACGGGCTGGGAATCGCGGCGGGCCTGGCGATCGTGCTGCTCGTGTACGCGACGGTCGTGCGATGAGCGAGTTCCCGCTGCTCACCGCGATCGTCTTCGTCCCGGCGCTCGGCGCGCTGCTCCTTCAGTTCCTGCCGGGGAGCGCCCATGCGGCGATCCGCTGGATCGCGCTGATCACGGCGCTCGTGAGCCTCGCCCTGTCGCTCGTCCTGCTCGGCTACGACCCGGCCGGCAGCGAGTTCCAGTTCCGCGAGGACCTGCCCTGGATCGAGTTGTTCGGGATGCGCTACACGCTCGGCGTCGACGGCATCAGCGTCGTCCTCGTGATCCTGACCACGCTGCTGAGCGTCGTCTCGATCCTCTACAGCTGGGAGCCGATCCAGACCCGCGTCAAGGCCTACTACACGGTGATGCTGCTGCTCATGGTCGGCATGCTCGGCGTCTTCGTGAGCCTCGACCTGTTCCTGTTCTACGTGTTCTGGGAAGTCAGCCTCTTCCCGATGTACTTCCTCATCGGCATCTGGGGCGGGCCGCGCCGGATCTACGCGACCGTGAAGTTCGTGATCTACACGCTGGTCGGGTCGCTCCTCATGCTCGTCGCGATCCTGGCCGTGGCGATCGCGTACGCGTCGGCCGGCAACGACTTCACATTCAGCTACGAGGCGCTCCGCGGCTTCGCCTACACCGATTCGCTCCAGGCGCTCGCCTTCATCGCGTTCTTCCTGGCCTTCGCGATCAAGGTGCCGATGTGGCCGCTCCACACCTGGCTGCCCGACGCCCACGTCGAGGCGCCGACCGCCGGCTCGATCATCCTCGCCGGCGTGCTCCTGAAGCTCGGCGGCTACGGATTCCTGCGCTACAACCTGCCGCTGCTGCCGGACGCCTCGGCGACGTTCGCGCCGGTGATCATCGCCCTGGCGCTGATCGCGATCCTGTACGGCGCGCTGGTGGCGATGGTCCAGCCCGACATGAAGAAGCTCGTCGCCTACTCGAGCGTCAGCCACATGGGCTTCGTGATGCTCGGCGCGTTCGTCTTCAACGTCCAGGGCCTGCAGGGCGCGATCTTCCAGATGATCAGCCACGGCGTGACCACCGGCGCCCTGTTCCTGCTCGTCGGGATCATCTACGAGCAGACCCACGACCGCGAGATCGCGCACATGGGCGGCCTGAACGCGCGCCTCCCGGCGTACGCGGCGATGTTCGGCCTCTTCACGTTCGCCTCCATCGGCCTCCCGGGGCTGTCCGGCTTCGTCGGGGAGTTCCTCGTCGTGCTGGGCGCGTTCTCGTACAGCGGCTGGGTCGCGGCGATCGCGATGGTCGTCGTCATCCTCAGCGCGGTGTACATGCTCTGGATGTTCCAGCGCGCCTTCTTCACGGTGCCGTCGGACTGGATGCGCAGGTTCTGGCCGCGCCTGCGGGACATGAGCCGCGGCGAATGGGCCTCCCTGGCGCCGCTCGTCGTGCTCGTCGTGCTGCTCGGCGTCTATCCGGGGCCGATCCTCGAGATGATCGAGGTCCCGGTGGACCGCATCGTCGAGGCCGTCAACGGCGCGGGGCTGACCGGCCTCGGGCCGCTGTGGTGAGGCCCGGCCCATGACCATGGTCAACGACCTCGTCACGCTCCTGCCGGAGCTCGTCCTGACGGCGCTCCTGCTCATCGTCATCACCGTCGACCTGTTCCTGTCGCGCGAGAACAAGTGGCTGCTCACGCCGTTGACCGTGGGTGGCCTGATCGTCGCGGGAGCGGCGTGCTTCGTCGTGTGGGAAGTCAACGAGACGGTCTACAGCGGCTTCTACGTCGTCGACGACCTGTCGGTGTTCATCAAGGGCGCGACGATCGTGACCGGGATCCTCAGCGCGCTGTTCGCGCCGTCCTACCTGATCGTGCGCCGCATCCCGCTCGGCGAGTTCAACACGATTCTCATCAGCGCGCTCATCGGCATGTGCGTGCTCGCCTCCAGCAGCGACCTCATCACGCTGTTCCTGGGGCTCGAGCTGATGACGATGCCGTCGTACCTGCTCACCGGCCTCCACAAGACGGATCGCTACAGCAACGAGGGCGGGCTGAAGTACTTCCTGCTCGGCAGCTTCGCCAGCGCGATCCTGCTGTTCGGCACGGCGTGGACCTACGGGCTGACCGGCACGACGAACATCGCCGGCATCGCGGCCGCCGTCGACGGCGAGATGAACGCGGGGATGCTCGTGGCGATCGGCTTCCTGACCGTCGGCGCGACGTTCAAGATCGCCGCGGTCCCGTTCCACTACTGGACCCCCGACGCGTACCAGGGCGCGCCGACGCCGATCACCGGCTTCCTGTCGGTCGGCCCGAAGATCGGCGCCTTCGCGCTCATCATCCGGATCTTCGCCGAGGCGCTCGCGCCGCTGCGCGAGGACTGGCTCGGGATCTTCCTCGTCCTCACCGTGCTGACGATGACGGTGGGCAACATCGTGGCCCTGACCCAGACGAACGTGAAGCGGATGCTCGCCTACTCGAGCATCGCCCACACCGGCTACATCATGGCCGGCCTGGCCGCGTTCGCGAACGCGCCCGATGCCGAGACCGCCGCGCTCGGCATCCAGTCGGTCCTCTTCTACCTCTTCGGCTACGCGATGATGAACATCGCGGCCTTCGCGGTGGTCGCGATGCTCCAGCGCGACACCACCCGCTTCGGCGGCCTCAACTCGTTCGCCGGATTGGCGCAACGCGCGCCGTGGCGGGCGGCGGCCATGACCGTGCTGATGCTGAGCCTGACCGGCATCCCGCCAACGGTGGGGTTCTTCGCCAAGCTCTACGTGCTGATCGCCACGGTCGAGTCCGGCCTCGTCTGGCTCGCCGTCGTCATCGTCCTGAACGCCGCGCTCGCCGCGTTCTACTACCTGAGGGTGATCGTGTACATGTACATGCGTGATCCCGAGCCGGAGCCCGCGCCCATCGACAACTCGCCATTCGGCTCGGTGGCCCTGGCCGTCTCCGTTGCCGGCGTGATCGCGCTCGGGATCTTCCCGGGTGCGGTCCTGCGCCTGCTCGAGGTCTCCGCCGCCAGCCTCTTCTGAGCGGCATGGCGTCACCTGCCGATGCCGAGGCGCTCGCCGATGCCAACCTTGGCGCTGCTGCCGCGAAGCTGCTCGGCAGCCGGCGCCTGATCATCGCCACGAACCGGGGTCCGGTCACGTTCGCGTCCGCCGCCGACGGCTCGCTCCGCCCGCGACGCGGGTCCGGCGGTCTCGTCACCGCGCTCGGCCAGGTCGGGCGGCACGTCCCGTTGACGTGGGTGGCCGCGGCGCTGAGCGATGGCGACCGGCGGGCGGCTGCCGACCCGCGGCTGGTGCGGGCGGCGCTCGGCAACGAGGACCAGGTTCGCCTGCGCTTCGTCGCGGCCGA
Organism: uncultured bacterium; assembly: GCA_965652075.1. Classification (GTDB taxonomy): domain Bacteria; phylum Chloroflexota; class Limnocylindria; order QHBO01; family QHBO01; genus JACDBZ01. The sequence continues at coordinate 6,412 of CBFGTN010000032.1, forward strand.
GCGCACCGTCTTCGAGCAGGCCTACAACGTCATCGCCAACCCGCTGCTGTGGTTCCTCCAGCACCAGATGTGGAACCTGCCGGAGCGCCCGATCATCGATGCCGGGACGTTGCGCGCCTGGCATCGCGGCTACGTGGGGATGAACGAGGCCTTCGCCGCGGCGATCGTCACGCAGGTCAGGGGCGATCGAAGCCCGCGGATCATGCTCCACGACTATCACCTCTACTGCGCCGCGGAGCCGATCCGCCGCTCGCGGCCGCGCGCGATCCTCAGCCACTTCACGCACATCCCGATGCCGCCGTCGTCGATCTGGCAGGCTGTCGCACCGCCCATCCGCGAGGGCATCGCCACCGGCCTGCTGGCGAACGACGTCGTCGGCTTCCAGACCGATCGCTACGCCCACAACTTCCTGCGCATGGTCGAGTCGTTCGTCCCGGACGCGACGGTCGACTACGACGCGAACGAGGTGCGGCGCCGGCGGCGGACGACGCGCGTGCGGACGTACCCGATCAGCATCGACGTCGAGGCCACCCGCCGAATCGCCGGCTCGCGCGCGGCACGACGACGGGCCGAGCAGCTGCTCGAGGGCACGCGCGAGCAGGTGATCGTGCGCGTCGACCGGCTCGAGCCGTCGAAGAACATCCTCCGAGGCTTCCTCGCCTACGAAGCCCTGCTGCAGCGCCAGCCGCGGCTCCGCGGCCGAATCAGCTTCCTCGCCTTCCTCGTCCCGTCGCGCACGAGCCTCCGCGAGTACGGGCAGTACGGGCGGATGGTGCAGAGCGCCGTCGATCGCATCAACGCGCGCTTCGGCCGGGCCGGATGGCGACCCGTGCAGCTGTTCTACGAGAACGACTACGCCCAGGCGCTCGCCGGCCTGTCGATCGCCGACGTCGTCCTCGTCAACCCGCTCGTCGACGGCATGAACCTCGTCGCCAAGGAAGCCGCCATCGTGGCGGGGCGCGACGCGGTGCTCGTCCTGGCCGAGACCGCCGGGGCCTTCGACCAGATGGCCGATGGCGCCATCGCCGTCGCCCCCGCGGACGTCGCCGGCACGGCTGACGCGCTGGCGGAGGCGCTGGCCATGCCGGTCGAGGAACGCCGCCGGCGCCTCGCGATGTTGCGCCGTGGCGTCGAGCGCGAGGACATCGCCTGGTGGCTGCGCCGCCAGCTCGAGGACCTGGCTGAGCTCAGCGGCTGAGGCGCTCGAGCAGCTCGGCGGCCTCGGCCGGGGTGTCGAGCACGGCGTCGGCCGCGGCCGTGACCTCCGCGGGCGCCTCGTGGTCGGACCCGCCGACGGCGATGATCGCCGCGCTCAGGCGTCCGTCTGCGCGGAGCGTTGCCGCGGCGCGGAACATGTCGAGATCGGTCGTGTCGTCGCCCATGACGAGCGCGCCACGCAGGCCGAAGCGCTGGACGATCGCGCGCGTGGCCGTCCCCTTGTCGCCGAGGGCCAACGGCCGGATCTCGACGATCATCCGCCCGAGCCCGAGCCGCAGACCGAGCGGCTCGAGGTCGCCGAGGGCTGTCAGGATCGCCGCGCGCGCGGCGTCCGGATCGGGCGCCTGGCGGTAGTGGACCGACGCGGACACGCCCTTGTGGTCGACGACGACGCCGGGCATCGCCGGCACCCTGTCGAGCGCCGTGGCCAGCGCACTCCCGATCTCCTCCGCGCGCGGGGCCACGGTCGCCTCCGACGCGTCGGGCTCGAGCCATTCGGTCCCGTGGTTGCCGGCGATGAGCACGCCCGGCACGCCGATGAGGCGTCGGGCGTCCTGCGGCGTTCGGCCCGTGACGATCGCGACGACCGCCAGTCGCTGCGAGAGGGCCTCGAGTGCGCCCCCCGCTCCGTCAACGAGCCCGGCCATGAACGGGTCGTGCACGATCGGTGACAGCGTGCCGTCGAAGTCGGTCAGCAGGCCCGCCGGCGCCGCCGCCAGGGCCCGCTGCGCCAGGGCCAGCGCGCGTGACAGCGGCGCGTCTGACTGGCGGCTAGACTCCGGCACTGTGAAGCGTCTCTCCTCGTGGGCGCTCCCGATCATCCTGGGGGTGGCGGGCGTCGCCCTCATTATCGTCGGGTCCATGGACCTCGGCGACGACGGCCCCGGCCCGAGCCTCCCGGACATCGCCACGCCGTCGGAGGTGGCTCAGGCATCCCCGACACCGAGCGACGAGCCGGAGCCGAGCGCCAGCGCCAGCCCCAGCACGGCGCCGAGCCCGAGGCCGACTCCCACCCCGATGCCCGACAACGTCGTCGCCATCCAGCTTCAGATCCGGCAGGTTGGAATCAACGTCGCCGTCGAGCAGTCGACGTCCTCGGCGACCGACAGCTTCCCGCCCGACGATGCGGCGTTCATCCTGAGCGGCGGGCATCAGCCGGGGCGGAACACGAACTCCTACATCTTCGCCCACGCCCTGAACTCGCTGTTCAAGCCGCTATGGAACGTCCAGATCGGCGCCGAGGTGCTGGTCCGGTTCTCCGACGACTCCGTGCGTCGCTATCGCGTGACGGAGGTGCGGCCGAACGTGCCGTGCCCGGACCCCGACGCGACGACGAACAATCCCGAGGACTTCGGCGTCACCCCGCCGCTGGCGCTGCAGATCCACGACGACTGCTCCGAGGGAGCGTTCTGGACGCAGCCGACGGACTACGAGCGGCTCACGCTCCAGACGTCGCAGGGCTACAACCGCAACTGGGGCGAGCTCGTCGTCATCGCCGACCCGGTCGACTGAGCTCTCAGATCGGGGGCGCCTCGGCGGGCAGGTTCCCGCGACCGCTGACGAAGAGCGCGGGAACGATCGTCGCCAGCGCGACAGCCAGCGCGATCGTGAAGACCAGGGCGAGCACGTCCGCGGCCTCGCCCTGGGACCACCGCTCAAGCACGTCGACGAGTGCCAGTGACGCGTTCGGATCGACCCCGACGAACTCGGGATGGCCGAGCGCGACGACCAGCTCGTCACGGCGCGCGGCGTCGCTGATCAGCGCGGACGCCTCGTCGATCCGGTTCTGGCCGATCGAGGTCAGCAGCGCGAGCCCCACGCTCATGCCGATCGTGCGGGTCACCTGGAGCATGGCGCTGGCCACGCCGTAGGCGCCGGCGCCGGCGGCCTCGACCGCCACGGTGGCGCGCGGCGAGACGGTCAGGCCGAACCCGATGCCGAACGCGGCGAGGTCCAGGACGAGCCGGTCGAGGTCGGTGTCGACGCCCCAGCCGCGGGCCAGCCAGAGCCCGACCGCGCTGACCGCCACGCCGGCGACCGTCACGATCCGCTCCCCGAGCAGCCCGCTCGCCACGCCGCCCGCCAGCGCGCCGACGGCGATCGCCAGCGTCAATGCGGTGAGCGCGACCGCGGACTCCGCGTCCGTGCCGAACAGGACGCGGTTCACGAACACCGGGCCGCCGATCACGGCCGTCGCAAGGGTGTACCCGGTCAGGAGGCTGACGAGGTTGGCCGAGGAGAAGGCGCGGTCGGCGAAGAGCCGGATGTCGATGAGCGGAGAGCGCGCCCGCAGCTCGTACCAGGTGAATGCGGCCACCGACAGCGCCGACACCAGCAGCCCGCCGGCGACGATGGGATCCGCCCAGCCGCGCTCGCCGGTGACGGTGATCGCTCCGATGCCGGCCACGAGCGCGACGGTCAGCAGGAGCGCGCCGACGAGGTCGATGCCACCCCGAACGCGCGGTGTCTCGACGCCACCGGCGAAGACGTAGATGAGCAGGAGCGTGACGATCGCGATCGGCACGTTGAGCAGGAAGATCCACTGCCACGGCGCGACGTGGAGCCCGGGGATCGGCAGCGAGAAGCCGAGCAGCACCCATGCGCCGTAGGCCGGCCCGATCGCCATGCCGATGTACGTCGCAGCGCCCTCGACGCCCAGCGCGATGGCGCGGGATCGCCCGCTGAAGAGGTGGCTCGCGAGCGCCATCGACAGGGGCACGAGGGCGCCGCCGCCGAAGCCCTGCACGACGCGGCCGACGATCAGCACGGTCAGGCCGTTCTCAGGCCCCGCGAATGGCGCGAGGCCGGCGCCCGCCGACCCGATGACGAACAGCAGCAGTGCGACGACGTACAGGCGCAACGCGCCCCACAGGTCAGCTCCCCGCCCGGCCAGCGGCATCGCCACGACGTACGCAAGCAGGTAGGCGTTGACGATCCAGCTCACGCGGCCGAGGTCCGCCCACCCGCCGAAGTCGGCGACGATCGAGGGCAGGGCAATGGCGACGACCATGAGCTCCGCCCCGCCGAGGAGGACGCCGAGGCTCGCGAAGCCGAGCGCCGCCCAGGCGGCGACCGGATGGAGCCTCACAGCTCGGCGCGCTCGAACGCGATCCGGCTGACGATCAGCGCTGCGGCCGCGGCGGCCAGTCCGATGCCGGCGGCGCGGAGCGCATCGCCGGCCACGGGGTCCGGGCCTGCGGCGCCGGCCAGAAGGAGGAGGGCGCCACCGGGCACCCAGTGCGCCACGTCCGGCGCGAGGACGGAGAGCGCCGCGACGCCCGCGCACAGCACGAGGATGAGCAGCATCGCGGCGCGGGGCCGCAGGAGCGCGCCCGCCAGCAGGCCAATGGCAACCGCGGCCACGAGGGTGGCGCCGGTGGCGGCCAGGGCCGCGAGGTAGTCGATGCCGTCGACCGTCCCGGTCGACGCGACCGACAGCCAGCCGAGGATCGCCCCGGCGACGCCCCCGACGGTCGCGACCCCGATCAGCGAGCCGAACCAGCCGGCAAGATACGTCCCCCGGGCGACCGATCGCGTGACGAGCCAGCCGGCGCGACCCGAGACGCGCTCCTCGGCGAGGGACCACGCTGCGACCGCAGCGGCCACGGTGATTCCCGCCCCCAGCCCCGCGGCCAGGCGGACCATCGCCTGGACGGGTGGAGCGGTCAGCAGCGCGACGACCGCTCCGGCACCGACCGACACGATGAGGATCAGCAGCAGCCGGAATGTCATCCACAGCTCGCGGGTCGCGAGGCGCGCGACGGTGCTGGCCTGGCTCACCGGATGGCCGCGGGTGCCCGAGGGGCCTGCGTTTCGGCGTCGATGGCGTCGTGCGCGGCGGCGAGCGTGGCGATGCCGCGCGTGGAGAGCGACAGCCCGGCGGCCTCGAGCTCGCCGATCGGCGCCAGGAGCGCGATCCGGCCGTCGCGCACCAGCCCGACGTGCGTCGCCAGCCCATCCTCGCTGGCCGGGTAGCGGCTGGCGAGCACGACCGTTCGGCGCCGGCCCGGAAGCGTCAGCAGCCGGGTCCGCTCGGTCGCCTCGAGCGCGCGCAGCGGCTCGTCGAGAAGCAGGACCTCGGGATCGGCGATGAGCGCGGCGGCCAGGCCGGTGCGTTGCACGAGCGGTGGCCCGCCGCGACTCACGGGACGGTCGACCGCGGCGGCCGGGATCCCGACCCACGCGAGCGCGCGATCCATCCGGCGCGTGGCCTCCGCGGCGGGCAGGCCAAGCAGCCGAGCGGCGAGCTCGATCGCCTCGCGCGGCGTCATCCAGCGATGGATCCCCGGCTCGGGGCCGAGGTGGGCGACCCGCCGGCCCCAGCCGTCGAGGCTCGGGTCCACGAGGCCGGCGATCTCGACCCTTCCCCGCCGAGGACGCACGAGGCCGGCGAGGATTCTGACGAGGGCCGATGCGGCCGCCTCCGGCTGGCCGACGAGCAGCAGGCGCATGCCGACCGGGACCGACAGGCTGCATCGATCCAGCAGCCCGCCGTGCGAAAGATCGGTGCAGGTGATCGCCGACGGACGGAGCGTGCGGAGGGCCGGGGCGCGCCACAGGGCGTCTGGGGTCGAGGTGGTCACCTTCGACCGATCCTATCGCAGCCCAGCCTTGACAGGTCCGAGGCCATCGGCAATCATAAGCGCTCGTACATATAAATCCGCATTTGATAAAGAAGCACTCCGTGAAGATCCCGTCGTCGTCTGAGACGCCGGTCGAGCACGACCTGCGCCGCCTCCGGACCCTCTATCGCGCGCTCGGCGACGAGACGCGCCTTCGCATGATCGGGCTGCTGGCCGAGGTCGGGCCGCTGCCGGTCAACCGCCTGTCCGCCGACGTCGGCATGTCCCAGCCGCTGATCAGCTGGCACCTGCGCATCCTGCGCCTGGCGGGCATCGTCGACACCCAGCGGCAGGGACGGACCGTCATCTGCCGGCTGCGCACGGACGCCTTCGAGGAGCTGCACGACGCGGAGGCTCGCCTGATCGGCGGGACGGCCGGGGTCGCGCAGACCTCGGACGCGCCGGGGACGGTGCCCGATGTCCGCTAGCCACCCCGAGGCGCCCCAGCTGCATCGCAGCGCATCGGTCCTGCCGGCGCGCTTCAAGTCGGCGGCCCGCGGGCTGCTGAACCCGGTCGTGCGCCTTGCGATGGCCCTCCACCTCACCCCGAACACGATCACGGTCATCGGCCTTGCCCTGACGGTGGTCGCGTCGGTCCTCGTGGCGACCGGCTTCCTCCTGATCGGTGCGGCGCTGCTCGCCGTCGGCTCGGTCCTGGATGCGGTCGACGGAGCACTCGCCCGGGCGCAGGGCTCCAGCACGCCGTTCGGCGCGTTCTTCGATTCGACCCTCGATCGCTCCGGCGAGGCGATCCTGTACATCGGCATCGGCACGTGGATCGTCCAGACCGTCGACAACCCGGTCCTGCCGCTGCTGGCCCTGATGGTCGCCATGGCGGGCTCGCTGCTCGTCAGCTACGCCCACGCGCGCGCCCAGGGCATCGGCCTCGCGGCCGACGTCGGCCTCGCGCCGCGCACGGAGCGCCTCATCCTCGTCATCGTGGGCGTGGCGCTTGCAGGGTTCGGTGCGACCGTCGGTCTCATCGGCATCCTGGTCATCCTCGCGGCCCTGACGGTCATCACCGTCATCCAGCGCATCGTCCACGTCTGGCGACTCACCCAGGCGACGACACCCATCAGCAAGGAGTCCTGAGCATCATGGCTCGCAACAACGGAAAGGCCTCGGCGAACGGCCATCGGACCGGTGACGGCAAGGTGCGCGTCGCGATCGTCGGCGTCGGCAACTGCGCCAGCAGCCTGGTTCAGGGCCGCTACTACTACGCCGATGCCAAGGACGGCGACTTCGTCCCCGGCCTCATGCACGTCAACCTGGGCGGCTACCACATCCGCGACATCGAGTTCGTGGCCGCCTTCGACGTCGACCGCAACAAGGTCGGCAAGGACCTGTCCGAGGCCATCTACGCCGAGCCGAACAACACGTACCGGTTCGCCGACGTGCCGCACCTGGGCGTCACGGTCGAGCGCGGCATGACCCACGATGGGCTCGGGAAGTACCTGTCCGAGATCATCGAGAAGGCGCCAGGCCCGACGGCCGACATCGTCGGCATCCTGAAGGAGCGCAACGTCGACGTCCTCGTCTCGTACCTGCCCGTGGGTTCGGAACAGGCCACGAAGTGGTACGCCGAGCAGGCCCTCAAGGCGGGCGTCGCGTTCGTCAACGCGATCCCGGTCTTCATCGGCCGCGAGCCGTACTGGCAGCGCCGATTCGCCGAGGCCGGCCTGCCGATCATCGGCGACGACATCAAGTCCCAGGTCGGCGCGACGATCACGCACCGCGTCCTCACCCGCCTGTTCATGGACCGCGGCGTGCGGATCGACCGCACCTATCAGCTGAACTTCGGCGGCAACACCGACTTCCTGAACATGCTCGAGCGCGAGCGCCTCGAGTCGAAGAAGATCAGCAAGACGAACGCGGTCACCTCGATGATCGACTACGAGATCGAGGACGACGACGTGCACGTCGGCCCGTCCGATTACGTGCCGTGGCTGAAGGACCGCAAGTGGTGCCACATCCGGATGGAGGGCACGACGTACGGCGACGTTCCGCTGAACCTCGAGCTCAAGCTGGAGGTGTGGGACTCGCCGAACAGCGCCGGGGTCATCACCGACGCGATCCGGTGCGCGAAGCTCGGCCTTGACCGCGGGCTGGCCGGCACCCTCGTCGCGCCGAGCGCGTACTTCATGAAGTCGCCGCCGATGCAGATCCACGACGACATCGCGCACGAGCGCGTGGAGGCCTTCATCCGCGGCGAGGACAACGAGACGCTCGTCGGTACCGAGAGGCCGAAGGCACGGAAGCTGCGCAAGGCACCCGAGCACACGGATGCGAAGGCGCGCGCCGCGGCCGCCGAGGTCGCCTAGGGAGTGCGACGGACGCGGTTCCCACGCCGTGCGGAGATCGGCCAAGATGGGCGCGCGATGACCATCTTGCCCGCCGCCGCGCCCGCGACGTGAAGGAGGCCGTGAGCGACGCGCCCCCGCTCCACCGCGAGCTCCAGCGCGCGCCGAGGAGCGACGGCGGCGCATCGGCCGCCCCGGAGCGCAAGCGAGAGCAGCTGACCTTCTGGCTCTACCGCGCCGGTGAGCGGCTCATCCAAGCCGTGCCGCGCCGCCTCTCGATGCCGGCTGCGGCGGCCGTCGGCAACGTCGCCTTCGACCTCGCCGGGCCGAAGCAGCGCCTGATCGCCGAGAACCTGTCGCGACCGATGGGCCTGCCGGCGGACGACCCGCGCGTGCGGCAGGCCGCGCGCCGCGCGTTCCGCAACTACGCGAAGTACCTCGTCGACATGATGCGGCTTGCCGAGCTGACCGAGGAGGACGCCCGGCGGCTCGTGAGCATCGAGAACATCGAGATCCTCGAGGAGGCCCGCGCCGAGGGAAAGGGCGTGCTGCTGTGCACGGCGCACATCGGCGGCATGGACATGATCGGCCCGGCGCTGAAACGCGCCGGGGAGGCGCTGTACGTCGTCGCCGACGACACGACCTACGGTCGCCTCTACGACCATCTTGCCGAGGCCAGGGCACGACAGCACATCTTCGTCATCGGCTGGCGGAACCTGCGCGGCATGTTCAAGGTGCTGCGCGACAACAAGAACCTCGTCCTCTTCTCCGACGGGGGCTTCCGACGGGGCGACGTTCCGGTCGAGCTGTGCGGGGAGGCGACGACGCTGCCGATCGGCCCCGCCACGCTGTCGGCGAAGACCGGCGCACCGATGGTCACCGTGGCCTGCCGGCGCACCGGCGACGACCGCTTCGTGACCCGCGGGCTGCCGCTCATCCATTGCGCGAGCACGGATCCGGTCGAGATCCAGCGCGCCACCCAGGCCATCGCCGACGAGCTGACGAGCGTCATCAGCGAGGATCCCGGCCAGTGGTACATGTTCCGCCCGGTCTGGCCACGGACCGATGCGGACCGCAGGTATGCCGCCGCGGCCCTGGCGGCCGCGCGACGCGGCGAGGACTGGACGAAGATCGCCGTCTGATGCTGCGCCTGGGCCTCGAGGTCGCCGACCGGATCGTCGCCGTCCTCCCGGCGCGAGCCGCATATGCGTTGGCCGACGTCGCCGGCGACGTGTGGCACCGCTTCGCGCCGTCCCGACGCCGCCTCGTCGCCGCGAACCTCGCACGCGTGTGCGCGGCAACCGGCCGCCCGACCCGCGGGCCGGAGTTCTCCACCCTCGTGCGTTCGGCGTTCCGCAACCACGCGCGCTACTACGTCGAGCTGCTTCGGGCGCCTCACTACGGCGTCGATCGCATCGACGAGCATCTCGACGTCCCCGAATGGGATCGGTTCCAGCCCCTGCTGAGCGGCGGCCCGGCGATGCTGCTGAGCAGCCACCTCGGCAACTTCGAGCCGTTCGGCCTCTTCGTCGCGGCCCACGGGCTGCGGCCGCTCTCGCCGGTGGAGGAGATCGAGCCGCGCGCGCTCTACGAGTTCATGTCCGCCCGGCGTGGCGCGAGCCGGGTCGACGTCGTGCCGCTCGGCGAGGCCGGACGCGCGATCGTGAAGCGGCTGCGGGAGGGCGGGCTCGTCGGCATCATCGCCGACCGGGATCTCGCCGGGGACGGGACGCCGGTCACGATGTTCGGCCATCCGACGACCCTGTCTCCAGGCCCCGCGTCGCTCGCCGTGTCCCATCGTGCCGGGCTCGTCGTCGGGCGCTGTCTTCGCGTCGGGCCAGATCGGTTCGTCGGCGAAGGTCGCATCGTCGACGTGCCGGACACCGGCGACCGCCGCGCCGACACCGCGACGCTGGTCGAGCGGATCGCGGCCGCCTTCGAGGAGGACATCGGAGCGGCCCCGGAGCAGTGGTGGGGCGCGTTCCAGCCGTACTGGCCGGACCTTCGCGGATGACGCGCAACGGCGGGCCGAGCGGGAAGGCCGACATGCACCTCCACACGCTCTACTCGGACGGAACCGCATCCGTGCAGGAGGTGCTGGACCGGGTCGAGCGGGCGACCGATCTCGACGTCGTCGCCATCACCGATCACGAGCGGATCGACGGCGCGCTGCGCGCGGCGGAGATCCACGCCGCCGGCGACTACTCGTTCGAGCTCGTCGTCGGCGAGGAGATCACGACGCGCCGCGGCCACGTCCTCGCGTTGTTCATCCGCGATCGGATTCCGGCCCTGCGCCCGCTGGACGAGACGATCGAGCGCATCCACGACCAGGGCGGCATCGCGATCGCGGCGCACGCGATGGCGCCGCTGACCCCGTCGCTCGGGCGCCGATCGCTCCTGGACACCCACCGCGCGGCGGATCCCCGTCACCAGCTCGACGCGATCGAGCTGATGAATCCATCCACGGCGGGGCGCAGCCGCAGCGTCGCCCGGCGCCGCCTGAACGACGACGTGCTGCGCCTGCCCGCGGTCGGCAACTCCGACGCTCATGTCCTCGAGGGCATCGGGACCGGATGGACCTGGTTCCCCGGCTCGACCGCCGCCGACTACCGCGCGGCGATCGACTCGGCGACGACACGACCAGACGGCGCGTACTGGTCGCACCTGCACAACGTGGACGTCTACCGCCGGCAGCTCCGCGCCAAGCTTCGCCACCTGGGGCATACTCTGCGCCCGAGCGGAGAGTGGCGGTGACATCGGTCCTGCAGTCCGCGGCACCGGCGCCCGTGCCGGCGAAGGCGCCCCCGCGAGAGCCCCTGAAGGTCGGGATCGTCAGCCCGTACGGCTACCCGCATCCCGGCGGCGTCAACGAGCACGTGCGCTTCACGTACGAGGCGATGCGCCGGATGGGCCACGACGTCTGGATCATCACGTCGAAGTACGGCCGCCAGCGGGAGAGCGAGGGCCACGTCATCCGCATCGGCACCGGTTGGGCGGCCCCCGCCAACGGATCGGTCGGGCGCGTCACGCTCGGGATGAACTTCAAGCGCCAGACCCGCGAGATCCTGGCCGCGCACGAGTTCGACATCCTCCACTTCCACGAGCCGCTCGTGCCGTTCCTCTCGCCGACGATGCTCGACGCGTCGGACACGGTGAACATCGGCACGTTCCACGCGTTCGGTGGCTTCTCCCCGTCCTACTGGGTCGGGAGCAAGTTCGCGGGATGGCTGGCGAACAAGCTGGACGGACGGATCGCGGTCTCGGGTGCCGCACGGCACTTCATCAGCCGCTACTTCCCCGGCGAGTATCGCGTCATCCCGAACGGCGTCGATCTCGAGCGCTTCCAGCAGGCCGAGCCCTACGAGGAGCTGCGCGACGGCACGTTGAACATCCTGTTCGTCGGCCGCCTCGAGGAGCGCAAGGGCCTCATCCACCTGCTCAAGGGCTACCACCGCCTGCGCAAGCGGCACGTCGACGCGCGGCTGCTCGTCGTCGGCAGCGGCCCGAAGCTGCGCGAGTACCGGCGCTTCGTCGGCCTGCGCGGCATCCGCGACGTCGAGTTCCTCGGCCGCGTCAGTGACGCCGAGAAGGTGCGCTACTTCGCGTCGGCCGACATCTACTGCGCGCCGAACACCGGCCAGGAGTCGTTCGGGATCGTGCTCCTCGAAGCGATGGCCGCGGGCGTCCCGATCGTCGCCTCCGACATCCACGGCTTCAAGCGCGTCGTCGAGCGCAACGTCCAGGGCATCCTCGTCGAGCCGAAGAACCCGATGGCAATCGCCGCGGCCCTCTACCGTCTCGCGCGCGACGCCGACCTCCGCCACGACATGGGCGATGCCGGACGGGCGCGCGCGCCCGAGTTCAGCTGGGACCGCGTGACCGAGCGGATCGTCGACTTCTACTACGAGACCCGCGACCGCGTCCTCGCCCGGGCCTGACCGGTCGTCGAGCCGACCGCTACAGCGGCTTGCGCCAGGCCGTGAACGTCTTCGCCGGAACGAACCCCAGCGACCGATACAGGTCGGTCGCGCCGGTCGGCGAGTCGGTATCGACACCGAGAGCGGCGGACGTGAAGCCCTCCTCGCGCGCCGCGACGAGCGACGAGGCGAGCAGCGCCCGGGCGAGGCCACGACGACGCCATGGGCGACGCACCGAGACCATCGACACGTACGCGCGAACGCGGCCGTATCGCTCGTTCTCCTCGACCGGCACGGTCGTCAGGACCGAGCCCGCAACCTGGTCGCCATCCCAGCCGACGCGCCAATAGCGCGGATCGGCGTTACGCGGGTCGGCGTCGAAGTGTGCCCAATCGTTCTCGGTCCACTCGTCTTCGCCCCAGTGGTCGCGGAAGGCCTCGGCCGACGCCTCCCAGATCGCCCGGTACTGGTCACGGGTGACCGTGCGCAGCTCGAGCCCATCGGGCATCGGCGGGGCGACGATGCCGTCGAGCGTCCGGGCCACCATCTCGTAGAAGAAGCGCGCAGCCCCGTAGCCATCACCGCGCAGGAGCGCAACGGATCCGGCGTCGGCGTCGACGCTCTCCGACGACAGCCACTTCGGCTCGACGTCCGCATGCTCCCCGGCGATTTCCCGCAGCCGCCCCTCGCTTCGCTCGTGCAGTGCCGAGCCGATGCCGCGACGGCGCCAGGCCGGCCTGACGAACCCGAAGTTCTCGTACGAGCGGCCGCCGTCCACCAGGTCCTTCCAATAGACCCGGGCGTAGGCGACGACCTCGCCGTCGACCTCCGCGATGAACAGGTCTCGGGTGGGGTCGCAGTTCACGAGGCTGGCGTAGTCGCGGCGGAAGTCGTCGAGGGTCTTCACCTCCTCGACGCCGTTCGCCGCCGCGGCCTCGCTCCACGCGCGGAGGAGCGCCGGGAGGTCCTCCTCCCCGCGATAGTGCCGAATCGCGAGCCCGGAGACAGCCGGACGGGTCTCGATCACCTCGAGGGACCCTCCAGCGGCCGGCGCCAGGCGGTCGACCGCTCGGTCACGGCGAACCCGGCCGACTCGTACAGGCCGAGGGCGCCGGACGGATTGTCTGCGTCCACCCCGAGGGCGGCGCCGGTGAAGCCACGCCCTCGCAGCAGGTGCAGCGAGCGCGCGATGAGGTTGCGGGCCAGCCCACGCCGGCGCCACGCGCGCCGGGTGAAGACGCTGTCGAGCCAGGCACGGTTGAGTCCCAGGCCCTCGTTCTCGGCAGCGTAGACCGCGTTCAGCACGCCACCGGCGATCTCGTCTCCATCCCAGGCGACGAGGAACAGCGACGGGTCGTACTCCGGCGACTCCCGCCAGCGAAGGAAGCTGGCCTCGGAGTCGTCGTGGCCACCCCAATGATCCAGGAACGCCTCGTGGTCGGCCTGCCACAGCTGCCACGCGTGCTCGTCGGCGATTGGTCGCAGCTCGAGCCCGTCGGGCAGGGGCTCGATCGGCGGCAGGTCGGTGTCGACCCGCCGCTCCATGTCGAAGAACCAGCGCGCCGGCTCGTATCCGAAGCGGCGCGCCAGCGCCGTACCGGCGACGTTGCGCACGTCGAGCCACATGCCGAGGACCTTCGGCAGGTCGGTCGGAAACGCGACGTCGAGCTCGTGCGCCGCCTCGATGCGGCGGGTGAGCAGCGCGGTGCCGATCCCCCGGCGGCGGAACGTCGGATCGATCGCCCCGCCACTGCGGTACTCGCGCTTGCCGTCGCGGGTGTCGACCCAGTCCCACGAGGCGAAGGCGACGACCTGTCCGTCGAGCTCCGCGACGCACACGTCACGGGCCGAGTCGAACTTCTCGCCGGGGTGGCTCAGCCAGGCCCGGTACTCGTCGACGCTCGCTCGCGCCGGCGTGCCGTCAGCCTCCCACTCGGCGTTCTGGAGCCGAACGAGATCGGGGATGTCGGCCTCGCCTGCATATGCGCGCAGGACGAGGCCGGGAAGATGTCCGGCCGAGACGGCCGTATCGGTCTGCATGGCTATCCAACTCTCTTGAGCTTGCCGGTGCGCTTGGCGTAGCGCTCGGCGATGCCGAAGACATAGACCCCGAGCGGGATGAGCACGACGCCCATCACCACCAGCGGCCACACGTTGTTCAGGAGCTCGGTCACCGGCTTCCCGTCGATCAGGCCGCCGCGGATCCCCTCGAGCACGTACGTGCCCGGCGAGAACTGCCCGACCCACTGCATCCACGCAGGAAGCGTGTCCGGCGTGTAGTACACGCCGCTGAACAGCAGGATGATCGACTGGATGACGAACACCATCTGGTCGCCGCGCTCGACGTAGAGCAGCGG
>CBFGTN010000033.1:0-20667 GCA_965652075.1 uncultured bacterium
GCGTATGACGGCGTATGACAACGGTGTAGAATGGCCACGGAATCACGACGGGGGAGCTGTCACGAGGCCAGGCGTAGAATCGGTCGCATCGGTGCCCCGTAAGCACCGGATAAGCGGGTGATAACGGCCGGTAGCGCATGATCGGCGCAAGCTCGACCGGCTCACGCATCTGGAGGTTCGAGCGATGGCAAAGGGGCGGGACCGACCACGCAAGGAGCCGAAGCGAAAGCCCAAGGAGAAGGCCCCGAAGAACCCGTCCGCATCGGTGACGCCGGCCTATCAGCCGCCGATGCGCCAGGTCGAGGTCATCAAGCCCAAGCGCAAGGAGCGCGAGCCCGAGCCCGGGTCGGTCGACGGCGAAGAGGAATGAGCTGACGCCGCCGGGGCTCCAGATCGAACGAGGAGCGGAACGAAGAACGATGGACGCACCGGTGGTGGCGACCCAGACTCTGCCGACCCAGACTGTGCCTACCGGGAAGGGGGCGACGAAGAACGGTGACGGCGAGCGAGGCCGCGCCGTGGACGCCGCCATCCTCCAGATCGAGAAGCAGTTCGGCCGTGGCTCGATCATGCGCCTCGGCGACCGCGAGGCGCAGAACGTCCCTGCCGTGTCGACCGGCTCGGTGGCGCTCGACCTCGCACTCGGGGTCGGTGGCGTCCCGCGCGGCCGGATCACCGAGATCTACGGCCCCGAGTCGAGCGGCAAGACGACGCTCTGCTATCACGTCGCCGCCAACGCGCAGCGCAACGGCGGCGTGGTGGCGTTCATCGATGCGGAGCACGCGCTCGATCCCGGCTACGCCAAGAACGTCGGGGTCGACGTCGACGAGCTGCTCGTGAGCCAGCCCGACACCGGCGAGCAGGCCCTCGAGATCGCGGAGACGCTCATTCGCTCGGGCGGCGTCGACGTCGTGATCGTCGACTCGGTGGCCGCGCTCGTGCCGCGCGCCGAGATCGAGGGCGACATGGGCGACAGCTTCGTCGGCCTCCAGGCTCGCCTGATGAGCCAGGCGCTGCGGAAGCTGACCGGCGCGATCAACCGCAGCCAGACCGCGTTGATCTTCACGAACCAGCTGCGCGAGAAGATCGGCGTGATGTTCGGCAACCCCGAGACGACGCCCGGCGGCCGAGCCCTGAAGTTCTATGCCAGCGTGCGGATGGACATCCGACGCATCGAGACGCTCAAGACCGGGACCGATGCGATCGGCTCGCGCACGCGCGTGAAGGTCGTGAAGAACAAGGTCGCCAGCCCGTTCCGCGTCGCCGAGTTCGACATCATGTACAACGAGGGCATCAGCCGCGAGGGCGGGCTGCTCGACGTCGGGATCGCCGCCGGCATCCTCACGAAGACCGGTGCCTGGTTCAACTACGGCGACATGCGCCTCGGCCAGGGCCGCGAGAACGCGCGCGACTTCCTGAAGCAGAACCCGGAGGTCGCGCAGAAGATCGACGACGAGATTCGCGGCAAGGTCGCCAGCATCGAGGTCGGCGTCGAGGGCATCAGCGAGGCCGAATAACCTCCGGCGGCCGATGATTGACGAGGCGGCCGTCGCGCGCGCCGCGACGGACTGGGCGCTGGCCCGTATCGGCGATCGCTCGTACGCGCGTCGCTGCCTGGCATTCGTCGAGGACGCGATCGAGCGGGCGAACGGGATCGAGATCTTCGGAGGCTCGTCGGCGCAGGAATCCGCCGATCTGTATCGTCCGCGGCCGATCCCGGCGGGATCACCACCATCTGCCGGCTCGCTCGTGTTCTACGCGTGCGAGGGGCCGGATGACGGGACCTGGCGCGACTGGGGCCACGTCGGCATGGCGCTGGGTGATGGTCGGGTCGTGCACGCCTGGGACGAAGTCCGCGTCGACGTTGCCGAGGACATCGAAGCACTCCCACCACGAGCCGGCTGGAGCCAGCCCCGGATCCTCGGATGGGTGCCGCTGTCCCGCGTTCTCGCGGACCATCGCCCCCGAGCCTGGCCGGATGGCTGATGCGCGCAGGGGTCGACGCTCGCGCGCACCGCGCGTCGAACCGGACGCAGCCGCGGCGATGGAGATTGCCGCCCGCTACCTCGGGACGCGTCCGCGCACGCGCTGGGAGGCCGAGCGACGGCTGCGGCGCGCCGGCACGCCCGAGCCGGTGATCGTCGAGACCCTCGAGCGCCTGTCCGACCTCGGCTACCTCGACGACGCGGCCTTCGCGCGATGGTGGGGCGAGCAGCGTGACCGCCACGCGCCGCGAGGGGAGCGGATGGTCGAGGCCGAGCTGCGACAGCACGGCGTGCCGCGCGAGGTCATCGAGGCCTATCGCGCCGAGCATCGAGCGCCGGAACGCCGCGCTGAGGACGAGGCAATTCCGGCAACCGAGTCCGAACGCGCCGCCGCGGCCCTCGAGCGACATCTTCGCGGGCGCTCGTTGCCGACCGAGCCGAAGGCGCTCCAGCGCGTCGGGATGTATCTCGTTCGGCGCGGGTTCGACCCGGACACGGTGCGAGCGACGCTGCGCGCGGCCGCGTCCGCCACCCACGATCCACCCGGGCCGATCGAGTAGCGTTAGGCCCGATGGGAGCCGCGGATCGCGGTGCGCCGGGTGGACCAGCCGCGGTCCGCGCGGGACTCCGCGACACGATCGTGCACGACGGCTGGCGCTTCGCCACGTCCGTCATCGACGCCACGCGCATGCGGACCGCGCTCCGCGACGTTCGCACCTACCTGCTGTTCATCGGCCATGGGCGGAGCGGGCACAGCATCGTCGGCTCGCTCCTCGATGCGCACCCGGAGGCGATCGTGTCCGACGAGCTGGATGCGGCGCGCTTCATCGCTCGCGGGTTCGCGAGGGACCAGGTGTTGGCGTTGTCCGTGGCGCGGTCGGCTCGGCAGGCGGCGGGGGACCGTCGCAAGGCCGGCCGGGGCGGCCGCACGTACTCGTATCTCGTGCCCGGCTGGTCGAACGGGCGGTTCACGCGGCTGCGCGTCGTCGGCGACACGCGCGCCGGTGGAACCGTGCATCGGTTCGCGCGCGATCCGCGGCTCCTCGAGCGGATCGATGCCCGCATGCGCGGACTGGCCGTTCGGTACATCCACGTCGTGCGCAACCCGTACGACAACGTGAGCACGATGGCGGTGCGCCGCGCTCGCGCGCTCGACGACGCGATCGAGGGGTACTTCGCCGACTGCGAGACGCTGACCCGGATGCGCGCGGCGATCGGAGCCGATCGCCTGCTGACGATCCGTCACGAGGACCTGATCGCCGATCCGAGGGCCCAGCTGGCTGATGCCTGCCGATTCCTGGGGATCGAGCCGTCGCCGGACTACCTCGACGCCGCTGCCGGCATCCTGTTCGCGAGTCCGTCGCGGTCGCGGGAGTCGGTCGAGTGGCCCCCCGAGCTCGTGGGCGGCGTGGCGCGGCAGATCGATCGCTTCGACTTCCTGGCCGGCTACGCGTTCGAGTCGTAGGGTGATCCCTCCGGACACGACGTACGCTAGCGGCTCGGAGTCCAACCGCCTCGAACCGGAGGAATGCCATGGCCAGGAGCACCGCCGCCACGCCCGAGGAGTACATCGCCTCGCTTCCCGAGGACCGTCGCGAGGCGGTGGCCGCCGTCCGCGACGTCGTCAACCGCAACCTGCCGCCCGGGTATGAGGAGGGGATGGCGTTCGGGATGATCGCCTGGTGGGTGCCGCTCTCGACCTTCCCGGACACGTACAACGGTCAGCCGCTCGGCCTCGCCGGCCTCGCCAGCCAGAAGCACTACATCAGCCTGTACCTGAACACGGTGTACGGCAGCCCGACCGAAGAGGCGCGGTTCAAGGAGCGGTACGCGGCGTCCGGGAAGAAGCTCAGCATGGGCAAGAGCTGCGTGCGGTTCCGGCATCTCGACGACCTGCCGCTCGACGTCATCGGCGAGACGATTTCCCGGGCGACGCTCGATCGGACGCTGGCGGAGTACGCCGAGGCGCGCCGCGCGTCGAGCACGGCGCGCGCAGCCGGAGCGTGAGCACGGTTCTTGCACCCCGTCGGGTCCTGGCATGGGAACGATGACTACACTGAGCGGCGCATGAAGCTGTCCGAGTGGCTCGAGGAGTACCGTCAGTTCGAGCCCGATTCGATCGTGCGGCAGGTGGCCGAGCCGGAGGACGACTGGGAGGATCCGGGCCTGTACGCGCCCATCGATCGGCTCCACGACACGACCCCGCGCTGGCGGACGCGAGCCGAGCGCGTGGGCTACGGTCGCCCGACGACCCTCTGATCCGGCCCTCGGCCGCGCGGCTCCCGTTGCATCCGTCTAGGCTGCACCCATGCGCTACGCGTTGATGACGGAGCCCCAGCAGGGGCTGAGCTACGACGAGATCCTGGCTGCGGCCCGAACCGCGGAGGAGGCAGGGCTCGAGGCCTTCTTCCGGTCCGACCACTACGCCAGCTTCCCGGGAGGCGCCGGGAAACCCACCACCGACGCATGGGCGACACTCGCCGGGCTCGCACGCGAGACCTCGACGATCCGCCTCGGGGTCCTCGTCTCGCCGGTCACGTTCCGTCTCCCCGGCAACCTGGCGAAGGTCATCCAGACCGTCGACGAGATGAGCGGCGGCAGGGTCGAGGCGGGCTTCGGCGCGGGCTGGAACGACGCGGAGCACGCCCAGCTCGGGCTCCGGTTCCCGGACATCGGCGAGCGGTTCGACATGCTCGAGGAGCAGACGGCGATCATCCACGGGCTGTGGACCGAGGATGACGGCTGGTCGTTCGATGGAGAGCACTGGAAGGTGCGCGGCTCGAAGCGCCACGGCGAGGTGGCGCGCGGCGGGCGCCGTCACCCGCACGTGATCTTCGGTGGACGCGGCGGCCCCAGGCTCGCGGGTTTGGTCGCACGATACGGCGACGAGTTCAACCTCACCTCGGCCTCGGCTGACGAGGCGCCCGAAGCCTATGCCCGCGTGCGCGCCGCGTGCGGCGAGATCGGCCGCGACCCGGACGAGGTCGTGTACTCCGCGATGACCGGTGTGCTCGTGGCCGATACGGAGGCCGACCTGAAGGCGCGGGTCGCGGATCTGCTCGATGCGCTCGGCCAGTCCGCCGCCGACGGGGAAGCCTGGCTCGCGGAGCGGCGCGGCCGATGGATCATGGGAACGCCGGACGAGGCCCTCGAGCGCGTCCGAGCCCTGGAGTCGGGTGGGACGCAGCGGATCATGCTCCAGGACTTCATCCCGCGCGACCTCGACCACATCCGGGTGATGGGGCGCGTCTTCACCGCCTGAACGCAGCCCGGCGGCCTGCGGGAGGTTGCGGCGCCGTTGCGCTACACTCCCGCTTTCCGGCCGCATCGGCCGACCAGCGTTCGACACCGACCGACTCGCCCGCCCAGCGGGCGCCAACATCGCCCAGACAGGGCTCCAACGATGAGGAGCCGAGATGCCAGAACTCGTTGTCGTCGTCGTGGCGGTCATCGCCGCCGCCATCGGGGTCGTCGTGGGCTTCATGGCCCGGCGCTTCGTCGCGTCCGGCTCGGTGAAGCACGCCGAGGGCTACGCGCAGCGCCTCGAGGCCGAGGCCCGTGCGAAGCAGAAGGAGATCGTCCTCGAGGGCAAGGACGAGGCGCTGCACCTGCGTCGTGCCGCCGAGGAAGAGGCGCGCGAGCAGCGCGCCACCCACCAGCGCACCGAGCGCCGCCTCCTGGACCGGGAGGAGGCGCTCGATCGTAAGACGGCCTCCCTGGAAGAGCAGGCGCTGGCGCTGACCGCGCGGGCAGAGGGCCTCGAGACCGAGGCGGCACGCCTCGAGGAGCTCCGGCAGCGACAGCTGTTCGAGCTCGAGCGCGTCTCCGGGCTGTCGGTGAACGAGGCGCGCCAGTCGTTGATCCGCCAGGTCGAGGACGAGGCACGGTCGGAGGCACAGCATCGGGTCCGCGAGATCGAACGGCACGCCGTCGAGGAGGGCGACGAGCGCGCCCGTCGGATCCTGACGACGGTCATGCAGCGGATCGCGGCCGACCACACCAGCGAGGCGACGATCACGGTCGTGGCTCTGCCGAACGAGGAGATGAAGGGCCGCATCATCGGGCGTGAGGGCCGCAACATCCGCGCGCTCGAGCAGGCGACCGGGGTCGACCTGATCATCGACGACACGCCCGAGGCGGTCGTGCTCTCCGGCTTCGACCCGGTGCGGCGCGAGGTCGCCCGGATGGCGCTGACCAAGCTCATCAGCGACGGGCGCATCCACCCAGGCCGGATCGAGGAGACGGTCGCGAAGTCCCGCCAGGAGCTCGAGGTCGTCATGCGCCAGGCCGGCGAGCAGGCCGCGTACGACGCGGGCGTGCCGGGACTGCACCCCGAGCTCATCAAGCTGCTCGGCCGGCTGAAGTACCGAACGAGCTACGGGCAGAACGTCCTCAATCACTGCGTCGAGACGGCGCGCCTGGCGGGGCTGCTCGCCGCCGAGATCGGCGCCAATGTCCCGGAGTCGAAGAAGGGCGGGCTGCTGCACGATATCGGCAAGGCGGTGGACCACGAGGTCGAGGGCCCGCATGCCGCGATCGGCGGGGACATCGCCGCCCGCTACGGGGTCAACGCGACGGTCTGCAACGCGATCGCCGCCCACCACCAGGAGGTGGAGCAGGAGTCGACGGAGGCCACCGTCGTCCAGATCGCCGACGCGATCAGCGCGTCACGTCCGGGCGCACGCGGCGAGAGCCTCGACAACTATGTCAAGCGCCTCGACGACCTGCAGCAGATCGCGCTGAGCTTCCCCGGCGTCGAGCGCTGCTTCGCGATCCAGGCCGGGCGTGAGATCCGGATCCTGGTGCGCCCGGAGGACGTGGACGATATCGCGTCCTCCCGCCTGGCGCGCGACGTCGTCCGCAAGATCGAGGAGCAGCTGCAGTACCCCGGCCAGATCAAGGTGACCGTCATCCGCGAGACGCGGGCGATCGACTACGCGCGGTGACGGCCGACCGCGACGAGCTCCGCATCTGCGTCATCGGCGACATCATCGGCAAGCCGGGCCGGCTGGCGGTGGCATCGGTCCTCCCGGAGCTGCGACAGGAGCACGAGCTCGACGTCGTCATCGCCAACGGCGAGAACGTTGCCGCCGGTGCGGGGCTGACGCCGAACCTCGCCGAGGAGCTCCTGGCGGGCGGCGTCGACGTGATCACGAGTGGCAACCACATCTGGGACAAGCGCGAGATCTACGAGTACCTCGAGACGCCGCGGCCCGTGCTGCGACCGATCAACTACCCCGACGAGGCACCCGGTCGGGGGTGGCTCATCCACCATACCGACGCCGGCGACGAGGTGGCGGTGATCAACGCCATGGGCCGCGTGTTCATGAACCAGCTCGACTCGCCCTTCACGAAGCTCGACGAGCTGCTCGACGGCGCCGCGGACCCACTGCCGCCCGTTCGCGTCCTCGACTTCCACTGTGAGGTCACCTCGGAGAAGAACGCGATGGGCTGGTACCTCGACGGGCGCGTCTCGGCGGTCGTCGGCACCCATACCCACGTGCCGACCGCGGACGCGCGCGTCCTGCCATCGGGGACGGCGTACATCAGCGACATCGGGATGACGGGTCCGCGGGACTCGGTCATCGGCTTCAGCCTCGAGACCGTCCTCCCGCGATTCACGCGTCACCTGCCGACTCGCTTCCACGTGGCGGACGGGCCGGTCGCCTTCAACGCCGTCATCGTCACCGCCTCCCGGTCGACCGGGCGCGCCACGGCGATCGAGCAGGTCCAGCGCCTCGTCGAGGTGGAGTGACCTCGCCTCCACTCGCGGGCATCGTCGGTCCGACTGCATCGGGCAAGACCGATCTCGCGCTCGCCCTCGCCGAGCGCCTGCCGGTCGAGATCGTCGTCGCCGACTCGCGCCAGGTGTATCGGGGCATGGACATCGGGACGGCGAAGCCGGACGCCAGGGCTCGCGCATTGGTCCCGCATCACCTCGTCGACGTCGTCGATCCGGACGAGCCGTTCACCGTCGCCGACTGGCTCGAGCGGGCGCGCCGGGTCGTCGCGGAGATCGCTGCGCGCGGTCGCATGCCGCTCCTCGTCGGGGGTACCGGCCTGTACGTCTCGGCCCTCGTCGACGGGCACGACTACGCGGCACAGCCGTGGTCGCCTGAGGTCCGCCACCGCCTTGGCGATGAGCTCGAGGCGGACGGCCTCGACCCGCTCGTCGCGCGCCTCCGCGATCTCGACCCGTCAGCGGCCGAGGCGATCGACGTGCGCAACCCGCGCCGGGTCCTGCGCGCGCTGGAGCGCGCGGAAGTCGTGGGTGGGGGAGTGATCCCGAGGGCCGAGCCCTACCCGGGCCGTGTCGCGCTCATCGGCGTCGAGCGCCCGCGCGAGGTGCTGTATCGACGGATCGACGAGCGCGCCGCGTGGCTGTTCGCGAACGGCCTCCTCGACGAGGTGCGCGCGCTCCGGGCGAAGGGCTACGGGGCTGACCTGCGCCCGATGACCGGCCACGGGTATGCGGAGGCGACCGCCGTCCTGGCGGGGGAGTGGACGCTGGAGCGCGCCGTCGAGTCGACCGCGCGGCGGACGCGCCAGTACGCGAAGCGCCAGCTCACGTGGTTTCGCCGCGACCCGCGGCTGCTCTGGATTGCGGCCGACGACCGCCCGGCGCACGATCCCGACGTCGTCGCGCGAGCCGACCGCGTGGTGCGCGCGGCGCTCAGCTGACCGGCAGGCCGATCGACTGACGCCAGGCGTTGACGCCGGCTACCGCCTCGGTCGGCGCCGCGGCCAGCGTGATCGTCTGGTACGCCTGCTCGAGCGGGCCCGGGCGGCCCAGGAAGAAGCCCTGGCCGGCGCTGATGCCAAGTCGCAGCAGCGGTGCCATCTGTGCCGAGCGCTCGATGCCCTCGGCGATGACGAGGGCGCCGGTTCGCGCGGCGAGCTCGACGACCGAGCCGAGAACGGCGTTCGACGGCCGCTCCGACTCGCTGCGCTGGACGAGCGTGAGGTCGACCTTCAGCACGTCGAACTCGATCTCCGACAGGAGCCGCAGGCCGGCATTGCCGGCGCCGATGTCGTCCGCAGCGAAGCGGACGCCCGCGCGCCGGAACGCGTCGACCCGGGAGCGAGCGCGCTCGAGGTCGCGAAGCGGATGGTGCTCGGTGACCTCGACGATCAGGCGCTCCGGCGGGAACTCGTGGCGAGCGAGGATCGCGAGCAGCGCCCCGCTGCTGAACTCCGACGCCTCGAGGGTCGACGGCGCCAGGTTGACGGTCAGGAACTGATCGGCGGGCAGGGTGCGGGCACCCGCGACGATCGTGTCGACGCAGGCGAGGTCGAGGCTGGTGACATGCCCGCCGGCCTCGGCCGCGGCGAAGAGCTGCGCCGGCGACGCGAACGGCGACGGCGGCATCGGCCGGATGAGCCCTTCGACGCCGATGACGTTGCCGTCCGGGATGGCCACGATCGGCTGGTACACCGGGTGGAGCTGGTTGCGCGCGATGACCTCTGCAACCGCCGACACCGTGGCGCCGGACGGCCCCGCGACCTCCATCGAGGGGTCGTACATCGCGATCTCGGTGCGTCCCCCGCGCTTGGCCGCATAGAGCGCGGCGTCGGCCTGTGCGTAGAGCTGCGCGGGCCCGAGCCCGAGCTCCGGGATGGCGGAGAGGCCGCCCGAGAACGAGACCGCCTCGGCATCGCCGAACCGCTGCGTCGGCTCGAGGGCCTGGGTCAGCAGCCGGCGGGCGACGACGCGCGCGCCCCCGAGGTCCGTGTGCGGGAAGAGCACGGCGAACTCGTCACCGCCGACGCGGAAGGCGCGGTCCGCGCGGCGCAGCGAGCCTCCGAGCAACGCGCCGAAGCTGCGCAGGACGCGGTCGCCGGTCGCATGCCCGCGGGTGTCGTTCACGGACTTGAAGTCGTCGATGTCGATGAGCATCAGCGACAGCGGCACCTCGTAGCGGAGGGCGATGGCGACCTGCCGCTCGAGCTCCTCGTGGAAGGCGCGGTGATTGCCGAGCCCGGTGAGCTGGTCGGTGAGCGCGTCCGCGACGGCGGCCTCGTAGCGCACCTGGAGCTCTGCCTGGCGCCTCACGAACGGCGACAGGGTGCGCCACGTCACGATCGTGGCGACGGCGAGCCCCGCAGCCGCGCCGGCGGCGATGGCGATGGCCGCGTCGTCGCGCAGCACGAGGAGTCCGCGATAGACGATGGCGAACGTGAGCACGCCGAGGATGGCGCCGCCGAGCATGCGACGGGTCAGGACGCCGGTGGAGGCCGTGACCGCCTTGGCGGCACCCTCATCCGTTGGCTGCACGTGACCTCCTGGTATGCCTGCCCCCATCGGGTCCGGTGCGGTGTGGTATGGCAGACACCACCCCGCGATGCAGTAGGACGTTGGTACCGATCCACTACCATGATCGAACAGATGTCCGAACGCGCCCGCATGATCGACCTGACCACACCGGTCGAGCGCGCCTTCCTCATCGGCCTCGACGATCCCGGTAACGGCCGGTGGCCGGTGCATCGCTCGCTCGCGGAGCTGGCAGCCCTGGCCGAGACGGCCGGGGCCTCGGTCGTGGGCAGCGCGTTCCAGCGCCGCGTCGCGCCCGATCCGGTCTGGTACTTCGGCAAGGGTCGAGCCGCGGAGCTCGTCGACGAGCGCGCGGCGACCGACTTCAACGTCCTCATCGTCGACGACGAGCTCGCACCGAACCAGCAGCGCAGCCTCGAGAAGCTCCTCGACTGCAAGGTCCTCGACCGATCGGCGCTGATCATCGACATCTTCGCGCGCCACGCGCGCACGAAGGAGGGGCGGCTGCAGGTGGAGCTCGCCGCGTTGGAGTACCACCTGCCACGCCTCACGCGGATGTGGACGCACCTGTCGCGGACCGGCGGCGGGATCGGCACTCGCGGCCCGGGCGAGAGCCAGCTCGAGACCGACCGGCGCCTGATCCGCGAGAAGATCAAGAAGGTCCGCGCCGACCTCGACGAGGTGAAGCGCCAGCGCGCGACGGCCGCGCGCAACCGCGACCGCCACGACGTGGCCACGGTCGCCCTCGTGGGCTACACGAACGCCGGCAAGAGCACGCTCCTGAACGCCATGGCCGATGCGGATGTGTACGCCGCCGACATGCTGTTTGCCACCCTGGACCCGACGAGCCGGCAGGTGACGCTGCCGTCCGGCCGAACGGTGGTGGTGACCGACACGGTGGGGTTCATCAACAAGCTTCCGCACGACCTGGTCGACGCGTTTCGCGCGACGCTCGAGGAGGTCATGCGCGCGGACCTGCTGCTCGAGGTCGTCGACGCGGCGGATCCGAACTTCGTGGCTCAGCAGACCGCGGTGCAGTCCGTGCTCGACGAGCTCGGTGCGGGGGCGAAGCCGAGGATCACGGTCTTCAACAAGGTCGACCTCCTGCCGGCAGATGCCGGCGCCGCCCCGGCCAGCGAGTCGTCCGCGTTCGTGAGCGCCCTGACCGGCGAGGGCCTCGACGCGCTGCGGGAGCGGATCGGGGACGCGCTGCGGCGTCAGATGGTCGCCGTGGACACGGTGGTGCCCTACGAGCGCGGCGAGCTCGTCGCTCGCGCCCGAACCTCCGGCGACGTCGAGGAGCGCTACGAGGCCGGCGGCGTTCGCGTGAGCGGGCATCTGCCGGCCACGATCGCCTCCGAGCTCGCCGCCGCCAGCCGCAGCAGCCGTCGCCGCGCCGCCGCCCAGCGCTGACCGCGTGGTCGAGCCCGTTCGACCGCTCGTGGTCGAGGGACACCTGTCGGTCGAGGCCGTCCTCGAGGCGGGCGTCCGCGACGTCGACCGCATCTGGGCCGTGCGGCCGGGCGACCGGCGGTTCCGACGTCTCCGTGCCCTGGCCCACGAGCGCGACGTCGTCATCGACCAGGTCGACGTCAGCCGCATCGAGGAGCTGGCCGTCGGCCGCAGCCACGGCGGCGTCGTCGCCCTCGTCGGCGAGCGACGCGAGCGGACCGTTCCGGAGCTCATCGCCGAGGTGGGGGAGGGGTCGCTCCTCGTCGTCCTCGACGGGATCGAGGACCCGTTCAACTTCGGCCAGGCGGTGCGCGCCCTCTACGCCGCGGGCGTCGATGGGCTCGTCGTGCGTCGATCGTGGGAGACGGCGCTCTCGACCGTGACCCGGGCGTCGGCCGGCACGACCGAGCTGATCCTTACAGCGTACGCATCGTCGCTCGAGTCGGCCGCGGACGACGCCAGGGACGCCGGCCTGCGGGTCGTCTGCGCGGTGGCCGACGAGGGCGCCACCGAGCTGCACCAGGCCGATCTGACCGGCGGCCTGCTCGTCGTCATCGGCGGCGAGCGACGCGGCGTGACGCGCTCGTTCGTGGCACGGGCGGACGCGCTCGTGCGGATCGGCTACGGACGCGTGCGCGCGCCGGACCTGGGGGCGGCGGCCGCGGCCGCCATCATCGGCTTCGAGGCGCTGAGGCAGCGCCGAGGACTAGAAGACGCGGCGCCCGGCGAGACGGTCGACCCGGGCGTCGCCGTGCTCGGAACGTGACAGCCGCTGGCCGACGCGTTCGCGGATGACGAGGCCGGCCACGAGATAGAGGGCGCAGAGGACGATCAGCAGGCCGTAGCCCACGGCCATCGGCCCGAGCTCGCCGCCGACGACCGTGCCGCCGACCATGCCGAGGCAGCCCAGCGCCAGGCCCACCATCGCGAACGACCACATCCTGCTGCGCATGCCGCGAGCGTACGCGCGCGCACGAACGGCTCGTAGCAGGACCATCGGGGTACGCGGGGACGTACCGGAGTCCCGCTACTCAGCGGGCTACTTCCGCAAATGTGCGTTATGTGATGTTGAGCAGCCGGACGGCCACGCTCAGCGGTGTCCCGGGGTGCGAGTTACCCGTCCTGCGGCACCATCTGCTGCGCTGCCCAGGTGTTGCCGTCCGGGTCGCTGAAGTACACGAACCAGCCCCAGGGCTGCTTGTCGACGTCGCTGGCGTCCACGCCGCGCGACCGAAGCTCGTCGCGCAGCGCTGCGGCGTCCGGCACGACCACCTGCAACCCCTTCTGAGACCCGGGCGGCATGTCGGTGACGCCGGTGCCCATCACGATCGAGCAGGCTGATCCGGGGGGCGTGAGCTGCACGAAGCGCAGATCCTCGTTCACCTGGTAGTCGTGGTCGGCGTTGAAGCCAACCTGGTCGACGTAGAAGGCCTTGGCGCGGTCGACGTCCGTCACCGGCACGCCGACGAGCTCGAGCTTCATGTCCATTGGCCCATCTTAGCGTCGGACGGCGGTGCCCCAGTAGAACGGGCCTTCGGGCGTGACCGATGCGTCCCATCCGAGGGCTCGCAGCCGGCGCACGAGATCGCCGGGGCGCCAGAGGACCTTGACGGCCAGATGGACGGTTCCATCGAGCAGCGGCCGCCGGACGATCCCGGCGGCCTCGTCGACCCAGTCCTCCTGCCAGTGATCGTGAACGCCCTCGTCGACGAAGAAGACGCGGCCGCCAGGGGCCAGGAGACCGTCCAGGACGCCCCAGAACGGCCCGAATGAGGCCGCAGGCACGTGGGACAGGAAGAAGCCGAAGAAGGCGACGTCGTTGGCGTGGGTGGGTGGAAGCCGGAAGGCGTCGACGACCTCGTACCGGACATTCGACCGCTCCCCCACCCGCGCCCGGTTGAGCTCGAGCATCTCCGGCGACGCATCGGTGACGAGCAGCTCGTCGGCGTGCTCGGCCAGGATCCCGGTCCACTGGCCGGTGCCGGCCGCGAGCTCGATCACCCGCCCGCGCGGCTCAAAGGCCCGCAGCGCCCCGGCGATGCGCGCCGCATCCGCTCCGAGAGGGTCTCCGTCCGGGATCGATGTGGCGTCGTACTCCGCGGCCCGCGCGCGGTAATAGGCGATCTGCTGGTCGATCAGGCGACGTTCATCGGCCACCGTCGGCCGCGACCTCCGGAGGGATCTCGACGACCTCGAACAGGGTGATCGTCTCCACGTCCGTGTCCGCACCGAGTGGCGCGTAGCGATGGCGCGCCTGCTGACCCAGGTCGGACAGCGTCGATGCGGTGACGGTCGGGCCGTCCTCGGCGCGAGCCTGATAGCCCCGTTCGGTCGAGGAGACCTGAAGGACCGGACCATGCCGGCCGCCGCGCAGCATCGACCCGAACGCGCCGAGAAATCCCCGCTTCTCCGGCGCGACGTCGATCCCCCACAGGTAGGCGACCTTCCAGGGCCGATGGGCGAGACCCTCGCCCCGACGCCGTGCCCGAGCGGCCGCGATGATCGCCGGCCTGAGGGCGTCGAGATCCGCGGCTTCGGCGACGAGGTCGATGCGGTCGACGCCCTCCGCGCGCCAGCGTCCCTCGCGCACGGTGACGAGCAGCGACTCCCCGTCCTCGTGGACGTCTGGGCCGATCCGCGGGAGCATCAGCGGCGCTCCGCGGGCACCCCGAGCGTCACGGCGGCCGCGACCGTCGCGGTCGCGAGCGCCAGCGCCTGGTTGGCGGACAGGTCGCCCGGGCCGCCGAACAGCTGGGTGAACGCGCTCGGGATCGCGTGCATGATCACCGGGATGAGCGTCCAGCCCAGGACGAGCGCGGTCGGTGCCGTGGCCCCCGGCAGCCGCAGGGTTCGGGTGGCGACCGCGACGAGCACGCCGAGGAAGGCCGAGAGCAGCAGGATGAGGATCAGGGCGGGCTGGTCGCGCGCCCCGGAGGCGGTCACCAGGTTCACGATCCCGCGATACGCGACGGTCACGCCCACCGCGAGCAGCAGGCCGAGCAGCGCGGCGCGCGCGCCGATCACGATGGGGCTCCCGCCAACCGCTCGGCCAGGCCACGGGCGATCCGATACGACTTGCCCGCGCCCATGACGAGCACCGCGTCCCCGTCGCCGAGATGCGCCGCGACGTAGTCCGTCGTGGCGTCGACGTCGCCGGTGGCGATCGCCGGCGTGCCCGTCGCGCGCTCGATCGCGTCGGCCAGCCTCTCCGCGTTCGTCGCCGCCATCGCCTCCGGGGTGTCGCGGCTCGCGAAGATCTCGGCGATCACGACCTCGTCGGCATCGCTGAACGCGGTCGAGAAGTCGTCGAGCAGCAGGGCGGTGCGCGAGTACATGTGCGGCTCGAACACGGCCCACAGCCGGCGCTTCTGGCCGACGCGCTGGCGCGCCGCGGCGATCGTCGCGCGCACCTCCGTCGGGTGGTGACCGTAGTCGTCGTAGATCGTCACGCGCGGAGTATCGGCGATCAGCTCCATCCGTCGCCCGGCTCCCGCGAACGTCCGAAGCCCCTCCGCGAGGGCGTCCAGCCCGGCCCCCAGGGACCGCGCCATCGCGAGGGCGGCCGTGGCGTTCAGGACGTTGTGGGCGCCGGCGAGGCGAGACTCGAAGCGATGCTCGAAGAGGGTGAACGCCGTCCCGGCCGGCGCGTACGCCACGTCCCGGGCGGCGATCTCCCCGCCGGGGCCGTAGCGCACGACCCGCCCATCCCAGTCCGCCAGCCGCGCGACGAGATCGTCGGCGCCCGGGTCGCCCGCGGCCGCAAGCAGGAGGCGACCGCCGAGCGCCGGATCCGTGCCCATGCCGCGGATGAAGCGCTCGAACGAGTCCATGACCGCCGACGCATCCGCAAAGTAGTCGGGGTGGTCCATCTCGACGTTCGTGACGATCGCTCCCGCGGGGTGGTAGTTCAGGAAGTTGTCGCCGAACTCGTCGGCCTCCACGACGAACGGCCGCCCATCCCCCGCCCGGACCGATGCGCCCCATGCCTCGATGAACGCTCCGACCTCGACCGTGGGGTCGAGCCCGGCAGCGACGAGCAGGTGCCCGAGGAGGGCGGTCGTCGTGGACTTGCCGTGGGTGCCGGTGACGCCGATCCCGATGCGCCCCGGCGCCGACATCAGCTCGCCGAGGAGCTCTTGCCACGTCGCGACCGGCGTTCCGGCGCGCTCTGCGGCGGCCAGCTCGGCATGGTCCGGGAGCGCCCGCAGGGCGGGCGTGATCGCCACGCGGTCGACGCCGTCGAGATGCCGGGGGTCGTGCCCGACCTGCCAGCGGATGCCGGACGCGTCGAGCGGCGGCGTGTACGGCGACGGCCCATCGGCATCGCAGCCGTCGACGATGGCTCCCGCCGATTGGAGCAAGAGCGCGGCACCGGCCGCACCCGATCCGGCGATGCCGATGACGTGGATGCGCTCGCCGTGGAGCGTCACGCGGCCCGCTCGCTGGCGACACGCGTGGCGAGGTCGAGGGCGGCGAGGGCTGACGCGCGCTTGTTCCCGTCTCGGTCGTGCGGCCAGACGTGGCGCTCGACGACCGCCGACTCGCCCCGGACCGCCGCGGCGACGTACGTGAGCCCGACCGGCTTCTCCTCGCTGCCGCCGTCAGGTCCGGCGATGCCGGTCACCGCCACCGCCAGCCGGGCGGCGGGAAACCGGTCCAGGGCGCCGGCGGTCATCGCCTGGGCCACCTCGGCGGAGACGGCGCCGACGCGCTCCAGGAGCTGACCCGGCACGCCGAGGAGCTCCTGCTTCACGGCGTCCGAGTACGACACGATCCCGCCGAGGAAGTGGTCGCTGGAGCGCGGCACCTGCGTGATCGCATGGCCGACGAGGCCGCCGGTGCAGGACTCCGCGGCGGCCATCTGCCACTTCCGATCCACCAGCGCCCGGCCCAGCCGCTTCGCCGCGTCGACGAGGTCGCCATCGGTCGGCGGTCGCTCGTCGGCGGCGTGCGTCATCGGTAGTTCGTGAACTGGAGCGCGACCGGGTAGTCGAGGGCACGCAGGTCGCTGATGACGGCCTGCAACTCGTCCTTCGACTTCGCGCTGACGCGGACGGCGTCCCCCTGGATGACCGGCTTCACCTTGGGGAACCCGTCGCGGATCCGCTTGCTCAGCTCCTTCGCCTGCTCGCTCGTCAGCCCGCGCTTGAGGCCGACGTGCTGGCGGACCGTGCCGCCAGACGCGGGCTCGGGCCTCCCCCACTCGAAGATCTTCAGGCTCAGGCCGCGTCGCACGGCCTTCGTCTCGAGCAGGTCCTTGGCGGCCTGGGCCCGGTACTCGTCGTCTGCGGTGAGCGTGACCGCGTCCTTTCCGAGCTCGAATGCGACCTTGCTGCCCTTGAAGTCGTAGCGCGTCGCGATCTCGCGGCGCGCCTGGTCGAGCGCGTTCACCAGCTCCTGCTGGTCGAAGTCGCTGACGAGGTCGAACGAGGATTCTGCTGCCATCTGCTCTCTATCCTCCTGCGGGCGTGATGCGCCACTCGACGACGACTCCGCCGTCCCCCATGGCGCCCAGGCCGATGCCGTTGATCGTGATGCGGACGGCGCCGGCGTTCCCGGCGCGAATCCGAATGCTCTCCGCCGCCTCGAGATCGATCCGGTCGCCCTCGGCCACGATCCCGCCGGAGACTCCTGCGACCGGCGTGCCGTCTTCGTCGACCTCGATGTAGGAATCGGCGTCGACGAGCCGCAGCGTCGCTCGCAGTCCCTTCGTGGGAAGGACCTGGACGCGGACGTTCGCCGGTTCGCCTGACTCCGTCGCAACGGACAGCCGCCAGGTGCCGGGCCGCAGGCTGATCTCACCGGCGAAGGCGCCGTCGTCCTCCGTGCGGATCCTCACCGCGTCGGGTGGGCTCGGCTCGGAGGGCTCGAGAACGATCTGGCCACCGGTCTCGTCGGTCACCTCGACGTTCGGCTCTGGCGGCTCGACGAGCGTCGCACGCACGATCACCTCGCCGTTCGGCGTGGCCGTCCCGGCGATCGCCACCGGCCCGCGGGCGGTCGTACCCGCCTGTGGCTCGTCGACCGTCACCGCGACGGGTCCGACGGACGGGCTCGCGCCGGCGTCGGTGTCGACGATGATCGTGCGCTCCTCCATCTCGGAGTCCCGGCCGGTCGTCGGATCGTTGGCGACGAGCTGCATGACGTTCGAGCCCGGCAGCAGCTGGACGACGACCTCGAACTGGCCGTCGGCGTCCGCCACGACGGTCGGGTTCTCGGGCAGGTTGCTGACCTTCACGCTCGCGTTCGGCTCGGTCACGCCACGGACGGTCATCTCCAGCTTCGGATAGCCGTTGACGTTGCCGGGCGGCTCGGTGATGCGCAGCTCGGGCGTTCGCGCGAAGTTCACGAACTCGAAGCCGAGATACGCGACGAAGCCACCGACCAGCACCGTGAGGATGGCCGCGACGACGGCGCCCGGGGTCACGACGAAGGCCCGCGGCCGACGCTTGTGCACGCTGCGTGGTGCCGGCGCACGACGCGGACGCTCCGCGGCCAGGTCCGCGCTCTCGATGCGATACAGGTCGATCAGGTACTCGGGATCGAGCCCGAGGTAGGCGCCGTAGTTCCGCAGAAAGCCCTTCGTGTAGACCGCCCCGGGCAGGTCCGGGTAGTCGCCCCGCTCGAGCGCAGAGAGGTAGCGCTCCCGGATCTTCGTGTCTCGCTCGACCCGCGCGAGGTCCACGCCCTTCGCCTCGCGGGCGGCGCGCAGCACCTCCCCGAGCTTGTGGGATTCACCCGTCACGCGCCCTCGTCCTCGTCGGGCGCATGGTCGCCGCCCCAGCCGTCGCTCGTCACGAGCACCTCGCGGAAGCGGCTGCCGTCGGCGGGACCCACGATGCCCCGGTCCTCCATCTGGTCGAGGATGCGCGCGGCCCGGGCGTACCCGATGCGCAGGCGCCGCTGGAGCAGGGATGCCGACGCCTTGTCCGATCGGCGCACGATGTCGACCGCCTGGGACAGCAGCGCATCGGCGTCGTCGTCCTCGTCCTCGCCCGGACGGCCGCCCGCCTTCCCGTCGCGCCGCGGCGCCGTGATCTCCGGCCGGTACTGGGCGCCGCCCTGGGCGCGCCAATGACGCGCGAGCTGCTCGATCTCGGGGTCCGTGACGAGGACGCCCTGGAGGCGGACGGCCCGCGGCGCGTCGATCGGCTGGTAGAGCATGTCGCCGCGGCCCAGCAGGTCCTCCGCGCCCGTCGTGTCGAGGATCGTGCGCGAGTCGACGCCGGACGTCATCGCGAACGCGATGCGGCTCGGGATGTTCGCCTTGATCAGGCCGGTGATGACCTGGACCGATGGGCGCTGCGTCGCGACGACGAGGTGGATGCCGGTCGCGCGCGCCAGCTGTGCGATGCGGGTGATCGTCGCCTCGACCTCGTACGCCGAGACCATCATCAGGTCCGCGAGCTCGTCGATGACGATGACGATGTAGGGCATCCGCGGCTGGCCAGGCCGCAGCGCCTCGTTGTAGCCGGCGATGTTCCGGACGCCGCGGCTGGCGAACTCGGCGTACCGGCTCTCCATCGTGCCGACCGTCCACTTCAGCGCGTTCACGGCCTTGTCGGGCTCGACGATCACCTCGGTCAGCAGGTGCGGAATGCCCTTGTACTGGGCCAGCTCGACGCGCTTGGGATCGATGAGGATGAGCTTCACCTCGGTCGGTGTGGCACTCATCAGGAACGAGCCGATGATCGCGTTGACGCAGACGCTCTTGCCAGAACCCGTGGCGCCCGCGATCAGCAGGTGTGGCATCTTCGACAGGTCCGCGCTGAACGGCTGCCCGGCGACGTCCTGGCCGAGGGCGAATCCGAGCTTCGAGCGCTTCGCCACCTCGCCGTGCTGGCCGCTGGCGAGCACCTCCTTGAGGGTCACGAGGTCGAAGGCGGCGTTCGGGATCTCGACGCCGACGTACGGCTCACCGGGGATCGGCGCCTCGATCCGGATGCTCCGCGCGGCGAGCGCCAGGGCGAGGTTGTCCGACAGGCCCTCGATGCGGCTGAGCTTGATGCCGGGGTCGACGTCGAGGGCGTACTGCGTGACGACCGGGCCCTCCTGGATCCGGGCGACCTTCACGCCGATGCCGAAGTGCGCCAGCGTCTCGCGGATGCGCTGCCCCTTCGCGGTGAGGTCCATCTGCGCCGCGCTTGACTCCGGCGCGTCGGCGAGGACGTCGAGCGTCGGAAGCTCCCACACCCGCTCCACCGCCTCGAGCGCGGCGTCGCTGGTCTCTCGCTCCCCCATCTCGGCGAGGTGCGCCTCCTCGGTCTCCTCCAGATCGGCATCGGTGGGCGTGGCCCCCTCCAGCGGCTGGTCGACATCCGCCACGACGGGGATCGGCGTCGGGCGCGGGGCGCCATTCGCGGCGGGGGCCGGACGCTCGCGGCGGACGATGACCGGTGGCTCGTCGTCGCCGTCCGCGGTCCCGCCCAGCCGGTCCCGGAACCGATCGAGAAGGCCCGGGCGGGTGTCGACGGGCACGATCTCGGGGCCCTCGGCCGACCGCCGCGCACTGCGACCCGCGGCGACCGCGGCTCGACGTGCGGCGGCGTGGGCCTCCGCGCGCCGCTCGTCGCGGTCGGCGAGATACGCGGCAACGACGTCGCCCACGGTCATGTTGAAGTAGAGGAGCAGCCCGACGATCGCGAGCAGCGCGAGCACGATCCAGGCGCCCGCGCCACCGAGCGCACCGGTCAGCATGCCGCTGACGCCGGCTCCGAGGATGCCGCCGCCCTCCCCCGCCTCGATGGCCCCGGCCTCCTGGCCGCCGACGAGGTGGAACATGCCGAGGATCGCGAGCGCGACGACCGCGGCCCCCGTCGCCGCCATCCAGCGCTCGGCGGGCATCGTCTTCATCCACAGCATCAGCGCGAAGCCCGCCAGGAGCGGCGCGGCGAGCGCGATCCCCCACCCCAGCGTCGTGGACAGGACGTCGTGCCAGGGTTGGACGATCGCGCCGGC
>CBFGTN010000034.1:0-20488 GCA_965652075.1 uncultured bacterium
TGGTGGAGCTGGGGGGACTCGAACCCCCGACCCCCTGCATGCCATGCAGGTGCTCTCCCAGCTGAGCTACAACCCCACGCGGTTCCGTGTCGGTCCACTCGTCGGCGCGGTATCGGTCGCCAGCCGGCCCGGCTCGTCACCGGGCTGCTCGACGGGTGAGTTCCGCGCTGCTCGTACGCCGGCTCGCACCGATCCCGGCTCGCTGAGTACGAGGCGCACGCGTACTGCTCCCGCGTCAACGCTTCGCCTCGAGGATATCACAGGCGGTTCGAGCGCCCTGCACGCGCCCCTTCGGCCTCTCCGAGGCGGCGATCATGTTCGTCATCGTGCTGGGCGCGGCTCCCTCGATCGCGAACGGGCTGATCAACGGCGTGGACCACGTGCCGCGCATCCTGCTCCGCGCCGGGGAGGTCCTCGGCGCCAGGGGCGTGGATCGCTATCGGTTCGTCGTCCTGCCCGCCGCGCTCCCGGCATTCGTGGGCGGGATGAAGCAGGCCTGGGCCTTCGCCTGGCGCAGCCTGATGGCCGGTGAGCTGCTCGTGATCATCGCCCAGCAGCCGTCGCTGGGCGTGCAGCTCCAGCTGCAGCGCGACTTCTCGGACGCCGAGGGCCTCCTCGCCACGATGGCCATCATCCTGATCATCGGGATCATCGTGGACCTGGCGGTGTTCGGCACGATCGATCGGCGCATCCGTGCCCGCCGCGGGCTCGTCGAGTCGACCTGAGCCGGGCGGAGCTCAGGCGCGCCGGGCAGCGTTCCGTCGGCGTGGAGCAGCGGTCTTGAACGGCGTCGGCCCGCGCACGCGCCCGAGCGAGATCCAGGCGTCCGGCGCCTGGGTGAGCCGGACGATCTCGGGCGAGAGGTTCCCCTCGATGAGGTCCTCGAGCGACGTTCCCTCGAGGATCTCCCGCAGGCTGGCGCGCACCGCGATCCAGACGTGCTGAAGGTGACGGGCCGGACCGGGGTACTCGATTCGCTCGGGACGGTCGCCGCGGACGTCCGCGATCGGTCCGTCGACCGCTCGGATGACGTCGGCCAGGCTGATCTCGGCCGGGGACCGCGCGAGCCGGAACCCGCCCGACGCTCCGCGCTGGCTCTGCACGATCCCCGCGTGCTTGAGGTCGAGGAGCACGCTCTCGAGGAACTCGATCGGGATGTCCTGCCGCGCGGAGAGCGCGTCGCGCTTCAGCCGGCCATCGGGGCCGGCCACGGCCAGCTCCGCGGCGGCCCGCAGCGCGTAGTCACTCCGTGCCGAGACCCGCATGCCCCGATTCTGTCACCGTCCGGCCAGGCGGCGCATCGAGGATCGGAGCCCTATCCTCGACGCGTGGCTCCGTCACCCGACCCCGACTGCTGCCGGCGCGCCGACCCGCGCATCGCGCGCCAGTTCGACGCGCGCTACGAGGGCTGGACGCCGGAGGAAGGGTTCCCCGAGCTCGTCGACGTGTCCGGGGCGATCCTCGACCTCCTGGCGGACGCGCCGTTGCGGCGGCCGAGCGTGCTGGACCTCGGCTGCGGCACGGCCGCGCTGGGGGTCGCGCTCCTCGAGATGGGCGCGTCGCGCCTGACCGGGGTCGACCTGTCGCCGGCGAGCATCGAGCTCGCTCGCCATCGCGCGGAGGACGCGGGCTTCGCGGCGAGCTGCGACTTCGTGGTCGGCAACGCCGCGGAGGCGGACGTCGAGCCGCACGACCTCGTCGTCCTCGACCGCGTCATCTGCTGCTACGGGGATGCCGATGGCCTCGTCGCGCGGGCGATCGAGCTCGCGCGGGATCGAATCGCGATCAGCGTGCCCGAGTCGCGCGGCTGGCGCGGCCTCGTGAACCGTCCGCTGTGGCTCGCCGAGTTCGCCTGGGACCGATGGCAGGGCGGTTGCCGGGGCTACGTCCACGACCTGCGGCGCGTCGAGCGCCGCCTCGCGGCCGCCGGATTCGTGCCGGCACGGTCCGATCGGATCGGGCTGTGGCACATCGGGCTCTACGAGCGGCCGAAGACCTCCGACAGCCCGATCTCGAGATCCCGCGGCGCGTAGCCGAGCTCACGGCGGGCCTTCGCGTCGCTCGCCCAGTACGTGACACCCGCCGCGGCCGCGACGATCTCGCCCAGGTCGGGGCCGATGCGCCGCACGAGCGGCGAGGCCGCCCGCAGGACCCAGGTCGGCGTCGCCAGGCCGGGCGGCCGATGGCCGCCGATGGCGGCGACGCGCCGGACGAGCTCGGCGAGGGTCGTGATCTCGCCGCCGAGCACGTAGGTCTCGCCGAGGCGCCCGCGACCGCCGACGAGGGCGATGCCGGCCGCGATGTCGTCGACGTGCGCCATGTTCAGCCCGAGCTCCCCGAACGTGACCGCCCGCAGTCGCCCGGCGGCGGCGTCGGCCAGGACGCCCCCGACGGACGAGTGGTCGCCGGGCCCGTAGACCTGCCCGGGCATCGCGATGAGGACCGGCGCGCCGGCCTCGATCCGCGCGTGGGCGGCGAGATGCGACCGATGCTTCGTCTCGTCATAGAACGAGACGTAGCGGTACGGGCGCGGCCGCTCCCATGTCTCGTCGACGACGCGGTAGCCGGTGTTGCCGAAGGCGTTGATGGTCGAGACGTGGACGATCCGCCCGACGCCGGCCTCCACGGCCGCGTCGAGCAGCCGCTGGGTGGCGGTGACGTTCGCCGCCTCCATCGCCGGGTGCTCCGAGCGCTGGATCCCGACGCGGTAGTCGCCGGCGAGGTGGTAGGCGACGTCGCAGCCGCGCAGCGCATCGCCCAGCGCGGCCGGGTCGAGGACGTCGCCGAGCATGACGTCGCACCCCGCCTCGCGGAGCTTGCCGGCCGAGCGCTCGGAGCGAGCGATCGCCCGGACCTCGCTGCCCGCCGCCACGAGTCGGCCCACGAGCCTGCCGCCGATGAAGCCGCCGCCGCCGGTGACGAAGGCGCGCATCGGGCTAGCGGGACGCGAACCGCGTCCGGATGCGCTCGAGCGTGGCGTCGATCTCGCCGCCCGCCGCGCCGGCGATCATCGGCTCCATGAAGCGGGTCAGCATCGAACCGCGGATCTCCATCCCGAAGCGAAGGTCGGTGCCGTCGCCGACGGTCGGGACCAGGTCGAGCGACGCCGCGACACGCACGCCGGAGACCTCGGTCGTGATCACGAGGTGTCGCGGCGGCTCGTAGGCCGCGACGGTCAGCGGCGCGGTCACCTGCTGGCCGCCGAACGAGCGGACGACCTGCGCGGTCGTGCCGACGCCGATCTCGCCCGGCGAGGTGACCTCCGCGCTGACGATCCCCGGCATCCACTCGCCGAGGTTGCCGAGATCGGCGAGGTAGGCGAACAGGGCCTCGGGCGGAGCGCCGACGCTCGCGGTGCGCTCGACGCGCTTCATCGCTCCCGGCTCACGTCAGGAAGAAGAAGGCGATGGCGACGATGAAGTAGACGCTCATGAGCTGCAGGCCCTCGACCCAGTTCGAGCGGCCGTCGAGCGCGATGTAGGACGCGATGATCACGCCGACGGCCACGCCGACGACCTCGAGCGGCGTGAAGACGAGCGTCAGCGGATTGCCGACGGCGAGGCCGAAGAAGACGAGCACCGGCGCCGCGAAGAGCGCGATCTGCGTCGCCGAGCCGATGCTCGTGATCAGGCTGAAGTCCATCTTGTTCTTGTAGGCCAGCGTGACGCCGACGACGTGCTCGGCGAGGTTGCCGATGAGCGGGATGAGGATGATGCCCACGAACAGCTCGCTGATGCCGAGCGCCTCGACGGTCGGCTCGAGGGCGTGGACGAGGATCTCGCTCGTCAGCGTCAGCGCCGCCGCCGACGCGAGCAGCACGGCGAGCGCGCGCCGCCAGCTCCAGTGCGGCACCTCTTCCTCGGCGTGGGGGACCGGGCTCTCCGGCGAGCGCAGGAAGAAGATCAGCTGCGCGAAGTACGTGACGATCAGCAGGATCGCGACACCGACGGTCAGGCTCTCGATCTGGAAGAACTGCGGGTCACCGGGATCGGTCTCGGCACCACCCCCGACGAGGAAGGCGAACGTCGCCGGCACGATCAGGCCGATCGTCGCCAGGATCAGCGACGCGGCGTTCATGCCGACGACCTCCTGGTCGTACTGCTGGACGCCGTTCTTCAGCCCGCCGACGAACAGCGAGGCGCCGAGCACGAGGAGCAGGTTGCCGATGATCGATCCGGTGATCGAGGCGTGGACGATCGCGATCTGGCCGTCCAGGATCAGGAACGCCGCGATGATGATCTCGCCGATGTTCCCGACCGTGG
The DNA here is from genome assembly GCA_965652075.1 of uncultured bacterium. Taxonomy (GTDB): domain Bacteria; phylum Chloroflexota; class Limnocylindria; order QHBO01; family QHBO01; genus JACDBZ01. Next base: position 4,263 of record CBFGTN010000034.1, read on the forward strand.
CGTTCATGATCCCGCCGATCTTCGGCCCGGCCGACGCGCCCAGCTGCTCGGTGGCGTGGCCGAGGAGATAGGCGAGGGCGAGGATCGTGAGCGCGGCGACGCCGAAGGTCAGGATCGGATCGGCGTCGAGCAGCCGCAGGGCCAGCGACGCGGCCGTCCCGATCGCGGAGAGGACGAAGGCGCCGATCAGCAGCACCGGGCGATGGTACCCAACCGGCGCGTCAGTGGAGGATCTGGGAGAGGAACCGCTTCGTCCGCTCGTGCTGCGGCGACTCGAAGATCTGCTGTGGTGGGCCCTCCTCGACGATCACGCCCTCGTCGAAGAACACCATCCGGTCGGCGACGGCACGGGCGAAGCCCATCTCGTGCGTGACGCACAGCATCGTCATCCCCGTGTCTCCGGCGAGCGACTTCATCACGTCGAGCACCTCGCCGATCATCTCCGGGTCGAGCGCCGAGGTGGGCTCGTCGAACAGCATGATCTTCGGGTTCATCGCGAGCGCCCGGGCGATCGCGACCCGCTGCTGCTGGCCTCCCGACAGCTGCGCGGGGTACTTGTTCGCCTGGTCGCCGATCCCCACCCGGGTGAGCAGCTCCATCGCCACCGCCTCCGCATCGGCGCGCGGGTAGTGGCGGACCCGCATCGGCGCCAGGACGATGTTCTGGAGCGCGGTCAGGTGCGGGAACAGGTTGAACGACTGGAAGACCATGCCGATCTCACGCCGGATGGCGGCGATGTTGCGGACGTCGTTCGAGAGCTCGATGCCGTCGACGACGATCTGGCCGCGCTGGTGCTCCTCGAGGCGGTTGATCGTGCGGATGAACGTCGACTTGCCCGAGCCCGATGCGCCGAAGATCACGACGACCTCGCCGGCGCGCACGGTGAGGTCGATGCCCCGCAGCACGTGGAGCTGGTCGAACCACTTGTGGACGTCGCGGCAGACGATGATGTCCTCGTCGGCCATCAGCGCACCCCCACGCCGAGCTGGCGCTCGAGCCGGTAGCTCGCCTGCGACATCGCGTAGCAGAGGACAAAGAAGACGGCGGCGATGAACACGTAGACCTCCATCTGGGCGCCGAACGAGTCCGGCTGGGCCAGCACCGCACGGCCGATGTTGAGCAGCTCGAACAGGCCGATGATCGTGACGAGCGTCGTGTCCTTCAGCAGGCTGATGAAGAGGCCGACGTTCGCCGGGATGACGGAGCGCAGCGCCTGCGGCAGGACGATGAACCGGTTGGTCTGGATGCCGTTGAGGCCGAGCGCCTGGGCGGCCTCGACCTGCCCGATCGGGATGGCCTGCAGGCCGCCGCGCACGTTCTCGGCGACGTACGCCGCCGAGAAGAGCGTGATCCCGCCCATCGCCCGTGCGACGCGATCGAGGCGCCACTCGCCGGGCAGGAACAGCGGCAGGATGATGTCCGCCATGAACAGGATCGTGACGAGCGGCACGCCCCGGATGAGCTCGATGTAGCCGGTGCTCAGGATCCGGACCGCCGGCAGCCGGCTGCGACGCCCGAGCGCGAGCAGGACGCCGAGCGGGAAGGAGAGGGTGATTCCCACCACCGCGAGCAGCACGGTCAACAGCAGGCCGCCCCACAGGCTCGAGCTCACCGATGGGAGTCCCACGTCGCCGAACCCGGCGATCAGGGCGTAGGCGACCGGCACTGACACGATCCACGCCCACGTCAGGGCGCGGCGCGGAACGCCGACGCGGATCGCGAAGGCGAACGCGACCCACACGAGGACGGCGTTGAGCGCGAGCGCGCCCGCCGCGACGATGCCGATCGGCGACGCGAGGATCAGCGCGGCGAGCATCAGCTGCGCGACCGTCAGGGTCGTGGCGAGCGCGCGCATCGCCCGACCGAACGTCGCCGCCGACAGCCCGCCGAGCACGGAGAGGATCGCGAGCTCGAGCCAGAGGCGCCACGCCTGGTCGCCGGGGTACTGGCCGATGAGGAACAGGCGCACGTTGTCGGTGATGACGGTCCATCGCGCCTCGGTCACCGCCCACTGGCCGACGTTGATGGCGAGCCACGCGAGCAACAGGGCGATCGCCACCGTGACGAGCGAGCTGATCGGCCCGCTGAACAGGTTCGCCCGCGCCCAGGCGACCGGGCCGATCGTGTCGCGCGGGGGAGGAAGCACGCCGGCGGTCATCGCTCGGTCACCTGGACGCGGCGGTTGTAGATGTTCATGACCAGGCTCACGACGAGGTTGATGCCGAGGTACGTCGCCATGACCATGATCAGGACCGGCAACGGCTGCCCCGTCTGGTTCGCCATCGTCTGGCCGACCTTGAAGAGGTCCGGGTAGCCGATGGCGATCGCCAGGCTCGAGTTCTTGATCAGGTTCAGGTACTGGCTGGTCAGCGGCGGGACGATGATTCGCAGTGCCTGCGGAAACACGACGAACCGCAGCGTCTCGAACTCGCTCAGGCCGAGCGAGCGGGAAGCCTCGAGCTGGCCTTTCCGGACGGCCTGGATGCCGCCGCGGACGACCTCGCCGATGAATGCGGCGGTGTAGATGACCAGCCCGGTGAGCAGTGCCGCGAACTCGGGCGAGAGACCCGTGCCCCCGACGAAGTTGAACTGCTGCCGAACCGGAACGTCGAAGGCGAGCGGGCCGACGAGCGCCCAGCCGACGACCGCGATCGCGAGCATCGCCAGCCACCCGAGCGCGCGCAGGCCGCGGATCGGGCGGCCGGCGTCCTCCCGGCGGCGGGCGGCACCGCGAACCAGGACGAGGACGACGATGCCGACCGCGACGAACGCCAGCCACGGCAGGAAGCCGGCGGTGGGCGTCGGAGTGGGGACGAACACGCCACGCTGGCTGATGTAGATCCCGCCCGGCAGGGTGATGGCCTGGGCGATCGCGGGCAGCTGGATGAAGACCGCGAAGTAGATGATGAACAGCTGGACGAGCAGTGGCGTGTTGCGGATGACCTCGACGTAGCCAGCAGAGATGCGCGCGACAAGCCAGTTCGGCGACAGCCGGGCGACGCCGACGATCACCCCCAGGATCGTGGCCAGGATGATCCCGAGGATGCTGACGATCAGCGTGTTCAGCACCCCGACCAGGAAGGCCCTGGCATACGTGTCGGCCGGGGTGTAGGGGATCGGGCTCTCGCTGATGTCGAAGCCGGCGCTCCGACCGAGGAAGCTGAAGCCGAAGCCGAGGCCGCGCTCGGCGGTCGCCGCGGCGAAGTTCCCGGCCATGAACGCGACGATCCCCGCGACCACGATGATCACCGCGGCCTGCACCGCGAGGCGCAGCACGCGCTCGTCGCGCCACGGCGGCACGCCGGCCGTGGTCGGAATGGGCGCGGCCGTCATGGGGCCACGAGGAGGGTTGGCCCGAGACCGGCGTGCGCCGGCCCCGGGCGATCAGGTCCTATCGGTACGGAGGTGCGTAGAGCAGGCCGCCCTCGGTCCACAGGTTGTTCAGCCCGCGGTCGAGGTCGAACGGCGTGCCGGGACCGAGGTTACGGTCGTAGATCTCGCCGTAGTTGCCGACGGCACCGATCATCGTGACCACCCAGTCCTCGTCGAGCCCGAGGCCGGACTCGAAGGGCTCGGCGCCCTCCGGGGTGACACCCAGCAGGCGCTGGACGACCGGGTCTTCGCTGGATGCGGCCATGTCGGCCACGTTGTCCTGGGTGATGCCGAGCTCCTCGGCCTCGATCGTGGCGAACACGACCCACCTCACGACGTTGAACCACTGGTCGTCGCCGAGCGGCGTGACCGGCCCGAGCGGCTCCTTGCTCATCACCTCGTCGAGGATCAGGTGGTCGTCCGGGTTCGCGAGCGCGGTCCGCTGGGACACCAGCTGGGATCGGTCGCTGGTCACCGCATCGCAGCGACCCTCCTCGTACGCGCCGTACGTTGGTTCGATGTCCGGGAACACGAGCGGCTCGAAGTCGATGTCACGCGCCCCAAACTGGTCGGCGAGGTTCAGCTCGGTCGTCGTTCCGGACTGGACGCAGATCGTTGCGCCGGCCAGCTCCTCGAGGGTGGTGGCATCGGTGAGCGTCGAGTTCACCATGATCGCCTGCCCGTCGTAGAACGTCGTCGGCGCGAAGAGGCCCCACGTCGTGTCGCGGCTCACGGTCCACGTCGTGTTGCGGATGAGCACGTCGACCTCGCCGGTCTGGAGCGCCGGACCGCGGGCGTCGGTACCGATCGCCCGGAACTCGACGGCCTCCGGGTCGCCGAGCACGGCCGCTGCGACGGCACGGCAGAAGTCGGCGTCGAAGCCGCTGTTCGTGCCGTCCTCCTCGAGGAAGCTGAAGCCGGGCAGCGCGCCGTTCACGCCGCAGATGAGCTGTCCTCGGCTCTGCACGTTGCCGAGCCGGCCGCCCTCGGCCGAAGGCGGCTCGCTCTCGGCGGGCGTCGACTCGCCGGGTTCGCCGCTCGTCGCGGGCGTCGACGCGTCGGCGTCGGGGCTCGGCGCCTGGTCGCCGCAGGCGGCCACGACCATGGCGAGCACGAGCATGCTGACGAGGGCCCAGATGGATCGGGTCACAGGTCTGCCTCCTCCCAACTGTGAATGCACAGGCAGGTCCCCTCGGACGGACCGCATTGAACGAAACGTGATCATAGCGGCCGCGACTGGCGCGAGAGGGGGTGGGAGGGTGGTGGAGATGAGGGGACTCGAACCCCTGACCCCCGCGATGCGAACGCGGTGCTCTCCCAGCTGAGCTACATCCCCGGGCCGCGGCGAGTATAGCAGGGCTTCCCCGAATCGAACATCTGTTCTATCATGGATGGTCCGATGCCACGGACCGATGCCGCCGTCTCGCCGTCCCTGGAGACCGCCCTCGAGCACCTCCGCGCGCGTGGTCTCGGCCTGCGCCGCGGCAGCGAGCCGGAGCCGCTGGAGGCCTCCCGCCCGGCCGTGCCGAGCGGCCATGCCGAGCTCGACGCCGCGCTCGGAACCGGCGGCTGGCCGAGGGGGGCCCTCGCCCTGCTCGATGCGCCCGCCGGCGGCGGGGCGACGACGCTGGCGGTGAGCTGCGTGGCCGCGGCCGAGGCGGCGGGCGGCCTCGCGGCCTGGCTCGACCTCGACGGCACCTTCGATCCGGCGGTCGCCGCCGCCGGCGGGGTCGGCCTCGATTGGCTGCTCGTGGCGCGCCCGCAGGATCCAACCGAGGCGATCGAGCTCGCCGCCTGGCTCGGTCGCTCGGGCCTGATCGACGTCCTCGTCCTCGACCTGGGAGCGCGTGGCATGCCGGATCGGCGGGCACTGGACCGGCTCGGGGCGCTGCTGGCGCGCTCGGAAAGGACCGCCGCGCTCGTCGTGGCTCCCACCGGTCGGGTCGTTGCCGGGGTGGTGGCCGGGGTGCGGGTGGCGCTGCATCGGTCCGCCTGGCTGGCGGTTGGGCGCGACCTCGTCGGGCAGCGCGTCAAGGCCGAGGTCGAGCGCAACCGTTGGGCGCTGGCGGGGGGATCGGCCGAGCTCGACCTGTGGTTCGGCGAAGGTCGCAGAATCGACTCGATGCTGGTTGCCGGGGCGGCGCCTCGACCGGTCGCCGTCGAGCAGGCCGAGCGGTCCGTCCTTCGAGTCATCGGTGCGTGAGAGGAGGATCCATGAGGTACGCGATCAGCATCCCGAACTTCGGCAACTGGGCCGATCCGCGGACGATGGTGAGCCTGGCCCGCGACGCGGAGACGTCCGGCTGGGACGGCTTCTTCCTGTGGGACCACATCCGCTTCAGTGCCGCACCGGTGCCAGTGCAGGACCCGTGGGTCCTCCTGGCCGCGATCGCCACGAGCACCGAGCGCGTCGTCATCGGGCCGATGGTCACGCCGCTCCCGCGCCGCCGCCCGTGGGTCGTTGCCCGCCAGGCGGTCTCGATCGACCACCTCTCGAACGGCCGGATGCTGCTCGGGGTCGGGCTCGGGGAGCCGCGCGACGTCGAGCTCGGCGCTTTCGGCGAGCCGACCGACCTGAAGGAGCTCGCCGCCAGGCTCGACGAGGGCCTCGCGATCCTCGACGGCCTCTGGAGCGGCGAGGAGTTCAGCTTCTCCGGCGAGCACTACCGGCTGGCGCCCATGACCTTCCTGCCGCGCCCGGTGCAGCGGCCGCGGATCCCGATCGTCGTCGCCGGCTACTGGCCGAATCGCGGACCGATCCGCCGCGCGGCGCGCTGGGACGGGATGAACGCGCTCTTCCCGCCAGCCACCCAGGGCTGGGAGGAGAAGGCGCGCGCCCTCGTCGCCGAGCTGCGCTCGCTGCGTGCGGATTCCGACGCGCCGTTCGAGTACTTCGACGGCGGCTACACGATGGACCGAGGCGACGATGCCGATGACCCGGCACTGTCGGCCCAGATCGGCGCCACCTGGTGGATCGAGAGCCTCGACCCCTGGCGCTACGGCTGGGACAACACCGTTGCCGGCTGGCCATCGGTCGACCCGGCACGCGAGCGCATCCGCATGGGTCCGCCCCGACCCGCCTGATGCGCCTCCTCGCCCTCGTCTGGCCCGGACTGCGCCAGCCCGATGCCGACACGCGTCCGTTCGAGCGGATGCTCGACGCGCTCGACGACCTCTCGCCGCGAGTCGAGGCGGTCGACGTCGGCGTGGCGCTCGTGGACGTCACCGGACTCACCGCGCTGTGGGGGCCGGAACGGCGGGTCGCGGCACGGGCGGTGATGCTCGTGCGGGCCGTGGCGCCGCTCGCCGTCCGCTGCGGGATCGGCGACGACCGCTGGCTGGCGACCCTGGCCGCCCGGCTGGCGCGCTTCGAGCGGGAGGACGCGCCGGCCGCGTTCGGGATCCTCGAGCGCACCGACCTGCGCGACCTGCCGCTGACCCTGCTGCCGGCGGATCCCGCCACGCGTCAGCGCCTCGCGCTCTTCGGCCTGACGACGATGGGCCAGCTGGCCGACCTGCCGCGCTCGTCGGTCGGTGCCCAGTTCGGCGCGGTCGGGGAGCGGCTCCAGGCCCTGGCGCGCGGGGACGACCCGCGGCCGATCGAGCCGCGTCGCCGTCCGGATCGCGTCGAGGCCAGCGCGACCTTCGAGACGCCGCTCGACGGGGTCGGCGCGGCCGGGCTCACCCTGCGCCGGCTCGCCGCCGAGCTGTGCGACCGGCTTCGGGATCGGCACCTGGCGCCCGGCCGCGCGGTGCTCGAGCTGCGCCTCGAGGACGCGCCCGATCTCCGCGTCGCGCAGCCCTTCCCCCAGCCCGCCCTCGAGCCGGACTGGATCGCGCGGCTGCTCCTCTCCCGCCTGGAGGTCGCCGCCAGGGCCCGGCTCGCGGCGGAGGAGGAGCCTCGGGTCGCATCGGTCCACTTGACGTTCGACCGCCTGGCCGACCCCGCAGCCAGCCAGCTGCCGGCCTTCGAGGCGCGCGCCGGGCGCTGGGAGGAGCTGCGCTGGTCGCTGGAGCGGATCCGTCATCGGTTCGGTCCGGGCCGCCTGTGGCGCGCCACGACCGACCGACCGACCGCGGCGCTGGCAGAGCACCGGTCGCGGCTGGTCGACCTCGGCTCGTGACCCGGCGCTACCTCGACCATCCGCTCGTCCAGGTCGAGACCGACGCCGACGGCACGCCCCTCCACCTGCGCATGGACGGCACCGATCACGGCGAGGTCGGCATCTGCAACCGCTGGCGCGTCGACGACGGCTGGTGGCGCGAGCCGGTCGCTCGGGCCTGCTACAAGGTCGTCACCCGCTCCGGCCTGCTGTGCACGATCTTTCTCGACGAGATCCGCGGGACCTGGCACCTGGAGCGCATCTTCGACTAGCGCTGGCATCGCTCGTGCGCAACCATTCGGGCATGGACGACTTCGACCGCACTGATGACCAGGACGAGCCGAGCGCCGGCGAGCTCGACCTGCCCGGTCCCGACGACCCGGTGGCGTGGAGCTACGTCCAGGCCGAGACGCTCGTCGTCGGGCCGGACGGCGAGGAGCTCGGCCGCGTGGCGGCCATGCTCGGGACCGAGTCCGAGGGCATCTTCCACGGCGTCGCGGTGACCCCGTACGCCGACGGGACGACGCGCGTCGTGCCGGCAGACGCCGTCACGGGGCTGACCTCGTCCCAGGTCCGCATCGCCTGGGACGCCGCGCAGCTCGCCGCGGCGGAGCCGTACGAGCCGATCGGCACCGGCTGACGGTGGGCGATCCCGACCACCGCGTCGATCGGCTCTGGCCGGATCCGGCGTCGGGCCTCGCGCTCGACGAGGCGATGCAGGCGTTCCGGCTTCCTCCGACGCCCGGCGACCGGCCGCTGGTCGGCGTGAACATGGTCACGAGCATCGACGGTCGCGCACAGCTGGAGGGAACGGCCGACGGCCTCGCGGGCAGGACCGATCGGCTGCTGATGCGCCATTACCGCGCCGCCTACGACGCCGTCGGGAGTGGCGCCGGCACGCTGCGCGCCGCCGGGCTGTGGATGCGGGTGGGGAAGGACCTCGCCGCGCGGCGCCTCGCCGAGGGTCGGTCCCCGAACCCGGTCGGCGTCGTGATCGCCGGGAGCGATCCGGTCCCCCTCGACACGAAGTGGTTCGATGGCGACGAGCGTCGGATCCTCGTCGTCGGCCGTGGCAACCCGATCGAGTCCGCGCCGGACGGCACCGAGCTCGTGCGCGCCTCCGAGGCCCGGCCGGCCCCCCGGTGGATCCTGGCGACCCTTGCCTCCCGCGGGATCGGGGCGTTCCTCCTCGAGGGCGGGCCGCACCTGAACGCGGCGTTCCTGGCTGCCGGGCTGATCGACGAGCTGTACTGGACGGTGGGGGCGCATCTGCTCGGCACCGATGCGCTGCCGATGATCGCGCCGATCGCCGGCGGCTCGCCGTACGCGGCGGACCCACGCGTCGCCAGGCTCGTGAGCGTGCTTCGGCACGAGGACGAGCTGTACCTGCGCTACCGCTTCGGTCCGGAGGCGTGAGCGCGGGTAGCATCGGCCCGTGACCCGCGTCGACCTCGGGCGCCTCGGCGTCTGGGGCCACCTCGACTCCCTCGCGATCGGCGATCTGCGCGCCTACGTGCGCCGGGTCGAGGCGCTCGGCTACGACAGCCTGTGGGTGCCCGAGACCGTCGGCCGCGAGCCGTTCACGCTACTCGGCCTGCTGGCCGGGGAGACGACCACGCTGGTCCTGGGGACGAGCGTGGTGAACATCTGGGGCCGCGACGCGCAGGCCACGCGGATGGCGACGCAGACCCTGGCCGAGGCGACGGACGGGCGCTTCGTGCTCGGGCTCGGGGTCAGCCACCCGCACCTGGCGGCCAAGCTGCGCGGCCACGCGTTCGAGCGGCCCCTGGGACGGATGCGGGCATACCTCGCGGAGTATCGGGCGGCGGTCGTCCGCGGCGCTGCCGACGACGGTCACGAGCCGCCGATCCTCGTCGCCGCGCTCCGCGAGCGCATGACCGATCTGGCCGCGACCGATGCCGATGGAGCCTACCCGTACCTTGTCACCCCGAAACGCGTCACCTGGATGCGCGAGCGCCTGGATGCCGCCGCCGGCGACGGCGACCGGCCGATCCTGGCCGTCACGCTGCCGGTGGCGCTGGACGGCCGCGATGCGGCCCGCGCCTACCTCAAGCCCTACCTCCGCACGCCGACGTACCACGCGTCGTGGGAGCTCCAGGGCTTCACTGCGGACGACTGGCAGGCGCCGGGGAGCGACCGGCTCGTCGACGAGATGATCGCCACCGGCGCGGTCGCCGACGCGCGGGCGCGTGTGGAGGCGATGCGCGCGGCAGGCGCCGATCACGTCGCGATCATCCCCGTCGCGCCCGATGGCACGACCGAGCACCTTCCCACCCTGGAGGCCATGGCATGACCCAGCCGGTCGCCGTCGCGCGGGCCGCCGCGCTGGCCGCCACGATCCCGGCCGAGGAGCTGCCGCGGCTGCGGCGCCGGATGCGCTGGGTCCTGTTCACGATCGCGGCGCTCGGCAGCACCGGCTATATCGCGGCAGTGACGGTGGGCACGCTCGCCGCCGCGGACATGGCGAACGGTCCCGCGCTCGGTGGCCTGCCGACGACGACCACGACGATCGGGACGGCCGTCGCGGCCAGCCTCATCGCGCTGATCATGCTGCGGACGGGGCGGCGCCTCGGCCTGATGCTCGGCCTGGCGGTCGGGGTGCTCGGCGGGGCGCTCGCCTTCGGCTCGATCCTGGGCGCATCGATCCCGCTCCTGCTGCTCGGCAGCGCGTTCACCGGCTTCGCCAACGCCTCCGGAAACCTCGGTCGCTACATCGCGGCCGACATGGCCACGCCGGACCGTCGCGCGTCGGCACTCGGGATCGTCGTGTGGGGCACGACGATCGGCGCGGTCATCGGCCCGAACCTCGCCGCGCCCGCGGGCGACCTGGCGCTCGCCCTGGGACTGCCGGAGCTGTCCGGCTCGTACCTGCTGACCGTCGTCTTCATCGGCCTTGCGTGGGTCGTGGCCGCCGTCCTCCTGCGCCCCGAGCCGTATGCGCTGGCCGATCCATCGGCGTTGCCGGCGGTCGATGCGCCGCACGAGGCGGCGCCGGCGCTGGCATCGATCGTCGCCCGCCCCTCCGTCGCCGTGGCGCTCGTGACGCTCGTCGGCGCGCAGGTCGTGATGGTCCTGATCATGACGATGACCCCGATCCACCTGATCGACCATGGGCACGACCTGACGACCGTCGGACTCGTGCTCTCGGCCCACACGTTCGGGATGTTCGGCCTCTCGCCGATCACCGGGCGCCTCACCGATCGATTCGGCGCTCCTGCGATCATCGCCTCCGGGCTCGTCGGGCTCGCGGCCGCCGCGCTCCTCGCCGCCCTCGCCCCTCCGGAGGGCGGCATCGTCCTGACGTTCGCGCTCTTCCTCCTCGGCTACGGCTGGAACCTGAGCTTCGTGGCCGCCTCGTCGATGCTCGGCCACGGGCTCGCCCTCGCCGAGCGCACGCGGATCCAGGGGATCGCCGACACGCTGACGTGGGGCACGGCCGCCTTCGCCAGCCTCTCCTCCGGCCTCGTCGTCGCGGCCGCCTCGTACACCGTGCTCGGGTTCGTGGGCGTCGGGCTGACGCTGATCCCCGCCGCGGTCCTCGCCGTCCAGAACGGCCGCCTGCGCCAGCCCGTCGCTGCGGCGTGATCCGTACCGACCGCCTCCTGCTGCGTCGCTGGGCCGATGCGGACCGCGGCCCGTTCGCGGCCATGAACGCCGATCCGCTCGTCATGGAGCACATGCAGGGGCTCATGTCGCGCGAGGCATCCGACGCGTTCGTCGATCGGATCGAGCGGCACTGGGACGAGCACGGCTGGGGCCTCTGGGCCGTGGAGGTCCCGGACGTCGCCCCCTTCGTCGGCTATGTCGGCCTGTGGCCGGCCGACTACGTCGCCGACGGGACGGTCGAGGTCGGCTGGCGGCTGGCAAGCGCCCACTGGGGCAACGGCTATGCGACCGAGGCAGCCCGCGAGGCGCTTCGGTTTGGCTTCGAGGAGGTTGGGCTCGATCAGATCGTGTCGTTCACCGTGCCGCAGAACATCCGCTCGCGCCGGGTGATGGAGCGGATCGGGCTCGTGCGCGACCCGGCCGGCGACTTCGATCACCCGCGCGTCGACGCGACCGCATACCCGCACCTCGTCCCGCACGTCCTGTACCGGCTCACGCGCGACGCGTGGCGCCGCGCGATGACGGTGCGCCCGACCTAGGGCACGTCAGCAGCGGTCTCCGTCTCGGCGTCGAGGAAGGCCTCCAGGCGCGCCGTGTCCTCGCGCGTCCATTCCTCCGGCGGCGCGACCGTGGCGAACGCGTCGGCGTAGTCGACCCGATAGTCGTGGCCGAACCCCGAGGGCAGGCTCGCCGAGAAGGACAGGTCGGCGAGGGCCTGGAGCGTCGAGACGATCGGGAACCAGCCGGTGCCGGGAGGGATGCCGCCGCCGCGGGGCGCGTCCATCCAGTCCGGCGGCGACCAGAGCTGGTCGAGCGACAGGTAGGCAACCGGGTCGGACGGGTGCTGGAGGTAGACCACGCGCGATGGGCCCCACGACGCGTCGGGGTTCGGCCGGCCACCGCCGGTGAGGAATCGGACGGTCCGACCGTCGCCGTAGACCGGCTGCCACGCCGGGGACCCGGGCTCGCGCGCATCGGTCAGCTGGCGCAGGATCGGGTTCCAGCCCAGGCTCCCGACGATGAGCGCGCCATCGGCCTCGAGCGCGAAGTTCGCGGCCGACGTCGCGGCGTCCGGGCCGACGAAGGGGCGCTCCGCACCTGCCGACCCGAGGCTGGCGCCGAAGACGATGAGTCGCGGCCGATGCGCCGCCGGCAGCTCGGACCACCGTTCGTGGACTGCGTCGAAGAGCGCCTCGCCCGCGGCGATTGCCCGGCTGCCGTCGAAGACGAGGCTGAAAAAGCTGGGCAACGTGGAGTACTGCATGGCCACGATCGCCGTATCGCCGGCGTGCAGCAGCTCGAGGGCCCTCGCCGCGTTCGGATCCATCCAGCCCGATCCGGCGGGGATCCAGACGGCGATGACGCGTCGATCGAAGCCGCCCGCCCGCTCGAGCTCCCGGACCGCGACGCCCGCGCGCTCCGTGATCGACTCGGCCGTCCGCAGGCCGACGAAGGCCCGGACGGGGTCGCGAACGGCCGCATCCGGCCCGTGGTAGGCGATGAGCTCGTCGCGGCTCGTCACGCCGGCGACGAAGTCGCGGCCCCAGAGGCCCATCGTCTCCCAGGGGACGAGCGAGGACGGGCTTCCCGACACCGTCGCGAGCGTGGGCCGATCGAGGCCCGGGTCGATGCCCTCGTCCAGCGCCCAATAGATGGCACTCACCGCCGCGACGAACCCGCGCGCCGCCACCTGGCTCCCGACGACGCCGACGAGTGCCACGACGAGAACCACCTGTGCCATCGCGCGCCACCCGGCCGCCCGGCGCCGCCGGCCGGCCTCCAGCGCCGCCCCCAGCCAGGCTGCGCACGCCCGGCCGATCCGGACCAGACCGATGGCCACGACGAGGGAGAGGACGCCCATGGGCGGGCCTTCCCACCAGCCGAGGTGCGACATGCCGACGAGGTCGCGCGCCTCGTCCTGCCACGTTGCCCAGGCGAGCGCGCCGGTGACACCGACGGCCAGCGCCGCGGTGGCGGCCGCCGGCCGAGCGCCTCCGCTCCGCATGCCCTCGTCGTACGAGCGCCTCGCGCGGCGGACGGCTCGGGCTGCCCCGACGCCGAGCCCGTAGCCGATGGCCAGGCAGGCCCCGCTCGTCACGCCCTGGACGATCCAGCCCCGGGGCACGAGCGTCGGCGTGAGGGAGGCAAACCAGAAGACGAGCCCGGCAACGACGCCGGTCGGGGGCGCGATGCGGGCTCGGGACGCCACGCTCATGCGGCGCGCTCGCTCATGTCCTGGGAGCGTAGCCGCTGCGCGGTGGTCGGCGACCGACCAATGGTCCCGATGATCGGTGTGCCTCTTCCCCAAATAGAACGCGCGTTCTATCATCGTTCGTCCGATGACGGGCACCCCGGACGGCTACTGCGAGCTCCACGCGCACACGAACTTCAGCTTCCTCGACGGCGCCAGCCATCCCGAGGAGCTGATTGCGCGCGCCGCGCTGATCGGCATGCCGGCGCTGGCGATCACCGACCATGCCGGCCTGTACGCAGCCGTCCGCGCCTGGAAGGCGGCGCAGGAGACCGAGACCGATGCCGCTCGCGCGGCCGGGCTTTCGCCGGTCCGCCCGATCATCGGCCTGGAGCTCACGATCCCGCGCACGGACGACGAGCTGCGCCTCGCCCGTCGCGGGCGAAAGCTCAACGACCCGCTGCGCGGCGAGCGCGCGAGCCGCGGCTGGCCGGGCGAGTTCCATGCCGGGCCGATGCCCGGCGACCACCTCGTCCTGCTGGCGCGCGACGTCGACGGCTACACCGCCCTCTCCCGGCTCGTGAGTCGCGGCCACCTGGCGGGGGAGAAGCAGTACCCGGTCTTCGAGCGCGGGCTCGTGGAGGCCGCACTCGATGAGGCCCGCGGCCATCTGTTCGGCCTCTCCGGCTGCCGCAACGGCGAGGTGCCGCGGCGACTGCTGGCCGGCGACCGTGACGCGGCGCTCGACGCCGCGCGCCGCTGGGCCGGGCGCTTTGCCGATGGCGACTTCGCCGTCGAGCTGTCGCACCACCTCGGACCCGATGACGACTGGCTCGTTGCTCAGCTGGCGACGCTCGCCGACGAGCTCGGGCTGCCGACCGCCGTCACGAACGAGGTCCACTACGCCGACCCGGAGAGCCATCGGCTCCAGGACGTGCTCGTCTGCATCCGCCATGGCGCGACGCTCGACGAGGCGCGCGAGCTGCTCCTGCCAAATGCCGAGTACGCGCTGAAGACCGGCGTCGAGCTGGGAGCCATCGGTGCCGAGCTGCCGGACGAGCCGAGCCGCCGCGCCTGGGCCGACGGGATCGCGCACAGCGCCGCCATCGGCGAGGCCTGCCGGCTGGAGCTCGGCTTCGAGCGCTATCGGTTTCCGGGCTTCAGCGTGCCGGAGGGGGAGACCGCGTTCTCATATCTCTACCAGCTTGCGCACGACGGCTTACTGCGCCGTTACCGGCCGGTGACCACGCGGGCGCTGAAGCAGCTGGCGCACGAGCTCGACGTCATCGAGCGCACGAACCTCGCCGAGTTCTTCCTGATCGTGTGGGACCTGATGGAGTTCGCGCGGCAGCGCAAGATCATCGGCCAGGGACGGGGGAGCGCCGGCGACTCGATCGTCGCGTACTGCCTCGGCATCACCAAGGTCGACCCGATCGAGCACAAGCTCCTGTTCGAGCGCTTCATCAACGAGGCGCGCGCGCTGCCGGACATCGACATCGACTTCGACGTGAACCGGCGCGAGGAGGTGATCCAGTACCTCTACGCGAAATACGGCGCCGACCACGCGGCCATGGTCTGCACGATCGTCACGTACCGTGCCCGGAACGCCGTGCGCGAGGTGGCCAAGGCGCTCGGCTTCCCGGTCGAGGGAATCGATGCGCTGGCCAAGGCGCTCGACACCCGCGAGGCGGGCGACGTCGCCCGCGACCTCGCGCTTGACGGCTCGTTCGCCTGGCTCTTCGACGAGCTTGGGATCGACATGGCCACCGCCGCCATCCCGCCGGGACGCGACGGCCGCGCCGACCCCAGCCTCGTCCGCAAGGACTCCGACTCGTCGTGGAACCACCGGCCGCGCCCGATCCTCGACCCGCAGCCGATCGGTCGGGGCCACTGGGCGCCGGGGAAGCGACCGGCGGTCCTCGAGCCGGAGTCCCGCCCGGTCAGCGAGGGCGGCTGGTATCCACCGAAGCGACCGCGGGTGCTCGACGCATCGGTCACCTCGGTCCGCCACGAGTCGGAGTCGACGAAGCGATACGCGCGCAGCGGCGAGCTGGCCGGATCCGAGCTGTCAGGCACCGACCTGGAGGTGCCGACGCCGCGTGACAACGGCTCGCCGGGACCGTCGACCGGTCGCCCCTCGCTCGTGCGCGTGGACCCGGAGTCGGGGATGCCGGTCCAGGAACGGCGCCGCATCCGGGTCGTTCCCGAACCGGACGAGCCCTCGGCCCCCGACACCGGAGGCGATGTCGACGCCGAGCCCGTGGATGCGTCTCAGCCGGTGGGGATCCGAGAGGACGCCGGCGGTGGGCCTGCCGACCACTCCCCCCGCAACCGGTGGCAGTGGCTGCTCCAGCTGTGTGCCGAGATCGACGGCTTCCCGCGCCACCTCGGCATTCACGTCGGCGGCATGCTCGTGACGCGAACCCCGCTCATCGAGCTCGTCCCGATCGAGCGCGCGACGATGCCCGGGCGGGTCGTGACGCAGTACGACAAGGAGGACGTCGAGCAGCTCGGGCTCGTGAAGATCGACCTGCTCAGCCTCCGGACGCTGGGCGTCGTGAGCGACGCGCTCGACCGCATCGAGCGCGACACGGGGCAACGGATCGACCTCGACGCCCTCCCGCACGACGACCCCGAGGTGTACCGCGACATCCAGGCGGCCGACACGGTCGGGATGTTCCAGATCGAGTCACGTGCCCAGATGCAGGCGCTGCCGAAGGCGCGTCCCGAGCGGTTCGAGGACCTCGTCGTGCAGGTCGCGATCATCCGGCCCGGGCCCGTGCAGGGGAATGCCGTCCACCCGTACCTCAGGCGGCGCGCCGGCGAGGAGCCCGTCACCTACGCCCACCCGTCACTGCAGCCGATCCTGGAGGACACCCTCGGCGTGATCCTCTACCAGGAGCAGGTGATGCAGGTCGCGATCGAGGTGTGCG
>CBFGTN010000035.1:0-20086 GCA_965652075.1 uncultured bacterium
GGCCAGTTTCGGGGCGATTCCCAGTCACGCAGCGCATAGCGCGGAAGAAACTCCCCGCCACAGTCACCCGCGGAATTGCGACGCGAGCGACCAGACGACGACCCGCGCTAGCCCGCGAACGAGAAGTCGTCGACGTAGATCGTCCCGTTCAGGCTCTTGAGCTTCATCGTCACCCGGACGCTCGTCGCCCCGGAGGGCGCGGTCGCGTTCGCGCTCACCTGGACCCAGGCCCCGTTCGTCGACGTCGTACGGGTCACGATCGTCTGGGTCACGATGGCCCCGGCAGCACCGCGCCATCGAGCCTGAATGTTGAGGGTGAACGTGTCGGCGGTGGTCGGGATGTTGATCCAGCCGCTGAAGGCATAGGTCGTCCCGGCCGTGATGCCGCTGACCTGCTGGTACACGTTGTACGCGACGTCGCCAGTCGACGCGTGGCGACCGGCGAACGTCCCGCCGTGGACCGCGTCGGAGCTGCGCGTGAAGGCGGCATTCGTGGTCCATGAGTCAGGGCGCGTGTCGCCGTTGACGTCCAGCTCGAAGCCATTGTTCGTCAGCTTCTCGCCTGGTGGAGGTGGCGGTGGCGGCTCCCCGCCGGGCGCGAACTCGTAGATTCGGCCGTCGTTCTCGCTGGACTGCTCCTGGTTGTCGATGCCGCGATCCGCGACGTAGATGTTGAAGCCGGGATCCCCGTTCGACGGCGGCGCCATCGCCAGGCCGCCGGGCGAGTTCGGGTTGGCGGCCGCGATCGAGACGACCGACACGAGCGCGCCGTTGGGCGTGACCTCGATCATCGGCTGAGGAACTCCCCCGCCGCCGATCTTGTTGCTGACGACCCAGATGTTCCCGCTGGACGGGTCGACGTCGAGGCCCTCCGGCTCGTCCTGGCCGAACTGCTGGAGGTCGAAGTTGGTCACGACGTCATCACCGCCCGAACCGATGATGCCGTTCGGGCCTGGCAGGACCTTCACCATGTCGTTGTCGAGCGCATCGACCATGTACAGGACGCCGCCGCCGAAGCCCAGGCCCTCGGCATCGGCGTTGTTGTACGGCGATCCGGAGACGGCGAACGATCGGACGACGGTCATCGTCGTGGCGTTGTAGACCCACACGACCGACGTGCCGTCCTTCGAGACGTACAGCTCGTCGCGAATCGGATCGTACGCGGCGCCAACGGGCTCCTTGTTCGTCGGACTGGCGGGAATCGTGTTGAACGTGCCGGTCGTCGTGCCGGAGCGCGTCGCGAACCAGCCGTTCGCGCCGTGGAACCCGGCCCCGGTCGTCTCCTCCACCTCGCCGTCGACAGCGACGAGGCGGTCGATGTGCGAGTTGTAGGCAAGGCCGGAGGGATCCGGGCTGTCCGGCGTCCAGGTCGCGCTGCCGGCGCCGGTGTTGATCGTGTTGACGAGGGTGACGTTGCCCACGGCCGCGGTGATCGCGGCGACGCTGCGGACCGGAGCGCTGAGCACGACTTCGTAGAGGCCTGCACCGCTGACGGTGCCGTCGACCGCCTGCCCGGCATCCGCGATGTAGGCGGACATGCGGCCCGCGGCGTCGGACGTGTCGGCAGACGGGGCGATCGCGATCGCGCGGACGTCGGTGAGCCCGGCGTTCGTCAGGCTGCGCCGCGAGACGATCCGGCCGGCCGCGTCGAGCTCCCAGAGCGTGCGCGTCGCGGGGGCGTAGGTGAACAGGTGCCGGCTCGTGGGACTGACCGCCAGCCCGCGCAGTGTCCCGCTCAGCGCGGCTCGGACCGTCCCTGCCTTCGTTCCGGTGAACGTTCCGGCGGTCGCGTTGCCGCTGATCGTGCGCGTCCGCGCGCCGGCGGAGGTGACCTCGACTCCGCGGCCTGGCCGCGCCGCATCGAGTACCGACAGCCGCTTCGTCTGGGCGTTCCACGCCAGCGCGCAGGGCCGGACGACGCCAAGCTCATTGGCGGGGGTGATCCGCTCGAGGCTCGCGTAGGCGCGGGGCACGGCGGCGAGGGTTGACGTCGACCCGGTCGAGGGATCGGCGGCAAGGGCACCGGTGGGCAGGGCTGCAAGCAGTCCGGCGATGGCGCTCATGACGAGCAGGCGACGACGCACGGATGTGTCCTCCGTTCGGCCGGACCGGCGGCTCGGGTGCCGGGGCCGCAAACCATGCCGGCAACTGACGAGGGGTGGTGGATGAAATCGCCCGGATAGTACTCTCGTCCTATGCCCGCTGGCTAGGGCCACGGGCGTGGGCGTGGGCGACCCAGTCGCCATCGGCGATGACGTCGCCGAGCTCTCCCTCGGCCCGTTGGAGAACGTCGACGCCCGGCACGTCGTCCACGCTCATCCCGGAGCGATGCGAAGCGAGACGACGTCGGTCCCCAGCGACTTGCCCTTCAGCTCGAGCGTGCGGCGCTCCAGATCGGTCAGATCCAGCTCGGCGGCGGCGGCCGCATCGGTCGACACGAGGATCTCGCCGGCCTGGGCATGCGATGCGAGACGCGCGGCGACATTCACGGCGTCGCCGACCGCGGTCAGCTCCCGGTGACCGGGCTCGCCGAGCATCCCGAGCCAGGCCCGGCCGACGTGGACGCCCGCGCCAACCGGCACCCATGGGCCGGCTGGGTCAGCGTGGCCGGTCGCCCGCAGCAGGTCCTGGGCGGCCTCGACCGCACGCTCGACGTATCGCTCGCCCGCGAGGAGCGGAAAGAACGTCGCCACGAGCTCATCGCCGACGAACTTGTCGACGAACCCGTCGTGCTTGAACACGACGCCGGTGGCGACGGCGAAGTATCGGTTCAGCAGTGCGTGAAACTCGACCGGGGGCATCCGCTCCGCCAGCGTGGTGGAGCCGCGGACGTCCGCGAAGAGCATCGCGGACGTCACTTCCGCGCCCCCGTTGTGCTTGGCCAGGAAGTCGGTGCAGGTCGTGCACCAGTTGGGATTGGACTCAGACTGCCGCTTGCCGATCAGCCGCATGAGCGGCGCGCCCGGCCCGGCAAAGGGCGAGGCGCACATCCGGCAGCGCGGGTCGGCCGGGATGCGGCGCAAGACCTGCCGGCCGATCCCCTTCCACGTGTCGCCGCCGTGCTCCAGGAAGTCCCGCCAGAACGCCTCGTCCTCGGTCGTGGGCCGGGTCATGCCGGCATCCTACGCCCGAGGCGCCCGCGTTCAGACCGCCGGCGCGGCGTCCGCTCAGTCCTCGCGGTAGTCGTCCCAGTCCTTGGGGTCGACGCCCTCCCAGAGGTCGCCCTCGTCCTGGACGAGGATCGAGACGTGCGTCATCGGCGACCCGCGCTTCGCGCCGTGCCAGTGCCACGTGCTGCGCGGGATGCGGACGACGTCGGGCGGCCGGATGGTGACGACATCGGGCTGCTCGAAGGGGGCGGCCATCGCGACCACCCCCTCGCCGTCGATGCAGATCAGGATCTGGTCGTAGGCGTGCAGGTGCGGCCGTGTCCGGGACCCGGCCTCGAAGAAGACGGCGAGGGCACCGATGCCCTCCTCCGTCAACGCCAACGCCTGGCGGCCGACGCGCCCGGAGAACCGCCCCGGGTCATCGGTCCAATCCGCGCGGTGCCGATCGATCATCGTGGTCGGGACGGTCGGCAATCTCACCGTCATCGGTCAGACCCCGGCCACGTCAGCGATGAAGCTCCGGATCGTCGGGCTGTTGACCTCCGCGTAGACGCCGGGGTAGCGCTGCTTCGCGCAGCCGATGCCCCAGCTCACGATGCCGACCTGCACCTTCGCGCCCCCAGACGTGGCGAACAGCGGGCCGCCGCTGTCGCCGCCACAGCTGTCGATGCCCTTGTCGCCGGCGCAGAGCTGCGTTTCCGGTGTCACCAGCCCGTGGTTGGCCTCGTCGCACGTCGTGTCGTCAACGACCGGCACGACGACCTCGCGGAGGCCGTCCGGGAAGCTCGCCTGTCCGGTCGTCGACGTGTTCCCCCAGCCGATGACCGTCAACAGCGTGCCCGCGACCTCGAAGCCGTCATCGGACGGACCGGCAAGCCGAATCGGCGCGACGCCGGTGACCGGCTTGGCCAGCCGCAGCAGCGCGACGTCGGGCGAGAGGGTGTTCCGGTCCCAATCGGGATGGATGAAGAACTCGCGCACGCCCACGCGCTGCCCCTCGGTGCTGTTGAGGTGCGTCCGATCGACCGCCACGGCGACCTCGTCGGGGCTGGTCAAGAAGTCGACGCAATGCGCTGCGGTCAAGACCCACCGCGACGCGATCAGCGATCCGCCGCAGTACTGCTTGTCGAAGTCGCTGCCGGCCGCCGGCTCGAAGAGGAGCGCGACCATGAACGGGTACTCGCCGAAGCCAGCCGGCTCACCGCCGATGATCCGCGGGTCCGGTCTCGGGGCGGCCGCGACCGATTGAATGAGGGCGGCGCTGACGAGAACGACCGAGGCGAGGGAGGCCACGATCGCGCGCCGGGCATGGGTGCCTGCGACTGACACGGTTGGATCACTCTCCGGTGCGTGGAAGACACCGCCCGGTTGCAGCAAGGAGCGCGCCGAGATCGACCCGTGTTGTCGCTAGTCGCCGGAGAGTGCGCGGGTGAAGAAGTCGCGCACCCAGCCGGCGTACTCGTCGGGGCAGGTGTCGTCGACGAGGCCGTGGCCGGCGCCCTCGCACCACTGGAGCTCGACCGGAATGCCTGCCGCGCCGAGGTCGGCGGCGAATGCCTCGGTGCGCGCCGGGAGATTCTCGTCATCGGCGGTGCCGTGTGTCAGAAGGATCGGCCGATCGCCGAGGTCCGCGATCGCATCGGCCGGATCGGCCTCGCTCAGGTCCAGCCCGCCGGTGCGGACGAAGGCGCCGGCGAAGATCGCCCAGGTGCCCGGGTAGGGCGGGTGGCCTGAGCGTTCCAGGCGTCGCTCGAACTGGTACGCGAGCCGCGTGTGCATCGAGTCGAGCGCGAGCGCCTGGACGCGCGGGTCCGATCGCGCCTCGGTGATCGCGGTCGCGGCACCCATCGAGTTCCCGAGAACGCCGATCCATTCGGCGCCCTTCTCCCGCTCGACCCAGTCGATCACGGCGCGGAGGTCGTCCTGCTCGCGGACGCCGTACGTCGTCTGCGATCCGGTCGAGCGACCGCCATTGCGCAGATCGAAGGCGACGAGGTTGAACGTCTCGTGGAGCCCCGCCCCGTACGCCAGGATGTCCGACTTGTTCGCGGCATAGCCGTGGACGAGGACGATCGTCGGGCCCTCGGGGCCAGTGCCGTTCGCGGCGGGGACGTACCAGCCCGCGAGGCGCGTGACGCCGTCGAGGCTGAACAGCGCGCGACCCGCCCGCTCGCCCTGGTCGGCGCAGTCGCGGGGGTTCGGATTCGCGACCTTCAGCGCATCGTCATCGTCGATGTCGTAGTTGATCGCCTCATACGACGCTCCAAGGATGACGTCCGGGGTCCTGCAGTCTCGACTTCGCGCCTCATCGACGTTCACGGCCTGGCGCGACCCCTCGTACCCGACGTACCCGACGTACGCGACGCCGGCGACGAAGGCCAGGATGAGCAGAAGACGGAAGGCACGCACGACACACCTCGATGCCACGGTGGATTGGCGATTCGGCGACCAATCTCAGTTGCCGCCTCGGACGTTCCACCGAGCGCGGTTGTCACGCGGCCGGCCGGGGATGTCGGGCGAGCCTAGGCGCGCCCTCGCGCCGCCCACGCCACGGCGTTGAGCACGAATGGCGGCTCGGGCAGGTTCGCCCGGCACCGATCGCGGAGCGCGGCGCGCGTTTCCTCATCGAGCCCTGCGACGTACGAGCCGGCCGGGCCGACGCCGAGGCTGTACGGCTCCCACCACTCCTCGAACGTGGCGTGCTCGAGGCTGACGGTGAGCTCGGCCTCGACAACGTCGCCGAGGCCGATGGCACGGAAGAGCTCGGCCAGGTGTCCCTCCCGCGCGCCGGGCAGGTCGGACTCGTCGACGACGTCGAGGTCCAGCGCGTGGGCCGCGCGCCACATCGTGCTGAGCGGAGCCCGGTCGCCGGCGAAGTCCCAGACGCACGCGGCGACCACGCCGCCGGCCAGGGTCACGCGCCGCATCTCGGCCAGACCGCGTCGCGAGTCCGCCATGAGGTGCACGACGAGCTGCGCCAGCGTCGCATCGAACTCGCCGTCGGCGAACGGCAGCTCCTCGGCGGATGCCTGCGAGACGGCGACGCCGGGATGGCGGTGCCGGACGGCCTCGACGAAGGGTGGGGACGGGTCGACGGCCACGACCGAACCGGCGCCGATGCGGGCAACGAGCTCCGCGGTCAGTGCGCCCGGGCCCGAGCCGACATCGAGCACCCGCTGGCCGGCGGCGATGCCGGCGAGGTCCGCGAGCTGCGCGGAGAGCTGGACCGAGTAGCGGCCCATGAAGGCGTCATAGGACGCGGCAGCGACGTCGAAGCCCATCGCCTGAGTCTAATGACGTATTGCGCGCGGGAGGTGATCAGCGCAGAATCCGCCGCGCATCAATGAATCGAACTCCAAGGAGGACCAGCGCCGTGACGATCGCGACTGCCGTCCTCCCGGCCACGCGGAGCGCCTGACGCCCTCGGCCTGATCCGAGGCCAGCCAGAGCATTCACAGCGCTCCCGCGGCCGGGACGACACCCATCACGTCCCAGACCCGAAACGGGAGCGCTTCTTCGTGTCGATCACGAAACCGCTGCGCGGGCCGTCCATGGCCTGGCCCGACGGTGAGGCCTACGAGGATCACCCGCGCGGCACCCTCAAGTCCGGCAAGGAGGCCGAGATCTTCCTGGTGGAGCGTCGCTTCGCCAGCAGCGGTCCGCGCCTGCTCGCCCACAAGCGATATCGGCCCCGCTACCCCGGCAAGGGCGAGCTTCGGGAGCTCGGCTTCTCGAACTCGACCAGCTACCGCGGGGACGCGATCTACAAGGCCGGCTGGAACATCCGCGCCCGCGACCGGCGCGCGCTGAACGCCGGCAACAAGAGCCAGTGGGGCCACGAGCTGACGGCCCAGATGTGGCCGATGCAGGAGTGGGAGATGCTGCGCCGTGCCTGGGAGGCGGGCGCATCGGTCCCGTACCCCGTCGAGCGCACGGACGACGGGCTGCTCATGCAGTTCATCGGCGACGAGTCACAGGCGGCGGCGAAGGTGGCGCAGGCACGGCTGACGCAGGACGAGCTGGCATCGGCCTGGCAGCAGCTGACGGGCAGCCTCGTGGCGCTCACGATGGGCGGGCTCGTCCACGCCGACCTGTCCGTCTACAACCTCCTGTGGTGGCAGGGGCGGCTCTATGTCATCGACCTGCCGCAGGCGGTGGAGTTCACGACGAACGCCGATGCGTTCGAGCTGCTCCACCGGGACGTGGCGAACGTCGGCGAGTGGTTCACCCGCCGCGGCGTGGCCGTCGACGTCGAGGCCGTCTACGCCGAGCTCGTCTCCCTCGCCTGGTTCGGCTAGGCAGCGTGGAGCACCACCACGTCGGTGACGTGCTCCTTGCCCTTCAGCTCGAGGCTCCGATGCTCGAGCGATGGCTCGAGCCCGATGGCGGCGGCCGCCTCGGCGGAGACGAGGATCTCGCCGGCACCGGCGGCGGCGGCCAGCCGCGCGGTCGTGTTCACGACGTCGCCGAGGACCGTGATCTCGACGTGGACGCCCTCTCCGACCGTCCCGAACCACATCCTGCCGGTGTGGACCGCCGCGCCGACCGGAAGCCATGGCCCGCCGGCGCTGCCATGGCCGGTGCCGCGCAGGACATCGCGCGCTGCCTCGACGGCTCGGGCCGGGTGCGCCTCACCCAGGAAGGGCGGAAAGGCGGCGACGAGCTCGTCGCCCACGAACTTGTCGACGACGCCGCGGTTCGCGAACACCGCGTCCGAGGCGCCGGTGTAGTAGCGCGCGAGCGTCGCACGGAAGTCGGCCGGCGACAGTCGCTCCCCGATCGCGGTCGACCCGCGAACGTCGGCGAACAGGAGCGAGCCCTCGACCTCGGCGCCGCCGCGCTTCTTGATGAGCTGCGTCTCGCACGCGTTGCACATGAGCGGGTTCAACACCGACTGCTTCTTGCCGATGGCCCGCATCAACGACCCGCCCGCGCCGGCGAATGGCGCCGCGCACAGCTGACAGCGCGGATTCGACGGGATGCGGCTGACGACGGTCCGGGCGAAGCCCATCATCGTGTCGGGCTGCTCCAGGAAGGTCCGCCAGTACTCCTCGTTCTGCTCGTTGCGCGGGGGACGGGGCGGCCGGGACGGTGGCTCGGTCACAGGGCTCCAACCGGCTCTCCGGCCCGGTCCGCCTCGCGAGCTCGGAGCGCGCGCTCGAGGTCGGCACGACCCTCGACGAGCAGTCGCCGTGGGGCGTCGTCGAGATCCGTCGCGAGCGCGCGGTCGACGAGCTCGACGGTGTCGCTGGAAACGAGCAGCTCGGGGAACATCGATGCGGTGAGCTCCCAGGCCATTTCAGCCGATCGCGACCGCCAGACCTCGGGCACCGTGGCCAGGTAGGGCTCGACATACGGCGCGCACAGCTCGAGCTGCTCCGCGTGCCAGAAGTCGCGAACGGTCGCCCTCAGCATCGGGTAGGAGAGCGCGTCCGGATCCGAGATCGTCTCCCATGCCCGGGCCTTTGCCTCGGCGCTCGGCAGCGACGCGCGGGCCCCAGCCGCCCACTCGGCCCCGTTCGAGGTCGGGTCGCGCTCGAGCTCGGCGGCGATCGCGCCATCATCGATCGCTCCAAGGACGGCAAGCCGCCGAACGATCAGCCAGCGCAGCTCGGGGTCGATCGCCAGGCCGGCCGGTACGCCGTCGCCCTCGAGCCAGCCGGCGATGCGCGCCGCGTCGTCCGCGCCGGAGGCTGAGCGGACGCCCGCGCGTGCGTAGCTGACCTGGAGGTCGCTCCCCGGCTCCGCGGCGGCGAGCAGCTCGCCGCCGCGCGCCGAGAGCGCCGCCAGCCTCGCGTTGCGTTCCTCCGGCCGGCCGTACGTGTCGATCGCGGTCCGCGCCCGGCGCAGCGCGTCCTCGATCAGGGCGATGTCTCGCTCGGCGCCGATCGAGTCGAGCACGAAGGCGAGGTAGTCGCCGGCGGGAAGCTCCGCGTCGCGGGTCATGTCCCACAGCGAGGCCCAGATCAGGGCCCGCGGCAGCGCGTCGTCGATGCCGGCGAGCCCACCGCCGCGGATGGCGGCCAGCGATCGCTCGTCGAGCCGGATCTTGGCCCACGTGAGGTCGTCGTCGTTGAGGAGCAGCAGGTCCGGGACGGCGACTCCGGCCAGGGCCGGAACCTCCGTGCGCGCGCCGACGACGTCGAGCTCGACGCGATCGCGACGGACCAACCGCTCCCCGTCCCGGTCGTACAGGCCGATCGCGATCCGATGCGACCGCAGCGTCGGATGATCGGCGGGCGCGTCCTGGAGGACCGCGACGGACCGATAGGCGTCTCCGTCCACGATCGACTCCGGTCGCAGCACGTTCACGCCGGCCGTCTCCAGCCACTCACCGCTCCACGCGCCCAGGTCCCGTCCGCTGGCCGGCTCGAGCGCCTCGAGCAGGTCGCTCAGCGTCGTGTTCGCGTACGCGTGCCGATCGAAGTAGACCTTCAGCCCCTCGATGAACGCGTCGAACCCGACCCACGACACGAGCTGCTTCAGCGCGCCCGCGCCCTTCGCGTACGAGATGCCGTCGAGGTTCAGGAGCGCGACCTCGGTATCGGCGACGTCGGCGGCGATCGGATGGGTGGATGGGAGCTCGTCCTGACGGTAGCCCCACGCCTTCATCGTCGCGCAGAACCAGGCCCAGCGGTTCCGGAAGCGCATCGACTCGTCGACCGTCAGCGTGCCCATGTACTCGGCGAACGACTCGTTCAGCCACAGGTCGTCCCACCAGCGCAGCGTCACCAGGTCGCCGAACCACATGTGCGCCATCTCGTGCGCGATCACGATCGCGCGGAGGGCGCGCTCGTCATCGGTCACGCGCGATCGGTAGATGAACTTGTCGGAGAACTTCACGCAGCCCGGGTTCTCCATCGCGCCGAAGTCGAACTCGGGCAGGAACGCCTGGTCGTACTTGCCGAACGGATACGGGACCCCGAAGAGCTGGTGGTAGAAGTCGAGCGACTGCCGCGTCTCGGTGAACAGCTCGTCGGCGTCGAGGTGCTCGGCCAGCGAGCGGCGGACGTGGAGGCCCAGCGGGATCGACCCGTGCGTCTGGTACACGGAGTGGAACGGCCCGCCAACCACGCACATGAGGTACGTCGGCAGCGGCGGCGTCTCGGCGAAGGTCCAGGTCCCGTCGTCCGTGCGCTCGGCCGAGCCGTGCGACACGACCGTCCAGTGCTCGGGGGCGCGGACGCGCAGGCGGAGCGGCGCCTTCAGGTCGGGCTGGTCGAAGCAGCCGAAGATCCGCCGCGCGTGGTTCACGCACGTCTCGGCCCAGACGTAGGCCTCGTCGTCGGCGGCGTCGACCGCCCGATGCATGCCCTCGCCCTGGCGCGAGTAGGCGAACTCGCCGGTCACCAGCAGCTCGTTCGTCGCCGCCAGGTCGTCGAGGCGGAGGCGCTCATCGGCGATCGCCGAGGGATCGAGGGCCCGACCGTTCAGCACGACCGAGTCGACCCGCGCCGCGGCGACGTCGGCGAAGGTCGTCGCCCCCGGCTGCGCGCAGTCGAAGACGATCCGCGCCGTCGACCCGAAGGCCGTCTCGCCGCGCGTCAGGTCCAGCTCGACGTCATAGCCACGCACTCGGAGCAGCTTCGAGCGCTCGGCGGCCTCCGTCCGATGCAGCGCACCCATGCGTGATGCGCAGTTAGGCCCGTTCGGGCTCGAACGTCAAGGGATCAGCCGGGATGCGCCGCCAGCTCCTTCGCGAAGAACTGCAGGGCGGCACCGGTCTTCGGCTCCTGTGCACCGCCCAGCTCGACGCCGGCGGCCGACAGGTACGCGCGGGCCTCCGCCGCGACCTGGAACGCCTCCGATGGCGCAGCCTTGGTCGACAGCTCGAGGATGCGCGAGCCATCGGGATAGAGCCACACCTCCGCCGTGATCCGTCGGCCGAACTCCTTCGGCGTGAACTGGCCCTTCAGGATGAAGGTCGGGCCCAGCGGCACGAGGGCGTCGAGCTCGATACCGGCCGGCGCGTGCTCGGCGAAGAACTTGCGCTGAGGCTTCGAGAAGAGCTTGCGAATCGGCCGGTCTCCGGCCACCGCGTCCCGGACCTGCTGCCCCGTCGTCTTGCCCTTGAAGGAGCCCGAGCACACGAACCCGCCCGGAACGACGTCGACTTCGGTCTTGAACGACGGGTCCGCCCGGAGCGCCTCCGACAGCTCGGCCGGCACGACTGGGCGGAGCTTCACGACCGTGTCCGCAGCACCGCCCTGGATACGCCGTGCCCGCACGATCACGCCGGCCCTCTGCAGCGTCAGCTCCGGCGTGTCGAAGAAGAACACCTGGCGCGGCTGCGCCTCGACGGGGTCCAGGGGCAGGCCCCGGATCGTCGCGCGCTGGGCGCCCGCCGGCACCGTGAGCTTCAGCTCGACGCTGTCGGCATCCTTGATGAGCTCCATGACCTTGGCGAGGTCGGCGTCCGACAGGCGGCGCGCGGTGTCTGCCTGCGTCGCGGGAGCCGCACCATCGGTTGGCGCAGCATCGGTCTTGCCGTTCGTCGCCCCCGCGCTCGCTGTCTCGGTCACCTTCCGCTCCTCGGTCGATCGTTCGGGCCTCGCCTTTGGCGTCGTCGTCCTGCGGGGCCGCGCTGTCGCTGCGCTCTTCGGCGCTTCTGCCTTCGGCGCTTCGGGCTTTGGCGCGTCGGCCTTCGGCGCTTCGGCCTTGGGCACGTCGTCCTTCGGCACCTCGCCCTTCGGCGCTTCGCTCTCCATCGGTTCAGTCCTCCGTTCGTTCGTGCCAAATCGCTCGAGCAGGACGCCATGGCGCAGGCCCCGGTCGCTCACGGTGAGCGTCTCGAACCCCAGCCGCTCCATGACGGTTCGGACGATGCAGGCACCGGCAAGGATCACGTCGGATCGGCCGGGCTGGAGCCCGACGATCGTTCGCCTCCCCGCCGCATCGTTGGATCGGTACAGCTCGATCTGACGGTCGATCTCCGTCCGGTCGAGGCGCGCGCCGTGGACCTGGTCGGGGTCGTACGCCCTCAGCCCGAGGGCGACCGCGGTCATGTTGGTCAGTGCTCCGCCCATGCCGATGAGGGCCTCCGGCGTGGCGCGCCCGTCGAGGCTCGACAGGTCCGCGGAGATGGCCGTCAGCGCCTCGGCGACGACCTCCGGCGAGACCGCGCCGGCGAGGCCGAACTGCTCGGTGTAGCGGACGGCGCCGACGTTCACGCTGAAGCGCTCGTCGACCGTGGCGGCGGTGCCGAACGTGAACTGGCTGCTCCCGCCGCCGGTGTCGAACACGACGAGCGGCCCCGACGGCGCGATGCCGGCGACCGCACCCAGGTAGGCCAGGCGGCTCTCGTCCTCGCCGGAGATGACCTCCAGCTGGATCCCGCCGCGGCGCTCGAGCTCCGCCACGACCGCGCCGCCGTTGGCGGCCATCCGGAGCCCGGCGGTCCCGACCGCGGCAACGGCGATCGCGCCGACCTTCTTCGCCTCCTCGACCATCCCGGTGATCGCCGCCGCGGTCCGGTCGACCGGCTCCGGGCCGATGTCGCCGCCCGGCTCGAGGCCCTCGCCGAGCCGGCTGATCACCGCGCGGTCGACGATGCGCGTCCAGCCACCGTCCGGCGACCGCTCGGCGATGTGCAGCTTCACCGAGTTCGTGCCGACGTCGATCACGGCGTAGCGCGCAGGCGCGCCGGACGTCACCGCCGGCAAGCCCGCCGCGTAGCTGCGATTGAGGTAGCCGCCAAGGCCGATCTCTCGGACCGCGGCCACGACCTTCTCAGGGTCGGGATCCTCGATCGCGATCGTTCTCGTCTTCTTGCCGTCGGCCTCGACCTCGCTGCGCTCCGCGACGCACCCTCCGATCGTGTAGCGCACGCGGCGCTTCTTGACGGGAACGGCGGTGACGCCCGACGTCGGGGTGACGAGGATCGCCAGAAGGTCCTCGAGGCTGGCGCCGTCGACCGGAGGGTCGGGTGGCGGCTGGCGCAGGGCGCTGCAGGCGGCCGCCACGTCGTCGGCCGAGAGGGGGAACTCGGCCTTCAGCACCGGGAACCACTGCTCCAGGCCTGCCGGGTTCGTCTCGCGCAGGGTCTTGATGTCGAGCAGGCCGGCCCGCAGCTTCACGATGTCGCCGCCCGGCGCGAGGACGTAGAGCTCTTCGCTCTCCTGGACGCCGGTGGACTCGAGCGCATCGATCCGCTTATCCGCGACGCCGAACGAGTCTCCGAACGTGCGCCACTCCCAGCGCGGGACGATCTCAGCCATGCCTACCGCCTATACGTCCGACAGGGTCCCCGCGGACGCAGTATGCGTCAGCCGTCCCCGGTTCGACTATCGGCCAACTCGTCGGCGACGTGCTACGCTCCAATCAGCCGCGATGCGGCACCTATCACGAGTGGCCCGAGAGCCCTGGCTCGATGACGGCCCGGCAACCGACCCGCCCCCTCAGGCGGAAGCGGTGCCCCAGCCAGGACCGATAGGCAAGGAGGATCCTCGTGCCACCCACCGCGGTTCACTTCAACGGCGGCGTCAACCTGCCCGATGCCGAGACCGTCATGCGCGAGATCTCCGCTCGCGTCCCCCACGGCGTCAGCCGCATCCCCGACGGCGAGACCGGCGACCGCCAGCAGTGGATCTTCTACCAGCTGCAGAAGTTCTGGGCGACGCCCGGGCTTGAGCAGGCACCGCCTCGCGACCTCGTCGAGGGCTATGAGCAGATGCCGGAGGTTCGCCTGGCCGATGGCGTCGCTCCAGAGTCGATCGAGTGGCCCAACCTCGGGTATGCCGACGCGTACATCGAGTCGTTCGCCATCTTCGATCGGCTGCAGTCCGAGGGCGTCATCCCCGCCGGCGTCCGCTTCCAGGTCGAGTACCCGACGCCCCTGGCGTCGATCAACGCCTGGATCGTCGACGAGCAGCAGGCGCTGCTCGAGGCGTCATACGAGCGCGCCCTCTTCGCCGATCACCGGCGGCTGATGGACGCGCTGCCACACGATCGGATCGCGTCACAGTGGGACGTGGCCGTCGAGTTCGGCATCATCGACGCCGGCTTCGGCGTGACGGAGGACCAGACCTTTGACGGGGTCACCGAGCGGCTGGCCCGCTGCATCGACCACGTGCCGGCCGACGTGCCGGTCGGGCTGCACCTGTGCTACGGCGACTACAAGCATCGGCACTTCAAGGAGCCACAGTCGCTCGCGATGCAGGTGGCGGTCGTCAATCGCCTGAACGCGGAGGCGCGACGCCAGGTGGGCTGGTTCGCGTTCACCGTGCCGCAGTACCAGCGCGATCCGTCGTACTTCGAGCCCCTGCACGGGCTCCGGATCCGGCCCGGGACGGAGATCTACTTCGCGCTCGTGCCGTACCACCCCGACGAGCAGGAGCCGGGGACGACCGCGGAGCAGGTGCGACTGATCGACGCCAATCTCGTCGCCCACCCGGGCAATGGCGGCGCGCCGGCGTGGGGCATCTGCACCGAGTGCGGCATGGCGCGGGCCGAGCGCGAGGACATCCCTCGCCTGCTCGACCTGCACCGCGAGATCCTGGCGACCTACGGTTCCTCGCGCGCCGCGCCGGAGCCGGCGGCCGTCAATTAGCGGTCCACCACGAAGGGCACGACGCCGATGCCCTCGTGGACCTCGGCGCCGTCGTCCTGGATGCAGCGGATCGACAGCTTGTGCGGCCCCTCCGCGAGCCCGGACGTGTCGACGGTGAGGTTCCCGTCCAGGGGAGCCCCCGAGTAGACGACCGTGCCCTCCATGCCGTGATGGAAGTTGGGGTCCAGGTTGACGACGCTGCGGTCGATCCTCGGCGACTTGGACGAACCGTTCAGCGAACACCTCACGTCGAGGGTCAGTGATGCGTTGACGGGCGCCACCGGGATCGACGCGACGACGGGCCCGATGTACCCCCAGTCGCGATCTGTCGGGGCGACGCGATACCAGTTCATGTAGCGCACCGTATCGGCCGCGTCCTTGTCGGCCGTGCCGTTCTGCACGTCGAGCGGCCAGTTCGCGCGCGCCGTCTGCGTGTTGCCGTTGTCCTGCAGGACCTCGGCGTACCAGCGGAAGTGACGGATGCCATCGGGGAGCTTCGTCGTGTCCACGCGGACGGTGCGCCAGAAGACCTGCTCGCCGCCGGTCGGCGGCGTGACGTTCGGCTTCTCGAGGTAGAACGTGTCGCTGGCGTCGTCCTGGCCCTTGAGGAGGATCCAGGTTCCCTTGTTCTGGTACATGACCACGCGGACGTCGAACGTGACGGTGCCGCGCACGGTCTGATACAGCGGGAAGCACATGCCGACATGGACGTGGCCGAGCGTGTTCAGCCCAGGGATCGGCGACCAGTGGTCCTGGCTCTCGAGGAACACGCGGGGCTCGGGGTAGCCGGTGCAGGCGAGGCGAGCGTCGGCCTGTGCGGGTGCGGGCGTTGGGGCGGGCGTCGGCGTTGGGGCGGGCGTCGGCGCGGGCGTCGCTCGTGGCGTCGGCGCCGGCGTCGCCGGCGTGGGCGTCGCCGTGGCAGTCGGTGAGGGGGTGGGGCGAGCGATGAGACTCAGGGTCGGCGACGGTTCGGTGCACCGCCGGTGATCCGGTCTGCGATCGCAGAAGTCCCGGGACAATCCGCCGATCGCGAGCGGAATGGCAACGCTAAAGAGCACGAGGAGGAGGACGAAACCGACAACGAGGGGGAGGCGGGAACGGGGCATGACCCAGTCTGCGCCTTCAGGTTCGCCACCGTCCCCGGATCCTGCAATCGGCGTCCCTACGGCATGGATGGTCGCCGGAAGGCGGCGCGCTCCGCCTCGATCTCCGGCCGGGCGAAGCACCCGGTGAGGTGGTCGTTGACGATGCCCATGGCCTCCATGAACGAGTAGACCGTCGTCGGGCCGACGAACGACCATCCCCGCCGTCGCAGGTCCTTGCTCATCGCCACGGACTCGGGCGTCGTCGTGCACTCCATGAGCGCCGCGCGATCCAGGGTCGCCGGACGCGTCGACGGGTCGGGCTCGTAGCCCCACGCATACGCGGCGAAGGTGCCGAACTCGTCACGCAGCTCGAGGCAACGGCGCGCGTTGTTGACGGCCGCGCCGATCTTGCCGCGGTGGCGGACGATGCCCGCATCGGCCAGGAGGCGGTCGACGTCATCGGCACCGAAGCCCGCGACCGCCTCGATCTCGAAGCCGGCGAACGCCAAGCGGAAGTTCTCGCGCTTGCGAAGGATCGTGAGCCACGAGAGCCCGGACATGAAGCCCTCGAGGATCAGCTTCTCGTAGAGCTGCCGATCATCGGCGACCGGCCGGCCCCATTCCCGGTCGTGGTACGGCCGATACAGCTCGTCGCCGGCGCCCCACCAGCAGCGGGGGGTGCCGTCGGGCTCGAGGGTGATGCCGTCGGGGAGGACGTCCACGCTCGCAGGTTGCACGCCCTCAGCCTGGGCCGCAATCCCGACGGACCGCGTCAGGAAACCGATCAGCCATGGTCGCGCGCACGCCGGTGGCCCGAAATGAACGCGGGTCCCCACCATGGCAGTATTCATCGGTGATGCGCCGAATCCTGCTGCTCGCGGTCGCCGTTCTCGCGGCGGGCTGCACCTTGAATCCATCCGGAAAGACGGCGTCCCCCTCGCCCTCGCCGCTCCCGTCGGGTGTCGCGAACATCAACGACACCGGCAACGAGACGCTCGCGCCGGGCCGCTATACGCAGCGCGAGTTCGCGCCGCGCGTCACGTTCGACGTCGACGACCAGTGGCACGGCCGCCAGGTGTTCCGGGGCTACTTCACGATCCAGCAGGGGGACGAGAACGATCCGCACGTCGTCTCGGTTCATTTCGGTCGTCCAAGCGCGCTCGTCGGCGAGGACGGGGAACGGGAGCCCGCCGACGCGGCGGACGCGATCGCCATCCTCGAGACGAACCCGGAGCTCCAGGTCGTCGAGACCAGCTCGTCGCAGATGGGCGGGCTCGAGGGCAGCCAGATCACGATCGAGAACACCGGGGCCGAAGCCGCGAGCTTCATGCGGCTGCCGCCCGGCGTCATCGGGCTCGATCCCGAGCGTCGCCTGTGGATCGCCTTCTTCGATACCGAGCAGGGCCTGCTGGCGATCATGGTCGGCGGGTCGATCGAGCAGTGGGACGCGGCGCTGGCCACGGCCGAGCCCGTGCTCGACTCGATCGACATCGAGCAGTAGCTACGTCCGCAGCGAGAACCCACCCTCGCTGACCAGGAACGCCGCGGCCAGGAACGCGAGGCCGAGCGGCACGAGGCCGATGTCGCCGAGTCCGACGCCCACGGCGGCGAGGACGAAGAGCACGACGGCGACCAGGAGCAGGATCGAGCGGATCGAGAGGTTCACGGGGGCACCTCGATTGGGCGGTTGACGCTCCGCCCAATGCAGGGTGCGGGCCACATGGCTAGTCCAGGGCGGGCTCCGGTCGGGCCGACGACGCACGCCACCCGGCGTCCTCGCGCTCCCCGATCCTTCCGGCCGGCATGACCACCGCCACCACCAGCGCGGCGAGCAGTGCGGTGATGATCCCGACGACGAAGGTCGAGCCGGTGGCGATCGAGAAGGCCGTGTGGATGCCGTTCTCGATGTTCGGGATCAACGGCTCCACGAGCGGTCGGAACTGTTCCGGGACCGATGCGAGGATCGTCGCCCCCAGGTCGCCGACGCTCGTGAGCTGGTTGAACCCTGACGAGCCGCCGGACGCGAACTGGTCCGCGAACTCCGGCGGGACGCCGGCCGCGATCAGCTGGCGGGGCGTCTCGTCGACGAGCGTGGACGCAAAGAGCGTTCCGGTCACCGCCAGGCCGATCGTCCCCCCGACCTGCTGGAACAGGGTCAGGCTGCTCGTGCCCGTCCCCAGGTCGCGCACCGGAACGGAGTTCTGGACGGCGAGGGTGAAGACCGCGAACGTCGGCCCGACGCCCAGGCCGGCGACGACCATCCACAGGTACAGCAGCGGCAGGGGCGTGTCGGGACGGATGTTCGTCATCAGGAACAGCCCGAACGCCATCGTGATCAGCGCGATGATGATCAGCGTCTTGTACCGACCCGTCCGCGCGACAAACTGCCCGGAGCCGACGGCCGAGACGATCAGCCCGCCGACGAGCGGCAGCAACTGGTAGCCCGACTCGGTGGCGGAGCTGCCGTTCACGAACTGGAACCAGCGCGGCAGGAACGCGACCGCGGCGAAGAAGCCCATCGCGGCCAGGAAGATCGCCACGACGCTGGCGGTGAACGTCCGCAGGCTGAACAGGCGCAGCGGCACGATCGGCTCGTGCGCCCTGGACTCGACAAACACGAAGGCCAGGGTGAGGACGACGCCGAGCGCGATCAGCCCGCCGACGTCGGGGTCCGTCCACTCGCCGAACTGCTTGTTCGTGAAGCCGATGAGGATCGGCATGAGCGCCCCGATCAGCAGCGCCGCGCCGAGGTAGTCGATGTGCCGGTCCGCCCCCTCCTCGCGGTGCGTCGGCAGGGTCCGCCAGATGATGTAGAGCACGACGATGCCGAGCGGGATGTTGACGAAGAAGATCCAGTGCCAGCCGAAGTTGTCGGTGATCAGGCCGCCGATGGCCGGGCCGAGCAGGAAGCTCACGCCGAACACGGCCCCGAAGAAGCCCTGGTACTTGCCCCGCTCCGACGGCGCGAAGATGTCCGCGATGATCGCCAGCGCGATCGGGAACAGCGCTCCCGCGCCCAGTCCCTGGAGGCCGCGGAAGGCGAGGAACTGCCACATCTCCTGGCTCAGCCCGCACAGCAGCGAGCCGATCAGGAAGATGCTCACGCCGATGATGAACAGCGGCCGCCGCCCGTAGATGTCGGAGAGCTTGCCGTAGATCGGGCCGGAAATCGTCGACGTCAGCAGGTACGCCGTGAACGCCCACACGTAGACGTCGTTGCCCTCCAGGTCGGTGACGATCACCGGGAGCGCGGTGCCGACGATCGTCTGGTCGAGCGCTGCCAGGAAGATGCCCAGCAGGACGGCGCCCAGGATCTCGAGGCGGACTCGGTGCGGCAGCTCGATCGGCGGGCGGTCGTGATCGAGGGGTGGAGCGGCGGAGGTCACGGAGGCGATCCCTTTCCGGCTGGCGCGGCGCGCGGTCGCGCCGCGGTTGCTGATCGGTCTGGCTGGAAGACACTGCGTGTGCCGAGGATGTGACCGATGCCCCCATGACTTCTCATCGGTCTCCCCCAGCCTACTCGCCGATACAAGACAGGCGGCGTCAGGAACGCGATCACCGCTCGCGGCGGCTGCGAGGGCTACGATGCGGATCTCCCCAGTCCGCATCCTGAAAGGAGGCACCGCCGATGGCCGATCACCCGAACGCCGTCCTGCTGCGCAACGCGAACGACGCGATGGAGGCCGGCGACATGGAGCCGTGGATGAACCTCGTCGCCGACGACGTCGTGTGGCACGAGATCGGCCGCGACGAGCCGGTTCGCGGCAAGGCAGCCCTGATGGAGCGCTTCTCGGGCCTGAACACCGGCGCGACGTTCGCCGGCGACACGCACGACATCATCGCCAACGATGAGCACACGGTTGCACTCGTGACCGCCAATGTGACGATGGGCGACCGGTCGATCTCGTATCGGACCGCCGAGATCTATCACATCCGGGACGGAAAGATCACCGAGCGCTGGGCGTTCTCCGACGACACCGAGGCCATCAACCGCTTCTTCGCCGGGACCTGAACCTGCCGGCGACCCTGGACGGGGGGCGTCCGCAGGACTTCACTGGACATGCCAGGACGCCGGCCACCGTGGCCGGCGTCCTTGGCACGCGTCGCTAGTCGACCTGAACGAACCGCTGGTTGTCGCCGTCGGTGGCTCCGTCGGCGGCCTGCGGCGCGAACCGCAGGCTCGATCCGGCGGCCGCCGCCTGGTCGTCCGCGAGCAGGATGCGACGAATGAGGGCATCACCCTCGTCGACGCGGCCCGGCCCGGCGAGCCCGCCGTGGAGCGGGTAGCCCGGCGCGAAGCTGTCGGCCGCGTTGGTCGTGACGCGGCTCGGCCCGGCGAGCCC
>CBFGTN010000036.1:0-19722 GCA_965652075.1 uncultured bacterium
AGCCGCGCCGCCTGACGAGCATCCTGCGCGAGCCGCACTTCAGCTTCCGCGTCCGGCAGGAGGCCGAGCGCATCCTGGGCTCACTCCCCGGCGTGACCGATGGGGCCCTCGCCGTGCGCACGGGCGGCTACCGGATCAAGACGACGCTGGACTACGACCTCCAGCAGGAGGCGAAGCGCCTGGTCACCGAGCACGTGAACCTCCTCACGAGCTTCAACGTGAACAACTCCGCGCTCGTGGCGATCGACTCGGAGACCGGTCAGATCATCGCGTACGTTGGCTCGGTCGACTACTACAACCGCGAGGCGCCCGAGGTGCAGGGCCAGTACGACGTCGCCGGGCTCGGCCGTCGCCAGCCGGGATCGGCGTTCAAGCCGATCACGTACGCGTCGGCGTTCAGGGAGCGTGACGCGACGGTCAGCACGATGCTCGTCGACGCGATGACGGAGTTCGGGACGACGCCGGAGACGTCGTACCGCCCGACGAACGCAGACATCAAGGAGCACGGGCCGGTCCTCGCGGTCGACGCGCTGCGCTACTCGATGAACATCCCGTCGGTGCAGATGCAGTACCTCGTCGGGGCGCAGAAGACGGCGGAGTTCGCGGAGTCGCTCGGGATCGCCAGCAGCGAGTACATCATGGGCCAGGACCCCGGCCTCTCCCTCGCCCTCGGCTCGGTGCCGGTCAACCTGACGAACATGACGCAGGCGTACTCGGCCTTCGCAACGGAAGGGTCGCTGCACCCGGCCACCACGATCCTCGAGATCCGCGACCGCGACAACCGGGTCGTCTACAGCCTCAAGGACAACGGGCCGGAGCGCACGCGGCCGATGACGAAGGCCGAGGCGTACCTGCCGCACTTCATCCTCGAGGGCAACACCGACCCCGACCGGAACGTGCTGTGGGGCGAGCGGGCGCAGCTGCTCACGCCCGACGGCCAGCGTCGCCCGGCCGGATTCAAGACCGGGACGACGAACGACTTCCGCGACGTCTCCGGCTTCGGCTACGTGCCGCACAGCCTGGTGACCGGCGTCTGGATGGGCAACAACAACCAGGAGCCGATGTCGAACGAGTTCCGTGGCGGCCTCTTCAGCGCCGACGGCCCGCTGTTCCTGTGGCACGACTTCATGGATCTCGCGCTCAACCAACCCTGGGACTGGAACGGCAACGAGCCGGTCCCGCAGACGAGCTTCCCGCAGCCGGACGGGATCGTGAACGCATCGGTCTGCCGCTGGAGCGGCATGGCCGCAACGTCGAGCTGTGGCGAGGTCATCACCCTCCCGTTCCTGGAGGGCACGGTTCCGCCGCTCGACAACGTCCACCCCGCCGGCTGCCTCGATCTCGAGGCGTACGTCTCCAACGCCATCCCCGATCGACCGGAAAACTGGGTCATCGCCGCCGACACCTGGTCCGATCGCGTCGTGAACGGCCAGACCGGGGCGAGCGGCGACCCGGCGACCTACCAGGACGACCCGAACGTCAAGTTCCAGATCGCGCCGCTCAACGGCGAGTCGGGCTTCCCGTCAGTGTGCGGCGAGCGCGTCGCGCGGCCGAGCCCGTCGGAGAGCCCGCGCGACCGTGACGGCGACGGCGATGGAGGGGGACGGGGCGGTCCGGGCCGCGGCGGAGGTGGCGGCGGCGGAGGCGGCGGCGGCTGACGCGTGGCACGCGGCTAGAATCGGCCCGTGTCCGCCGAGGTTCTGACCCTCATCCTCGCCGGCGGCGAGGGCGAGCGGCTGAGCATCCTGTCGCAGGTCCGCGCGAAGCCGGGAGTGCCGTTCGGCGGCAAGTACCGCATCATCGACTTCGCGCTGAGCAATGCCGTGAACTCGGGACTGACCGACGTCGGGATCCTCACCCAGTACGCGCCCCGCTCGCTCATCGACCATATCGGCGTCGGCCGGCCGTGGGACCTCGACCGCAGCCGCGGCGGCGTCGCGCTGCTCCAGCCCTTCATCGAGCGCGGACGCGCGCGAGAGTGGTACCAGGGGACCGCCGACGCGGTGCTCCAGAACCTCGACTTCATCCACGATCGCAGCCCGGAGCTGGTGCTCGTCCTGGCCGGCGACCACGTCTACAAGATGGACTATCGACCGTTCATCGAGCTTCATCGCGAGCGCGATGCCGACGTCACGTGCGCGGTGCGGACGGTGCCGATCGAGGAGGCGCATCGCTTCGGGATCCTGGCGGCCGATGACGAGGGCCGCGTGACGGCGTTCGTCGAGAAGCCGGCCGATCCACCCTCGAACCTCGTGAGCATGGGCGTCTACGTCTTCAGCTGGCCGCTGCTGCGGGACCTCCTCGGCGCGGATCGGTCCGACTTCGGTCGCGACATCCTGCCCTGGATGGTCGAGGGCGGGCGCCGCGTCTACGCGTACGAGTTCGGCGGCTACTGGCAGGACGTCGGCACCGTCGAGAGCTACTGGGCGACGAACCTCGACCTGCTCAGCGACGAGCCGGGCATCGAGCTCAACGACCTCGGCTGGCTCATCTACACGAAGAGCGAGGAGCGGCCGCCGGCGCGCATCGGCCCGGACGCGACCGTGAGCCGATCGATGATCAGCCACGGCTGCGTGATCGAGGGGACCGTCGAGCACAGCGTCCTGTCGCCCGGCGTGCGCGTCGCCGCCGGCGCCGAGGTGCGCGACTCGATCGTCATGTTCGACGCGGTCGTCGAGGAGGGGGCGGTGCTCGACCGGGCGATCGTCGACAAGGAAGCGCACGTCGGCAGCGGCGCGCGGGTCGGCATCGGCGAGGATCTCACGCCGAACCGCGTCGAGCCCGAGCGCCTCACCGCCGGCGTCACGCTCGTCGGCAAGCGCGCGCGCGTCCCGCGCGGCGTCGAGATCGGGCGCAACTGCCGCATCGACCCCGGCGTCATCGAGCGCGACTTCGGAGGCGCCACCACGGTCGCGTCGGGCGACACCATCTACGCCGCCTCGGCCGCCTCGTGAGGGACGAGGCGCCGCCGATCGACGTCTGGATCCGCGAGCTCGGGCTGGAGGTCGTCGCCCAGACCGGGACGGCGGGCAGCGAGGCGATCAGCCGGGACGTCATCCTCGACGGCCGACGGCGGTTCGACCTGCGCGTGACGGTGGCGTGGGTCGCCGGCGTGGGGATCTCCCTGTGGGCCTACTACGGCTTCGAGGGGATGGAGATCCCGAAGCGCGTCTACGCGCGCATGCTGCGCGCGAACTTCGACTACGCCTACGTAAAGTTCGCCCTGACCGATGACGACCGCCCGATGCTGATGACCGAGCTTCCGACGGCCGCGCTCGACCGGGACGAGCTCGGTCGCGGGCTCTCCCGCCTCGTGATCGTGGCCGACCGGCTGCTTGACGAGACCGCCGTGGCGGTCGCGGATCGCGGCCTGCTTCCGGACTGGAGCGGGCGCACCGGTCGCAACGCCGCGCTCCTCGAGGCCTACGCCGCCGAGGTCGAGGCCGCGATGCCGGCCTGGGAGCCGGCAGTCCGTCGAGCGCGCCGTCGCGGATGGCTGTCGCGCCTGACGGGGCGGGCCTGATGTCGCGCGCTCGGCTGGTCGCCGCCGTCGTCGGATTGGTGGCGTTCGTGGCGACGGCCCTCCCCGGCGTCCCGCCAGCGGTGGCGGCCGCCGAGTACCGGCTCGAGACGAGCGCGACCTATCGAATCCGCACCGACGCCCGGGAGGTCGGGGTCCGCGTGGCGATGGAGTTCACGAACACGACCCCGGATCCG
Source organism: uncultured bacterium (assembly GCA_965652075.1). Lineage (GTDB taxonomy): Bacteria > Chloroflexota > Limnocylindria > QHBO01 > QHBO01 > JACDBZ01. The sequence continues at coordinate 3,718 of CBFGTN010000036.1, forward strand.
GCGGGACAGTTCAGCGTGTTCGAGCAGATCCGGCTCGCGGTCCACGACGGTGCCACGCGCTTCGTGGCGCGCGACGGAGCGGGACCGCTGACCGTGACGGACGGCTCGCGGACGATCGGTGACGACGTCGTCCATGTCGCGACGATCGAGCTTCGCGAGCCGCTCCGCTACCGAGAGTCGGTGCGCGTCGAGCTGCGCTACGTCCTTCCCGACGGCGAGAGCGCCGGCGTGCGCGTGCGCCCGTCGGTGGCGATCTTCCCGGCATGGAGCTTCGGGACGGCCGGGGAGGTGAGCGTCGCGATCCCGCAGGGGTTCGAGATGCGCGTCGACGGGGATCCGCTCACCGAGGACGGCGACAGCCTGGTGAGCGGCCAGATCGACGATCCGTCGGCATGGCTCGCGCTCGTGACCGCAGTCGCGCCGGCCGAGTTCGCCAATCACGAGGCCACGATCCCGCTCGAGGGCGGAACGGCCGACCTCGTCGTGCGCGCCTTCCCCGACGACGAGGGCTGGGGGCAGACGACGCTCGAGACGGTCTCCGCGGCCCTGCCGCTCATCGAGGAGCGCTTCGGCCTGCCATACCCGCTGCGCGGGCAGCTCATCCTCGTCGAGTCGGTGCCGGCCAGCCTGACCGGGTTCGGCGAGTCCGCGGCCTCGGGCGTGGAGATTCCCGTCAGCTTCGATCAGCCGCCGTTCACGGCGCTCCACCAGGTTGCGCACGTGTGGCTTCCGCCCACCCTGGTGGACTCCAGGTGGATCGAGGAGGGCCTTGCCAGCCAGGTGGCCGCCGCCGTCGGCGAGGTGCTCGACGTGAGTCCGCCGTTCAATCCGCGGCGAGAGGCTCAGCGCCTGGCCACCGCGGCGTTCCCGCTCGATGCCTGGTCGACGACGCCGGACGCGGAGGCCGACGCCTTCGGCTACGCCGCGTCGTGGGCGTTCCTCGACGAGATCACGAACGAGGTCGGCGCGGAGGCGATTCCCGCGGTGCTCGCGCGCGTTGCGGCCTCGGTCGGCCCATACGAGCGGGGCGAGCTCGCGCCCGAGCCGGCACCGGGCGGCGGTGCGGATCCCGCCGTCCCCCTCACCAGCCGCTCGTTCCTCGATCAGCTCGAGGCCGTGACCGACGCCGACCTCGCCCCACTGTTCGAGGAGCGGGTGCTCACCGAGGCCGACGTCGCCCTGCTCGACGCGCGGGCGCAGGCTCGGGATGCGTTCGACGCCCTTGTCGAGGCGTCCGGCGGCTGGGGAGCCCCGGACCCGGTCGCATCGGCGATGTCCGAGTGGCGCTTCGACGACGCCACCGCGGAGATGACCGATGCCGCCGCATGGCTCGTCGAGCGCGACGAGCTCCTCGACCAGATGGCCGCGGCGGGCCTCTCGGCGCCGGACCGGCTGCGCCAGGCCTACCGGGCCTACGGCGGCCGTGCGGAGGCCCTCAGCGAGCTCGAGACCGAGCGCGAGGTGGTCGAGGCATACAGCGCCGCCGCCGCACGGGTGAACGCCGAGCGATCGTTCCTGGAGCGTCTCGGCCTCGTCGGCGGTCCCGACCCTGACGCCCAGCTGGCGATGGCGAACGGCCGATTCACCGATGGCGATCTCCCGGAGTCGCGGGCGGCGATCGCCGAGGCCGGCCGGATCATCGACACGGCCACGACGGCCGGCATCGTGCGCATCGTGAGCCTCCTGCTGGTGGTCGGCATCACCGTCGCCCTTGTCATCGTCCTCTTCAGGCGACGCGCGTACACTGCTGGCCCATGACCGCCAAGCGAGCGAGGCCGCAGTTCCCGACCGCCCTGGACGTGCTTCGCGGCGAGACCGCCGACGTCTACTTCGACCGGGCGCGAACGATCCTCGCAGCGGAGGGGCTCGATCCCGTCGTGACCATGGAGATGTTCTCGCGCGGGTCGGGCGTGCTGTGCGGGGCGGAGGAGGCGATCGCCTACCTGCGCGAGATCTTCGGCTTCTTCTCCGAGGCCAACGGCACCTCTGACTCGGTCGTCGAGTCGCTGCACGACGGCGATCGGTTCGAGGCGAAGGAAGTCGTGATGAGGATCACCGCCCGCTACTCGGCCTTCGGCCTGTACGAGACGGCGATCCTCGGCATCCTCGCCAGCGGCTCGGGCTGGGCGACGGCGGCCCGGCGCGTCGTCGACGCCGCCGACCCGATCCCGGTCATCGGCTTCGGCGCGCGACACGTCCACCCCAGCGTGGCCGACCAGATGGACTACGCGTCGGTCGTGGGGGGCTGCATCGGCGCCTCGACGCCCGCTGGTGCGCGCCTGGCCGGCCTCGCCCCGACCGGCACGATGCCCCACGCGCTGGTCCTGATCTTCGGCGACACCGTGCGGGCCGCCGAGGCCTTCGATCGGCATATCGACCCCGAGGTGCCCCGAATCATCCTCGTCGACACGTTCAAGGACGAGGCAGAGGAGTCGCTGCGGGTCGCCGACGCGCTCGGCGAGCACCTCTACGGCGTCCGCCTCGACACCCCGTCTGAACGCGGCCGCGTGACGCCGGAGCTCGTGCGCGAGGTGCGGACGCGGCTCGACCTCGCCGGCCATGGGCACGTGAAGATCGTCGTCTCGGGCGGCATCGACGAGGAGCGCATCCGCGTCTTCAAGGCCGCGGGCTCCCCGGTGGACTCGTTCGCCGTCGGCAGCGCGATCAGCAAGGCGAGCCCGATCGACTTCACCGGAGACCTCAAGGAGATCGACGGCCGGCCGGTCGCGAAGCGCGGCCGGATCCCTGGTCGCACCGAGAACCCGCGATTGGAGCGCATCGACCTCCAGCGCTAGGCTGACCCGATGCAGGGCGAACGCGAAGGCGCGTACGAGCTCTTCCAGCGCGGATCCCGGATGCTCGCCGACCGGCACCCCGGCGCCGCCGCGGTGCTCCTCGAACGCGCGCTCGCGCTCGAGCCCGGCAAGGCGTCGATTCTCGAGGCACTCGGCCAGGCGTACTTCAACGTCGGCTCACACGAGCTCGCGGCCGAGCGCTTCGCCGCGATCGTCGAGGCCGACCCGCTCGCGCACTATGCGCACTTCGGGCTCGGCCTCTCCCGCGCTCGCCTGGGTGACGTCCGTGCCGCACGCCGCCACCTCCGGATGGCGGTGCTGCTGAAGCCGGACAGCGACGACTACCAGCGGGCGCTCGCGCGACTCGGGGACGCCGCGTAGCTACGCCGCGCGGCGCGAACGGCGCTCCCGGGCGAGTCGCGCCTGGAGCAGGGCCAGGACGGCCACCTCTGCCGGCCGCAGGGCGTGCGCGCCCCGACCCACCCCGCGCGCCCGGCGCGCCAGCGCGTCGATGAACGTGCCGTCGAGGTAGGCGTCGATCACGTCGGGGTGGACGTAGCACGCGCGGCAGACGGCGGGCGTGTTGCCGAGCTGCCCGGCAACGGTCTCGATGACCCGGACGACCGCCTGCTTGCGCCCGGCCTCCGAGTCGACCTCGGTGAGCTCCTCGAGCGCCATCGCCGCCGCCACCGTCCCCGCCCACGTCCGGAAGTCCTTGGCGGTGAAGTCGTCGCCGCTGATCTCGCGGAGGTAGTCGTTGACGTCGTCGGACGTCACGTCGCGCCGCGCCCCGTCGGCGTCGCGGTACTGGAAGAGCGTCTGTCCCGGAAGCTCCTGGACCTGGCGGACGATCCGTGCGAGCCGCTCGTCGCGGACGTCGATGTCGTGCTCCTTGCCGCCCTTGCCGCGGAACGCGAAGCGCAGGGTCGCGCCGCGAACCTCGACGTGGCGATCGCGCATCGTCGAGAGGCCGTAGCTGCGGTTCTCGCGGGCGTACTCGTCGTTGCCGACGCGGATGAGCGTGGCCTCGAGGAGCCGAACGACGAGTGCGAGCACCTTCTCGCGCGGCACGCCGCGTCGTCGGAGGTCGCGGTCCGTTCGGCGCCGGATTCGGGGCAGCGCGCGCGCGAACTCGATGAGCCGTCCGTACTTCGCTTCGTCGCGCACCTCGCGCCACCGAGGGTGGTAGCGGTACTGCTTCCGGCCGCGCGCGTCGCGGCCCGTGGCCTGGAGGTGGCCGCGCCGGATCGGCGAGATCCAGACGTCGGTCCATGCCGGGGGAATCGCCAGCCCGCGGATCCACTCGAGCCGGGACTCGTCGGTGAGACGCTCGCCGTCGGGACCGACGTAGCTGAACCCACGACCGGCCCGCCGCCGCCGGATGCCGGGAATCGCGTCGCTGACATAGCGCAGTCCCGCCTCCTGTGCCGAGGCCTCGGGATCGTTCGGCTCGAGCGTCATGCAGCGCCCCGAGGGCAACCGGCGTGCCAGTGCGTCAGCGTTGGACTCGCCGAGAGAGCCAGCCGATGGCGGCCAGGCTCTTCCCGTCGGCGATCCGGCCGTCATCGCAGGCGGCCAGCGCATCGCGCAGCGTCATCCACGACGTCTCCAGCTCCTCGTCGGGGTCGGCCTCGCCGGGCGCATCGGTCAGGTCGGTGGCCAGGAAGAGGTGCATGCGCTCGGTGCAGAAGCCGGGAGCGGTGAAGAACGTCGGACCGATCTCCCACGAGCCGGCCGCGAGGTCGCACTCCTCCGCGAGCTCGCGCCGGGCCGTTTCGGCCGGTGGCTCGTCCGGCTCGAGCGTGCCCGCCGGGATCTCGAGGAGCGCCTGGCCGGTCGCGTGGCGCCACTGGCGGACCATTGCCAGTCGATCGCCGTCCCACGCGAGGATCGCAACCGCGCCGGGGTGCTCGACGATCTCACGCTTCGTTCGGTGGCCGTCGGCGCGCTCCACCTCGTCGACGCGCACGCCGATCCGCGTGCCGGTCCACGGGCGAGTGGTGGTCAGGGTCCGTTCATCCATGCCGGCAGCCTACGCCCTGCCGATCGGGTCATGGTCCGACGATCGCGAACCCGGCTAGGATGCGGGCCACGATGTCCGTCGCACCACCCGAGCACACTCCCGCCGAATGATCGAGGCGACCGGCCTTGGCAAGGTCTTCGGCACCCTCACGGCAGTCCGCGACCTGACGTTCGCCGTCGGTGACGGCGAGATCTTCGGCCTGCTCGGACCGAACGGCGCGGGCAAGACGACGACGATCCGCATGCTCGCCGCGCTGATCGCGCCGACGACGGGGACCGCGACGGTCAACGGGATGCGCCTCGGCGACGACTCCCAGCGTATCCGCGCCGCGACCGGCATCCTCACCGAGTCGCCCGGCCTCCACGACCGGCTGACCGCGCGCCAGAACCTCGGCTACTACGGGCGCCTGTATGGCCTCGGCGGGGCGGCGCTGCGACGGGCGGTGGACCGCTACCTCGCGGTCGTCGGGCTCGCCGACGCCGGCGACCGTCGCGTCGCGGGATTCAGCAAGGGCATGCGGCAGAAGGTCGCGATCGCGCGCGCGCTGCTCCACGAGCCGGACGTCCTCTACCTCGACGAGCCCACGAGCGCCCTCGACCCGTCGGCGGCGAAGGTGATCCGCGACTTCGTCGCGACACTTCGCGATGCGGGGCGCTCGATCGTCGTCTGCACGCACAACCTCGACGAGGCGGAGCGGCTCTGCGACCGGGTCGGCATCATGCGCGGGTCGCTGCTCCAGGTGGACACGCCGGCTCGGCTTCGCCGTCGCAACGGCACGGCAGCGGTTCGGGTCGACCTCGTCGGCGGGCGGCGGCCCGACTCGTTCCTCGACCTGCTCGGCGCGCTGCCGTTCGTGGAGGGCGCCCGAGCGTCGAACGGGTCGCTGCTCGTGGAGGTCTCGGACCCGCGCGGCGACAACCCGGAGCTCGTCCGCAGCCTGGTCGACGCCGGCGCGCGGATCGTCGGCGTCGCGGAGGAGGCGGTGACCCTCGAACAGGTCTACCTCGACCTCGTCGGCGAGGCGGCGACCCGCGACGGCGACCGAGCCGGTCAGGCGGGCACCTGATGCGAGGCGGCTATGTCTGGGCCATCCTGGCCAAGGAGGCGCGAGACCTCCTCTCGAACCGCCTGCTCCTCGGCGCGGTCGTGTTTCCGGCGCTCGTCTTCGCCGCGATCCCGACCGGCATCGTGGCCTTCATCGAGGCCAACGACCTGGACCCCGACCAGCTCGGCCAGATCGGCCAGTACCTCGAGCTCTTCCCGGACCTGCCGCCGAAGCTCGCGGCCCAGGGATTCATCGTCACGAACTTCCTCGCCTACTTCCTCCTGATCCCGGCGATGGTGCCCATGGCGATCGCGACCCAGTCGGTCATCGGCGAGAAGACCGCGCGGTCGCTGGAGCCGCAGCTGGCGACGCCGATGGAGGTGCCCGAGCTGCTCGTCGGCAAGGCGCTTGCGGCGGCCGCGCCGGCGGTCCTGGCGACGTGGTCCGTCTTCGTGCTGTACGGCGTCGTGAACGGCATCATCGCGGACCCCGCGCTCACGCGGCTGATCTTCAGCGACGTCTGGCTCGTGGCGATGGTCACCCTCGTCCCCCTCATCTGCATGCTCAGCGTGCTGCTGGGGATCATCATCAGCGCCCGCGTGAACGACGCCCGCACCGCGCAGCAGATCGGCGGCTTCATCGTCATCCCGGTCATCGCCATCGCGGTCGCGGGATTCTTCAGCGGCCAGGCGACGTTCTCGATGCAGCAGGTGATCGTCGGCGACGTGGTCGTCGGCGTGCTCATCGGCGTCGCCATCGCGTTCGGCAGCTGGATCTTCGACCGCGAGCAGATCCTGACCCGCCTGGCGTAGGCTCGACCGCGCGAGCGCCGAACTGTGACGGTCAGGCGCTGCCGGACCGGTCCTCGATCTCCCAAGCGTGGTCCAGCGCGTGCCACGCGGAGCGGCGGATCGCGTAGCGCGGCGTCCACGGTCGCTTGACGCGGTTCGGGTCCGGGAGCTCCGTGCCCGCCGCCAGGAGCCGGAGCGCATCGACGAACGACCGCCGCAGCTCGCCGATCGACTGGCCGGCCGCCTTCGTGCCGAGCTGGTGGACGTAGGCGGCCTCCGCCTCGCGGACGTGCTCGACCATCTTCGGCACCTGCCGCCCGCCACCGCGCGGGCCGAGCGTGAGGGACATACCCTCCGCCTTGCGTGCCGCGGCGTCGAAGGCCGCCCAGGCGGCCTCGAGCAGGCCGATCAGGCGGTTCAGCTCGCGCGTTGGAATCGGGTCGGACTCGGCACGAGCTGTCGAGCTCGGGACGCCGAACTCCGTGCCGCCCCCGCCCCGCTGACGCTCGACGATCTCGATGCCGCGGACCGTCGCGGGCGGCGAGAACGCGACCCTCGCGCGCTTGGCCACGCGCGCATAGCGAGGGGCGTACGCCAGGAGCGCCTCGACCGCCTCGTCCGGCGTCTTCGCGCCGCGCGACCAGCCGGGCCAGTCCAGCGCGCTGGCGAAGGATCGCTTCGGCGCGACCTCGACGACGACGCGCAGCCCCACCGACGCGCGACGGGGCTCAGGCCCCGCGATGCTCGCTGCGGTGCAGGCGCTGGATCAGCACGCGGAGGATCGGCACCGCGACCTCCGGATGCTCCTCCAGCAGCGCCGTGAACTCCCATGCCGGGAAAAGCAGGCAGTCGACCTCGGAGGCCGCGATCACCGTCGCCGAGCGCGGATGCTCCTCGATGAGCGCGAGCTCGCCGAAGAAGTCGCCGGCGGACACCTGGCCGATCTGCTTGCCATCCTGCTCGACGCGAGCATCGCCCGACAGGAGGATGTACAGCGCGGTTCCGGTCGTGCCCTCGCGGACGATCTCCTCGTCCGCCGAGTACGTCCGGCGCTTGCCGATCTCCGCCAGGCGGCGGCGCACGCGTGGTTCGAGGCCTGCCAGAAGTGGGACCGATGCAAGTTGCTCTTCGAGCTCCACCGTCGTCCTCCGTGCGGCTGCTGTTGGGCGTGGCGCGTATGCTACACCGCCCGATCAGGGTTGCTGCCGTGCGGCGCCGGCCGCGGCGAGCGGCGCCAGCGCCAGCGATCGCTCGTCACGGCGGACCTGGACGGCCCGGATCTCGGCCCCTGCGAGCTCGAGCCGCAGCCCTCCGCCATCCACCCCGAGTGGCTCACCCGGCTCCCCGATGAGCGACGCGTTGCGCGCCTCGACGATCGAGCCCCGCAGGGTCGCGGACGCGGGCCGGGGCGCGAGGTTCACGACCCGCGCCTCCACCCAGCCATCCGGGCGACGGCGAAGCGACGCGAGCGCGACATTGCCGCCCTCGAGGGCGAGCGCCTCATGGCCGGCGTCGCCTGGGGGCCATGTCGCGTCGAGCGCGGTGCCGGCGGCCGCCAGGAAGCCGTTCGCGTAGCGCTCGGCCGCCTCCGCCACGCCGCCGGCCTCCCAGCCGCCCGCGTGGACGAGGATCCCGAAGGTCATCCGCCACGGCCCGCGCAGCTGGGCGCCCGGGGTCGCCAGCTCCGGGCCGGCGGGATCCAGCCGCCCGGGGTTCGACGCCCGGCTGAGCCATCCGGTGGCGCGCAGGACGGTGATCGCGAGCTCGGTCCCGCCATCGGTCAGCTCGTACTCGGTGGCGTGGTCGAGCAGGAGCGCGACACCGCCGGCGTCGACCCATCCGTGCGCCGGGAACGTCGGCAGCGGCTCTTCCCGATAGCCACCCTCGGCCGTGAGCCCGCGGGCGACGACCGCGAACTGTCCCTCCGCGTGGGACTCGGTGGCGGGTATCGCGAGGGGAGCGATGAAGCGCACGCGATGGTCGTCGGACCGGTTGTCGAAGGACAGCCCGATGCGGACGAACGGCTCGCCCACGCGGAGCTCGACCTCCATGCGCACCTCGGTCCCGACAACGTCGGCCGCTCGCGCATCGCCGTCCCGCGCGAGCCCGACCGGCCAGTCGTACGCGCGGTCGACGATCAGGCGCCCGACGGCGGGTCCGCCGAGGTCCGCCGCGCCGGCGACCGCCCGCGGCGTCGCGACGATCGCGTCCGTCGTGGGAGGAGCGTGGTTGTAGGTGTCGCCGGCCTCGCCGCCGTCGACGATCCGGCCGATCCCGCTGACGACGCTCCCATCGGCGGACTCGATGCGGAGCGTCCCGTCGTCGCCGATGGCGACCGAGACGAGCCCGTTCGACATCGAGCGCCCGTCGCCCGCAACGCGGACCGCGTCGACCTGCTCTTCGCGCCCCGCGACCGGCCGCGCCGCCGTCCAGCCGAGCGCGGGAGCGGGAACCGATGCCGCCAGCCGGCGCCGCGGGCGCGCCACGATCCGAACCCGCCACGTGTCGTCGGGCGCGGCGCGGAGGGCGGCCGTCACCTCGGCACGGAGGGAGGCGACGTCGAGCCAGGCCGGATCGGGCTCGAGATCGACGTCGATCGTCAGGGTCCGTCCCTCGATCCGGTAGCCGTTCCACGCGCGGTCGAGGACCTCGCGGCCGTGGAAGCGCCGGAACAGGTCGTCGACCTCGTCGCCGCGAAGGTCCGTCTCGAGCAGCAGCGCATTGGCGCGCGCGAGCTCCTGGGTGGCGATCCGGCTGCCGTCCGGCAGCTCGAGGGCAACCTCCTCCCAGGTGTCGGGGATCGCCAGCTCGACCTCGACGAGCCCGGTCCGCGCGGTGGGGGACGGGTTGAGCACCGCGACGCCGCCGCGCGGCACGCGCGTCGCCATCGTCGCCGCGACCCGGCTGGCGAGGGTCGACGCAACCTGATCCGCCTCGCCAAGTCGGACGAGGACGGCGTCGACGACCGGGTCGATGCTGCATCCGCCGATCGAGTCGTGCGCCGAGCTCTCGATCACCCGGCGCCACGCGAGCTGCAGGTACGCCTCCGGCCAGTCGTCGGCGACGACGTGGAGCGCGAGGAGCGGCTCTGCTGCGCGCGTGAGCCGCCGCTCGGCGCGGCCGGCGGCGCGCTTCACGTCGATCCGCGCGCTCGCGACGCCCATGAGCAGGTTGGCACGGGCTGCCGACCGCAGCTCGCCGCGCCACGTCGGCGCGCTCGCGTCGAGGGTCGGGACGGCCGCCAGGTAGTCGTGCAGCGTGCCGATGCGGATCCACGGGCCGCCGTCCGCCGCCGCCAGGGCGGCGAGTCCGGGACCGGCTCCGCTGTGATCGGTCCCGGCCATCGCCAGCACCGGATCGGTCCCGAACCACGGGCTCGCGTCGTCCGCGAGCCGTGTGAGGCCCTCCACGGGCGAGTCGCCGGCCTCGACGACCCACGCCGCGTTGTCGTAGCCGCCGATCAGGTACTCGGCACGCACCCAGGAGCCGTCCGGCGACTCCCAGCGGAATGCGTGGCCCTCGATCGCCGCCGGCACCCCGCGCCAGACGACCGCGTCGGCAATGCCGGCGGACCGCAGGATCTGGGGCATCTGGGCGATGTGGCCGAACATGTCGGGCAGGTGGCCGATCCGCATCGGTCCGCCGAGCTCCTCGGCGCGGCGCAAGCCCATCTCGAGGTTCCGCGCGATCGCCTCGCCGCCGACGAGGAACTCGTCCATCAGGATCAGCCACGGCCCGATCGCGAGCCGTCCGGACCGCGCGTGCCCGCGCACGCGCTCCTCCTGTTCGGGGCGGATCTCGAGGTAGTCGTCGACGATCGCCGTCTGCCCGTCGAGCGTGAACCGCATCGTGGGGTGCTCGTCGAGGAGGTCGAGGACGGCGTCGACCGTCTCGACGAGCCGCATGCGGAAGGCCTGGAACGGCCGATACCACTCCCGATCCCAGTGGGTGTGCGGCACGACGTGGACGCTCGTCACGGCCGATCGAGGATGCGCCGGCCGGACACGGGAGCGCGCCCGACGAATGACGTAGGGCGCGCCCGGTCGCGGTGGGAGCGGCTAGCCCTTGACGGACCCGCCCAGGATGCCGCGGACGAAGTACCGCTGCAGGCCGATGAAGACGATCAGGGGCAGGATCATGCTGATGAACGCTGCCGCCGTCAGCAGGTGGTAGCCCTGCCCGAGCGAGTTCACGAGGTTGGCGATCGTCACGGTCATCGGCGCCACGTCGGCCGTGCCGCCCACCAGGATCAACGCCACCAGCAGGTCGTTCCAGACGAACATGAACTGGAAGATGACGAGCGACGCGATCGCCGGCACCGACAGCGGCAGGACCAGGCGGAAGAACGCCGTGGTTGGCGAGGCGCCGTCGAGATAGGCGGATTCGAACATCTCCTTGGGCAGCGCCCCAAAGAAGTTGCGCAGCAGGAAGATCGCGAACGGCAGCCCGAATCCGGTGTGCGCCAGCCAGACCGCCGGGAACGATCCGGTGATCCCCGCGTTCGTGCTGAGCTGCAGGACCGGGATCAGCGCCGACTGCAGCGGAACCACCAGCAGGCCGACGACGAGGATGAACAGCGCGTTGCGGCCCGGGAAGTCCATCCACGCGAACGCGTAGGCCGCGTAGGCGGCCACGAGGATCGGGATGACGGTGGCCGGGATCGTGATCAGCAGGCTGTTCAGGAAGCTCTGCCCCATGTTCCGCTCGGTGAGCACCTCCCGGTAGTTGTCGAGCGTGAACTCGAACGGCAGCCGGAACGCGTTCCACCAGCCGGTGGTCAGCACCTCGTTCGCCGGCCTCAGGGAGCTGACGAAGAGCGACACCGTGGGCAGCAGCCAGATCAGGCAGACGATGATCAGGACGGTGTGCAGCGCCGCCCGGCCGAACCAGCCCCCGCCACTGCCGGGCAGCGCCTCGGCGCGCGGCGGTGCCTCGACGACGGCATCGGGTGTGGTCATCGGATGGCCTCCTGCGCCTGGAAGCGGCGGATGTTGATGAGCATGACGGGGATGATCGCGAGCAGCAGGATGATCGCGATGGCCCCGGCCGTGCCGGCATCATGATTCGTGAAGCGGGCGTGGTACCACGCCGTGCCGATCACCTCCGTGCGGTACTGGCCGTTGGTCATGACGTACACGATGTCGAACGTCTTGAGGGCGGTGATGACGATCGTGGTGGCGACGACCGCGACGGTCGGTGCAAGCAGGGGCAGGATGATGCGGAAGAAGACCTGCAGCTCCGTCGCGCCATCCATGCGCGCAGCCTCGAGCAGCTCGGTCGAGATGCCCTTCAGGCCGGCCGACAGGATGACCGTGGCGAAGCCCACCCACATCCAGATCCCGACCAGGATCAGCATGAACGTGTTGCGCGGCCAGACGGTCATCCACGACTGCGGTTCGATGCCGATCAGGCCCAACCCCGCGTTCAGTCCGCCGATCGTCGGGTTGAAGGCGTACTGGAAGTTCCAGATCACTCCCGCCGCCACGAAGCTGATGGCCAGCGGCACGAAGACCATGCCCTTGACGATCGACTCGTAGCGCACCCGGTCGGCCAGGACGGCGATGATGAGGCCAACGATGACGACCATGCCGGCGAAGAAGACGATCCACAGGCCGGTGTTCAGCAGGGTCTGCCAGAAGCTGCTCTGGCCGAACAGCCGCGTGTAGTTCTCGAGTCCCACGAAGGCGCTCGAGTCGCGGTTCTGGAAGCTGAGGAAGAACGTCGAGACGGTCGGGTAGATGAGATAGGCGACCAGGAACGCGAATCCCGGCAAGAGCCAGAGCCACGGCCGGTAGCTCGCGCGGCGCTGCTCTGGCAGGAAGCGGAGCAGACGCTCGGCCAGGAACGCGTATCCGGCCGTGATGAGCGGGACGCCGATGACCACCACCAGGGCCATGCCAATGGTGCCGAGCTCCATGCTCCTCCTCCTGCCTGGGCTGTGCGCGGCGGGTATGAGGGACCGTGGGCCGGTCGGAACCGGCCCACGGTCACGTGGTCAGAGGGCGGTCACTGGGACCACTTGCCGAACGCCTCGAAGGCCTCCTTGATCTCGGCCGAGTTCCACGCCTGCGTGCCCTGCCACCAGGCGTCGTAGACGTCCGGGCCGGACTGGCGCAGGACGAAGTCCTCGATCCAGTCGGTGCCGGGCCATCCCTCGGAGCCGGCGCCGCTGTTCAGGCCGATGCCCCACGGCGTGGCGCCGCTGTCCTTGATCTGGTCCGCCAGCGCGTCGAGACCGTCGAAGTCCTCGGGGACCTCGTAGCCGGCCTCTTCGAAGCGCTGCGGGTTGTACCAGATGAAGCCCTTGGGACTGACCTTGATGAAGATGCCGACGAGGTGGCCATCCACCTTGCCGGCCTCGACCCAGCCCTCGCCCCACTCCTCGGTCATGGCGGCGGTGTCGATCACGTCGTCGAGTGCGTACACGTCACCGCTTCGCGCGAACTGCGCCATCGCTCCCGGGCCCGGCAGGCCGGCAACGTCAGGTGGGTTGCCGCCCTCGATGCGGGTGGTCAGGGTCGCGTTGATGTCACGCGTGGACTCGTAGTTGACGGTCACGCCGGTGCGCTCGACCCACGGCGCAATGACCGCTTCGAAGGACTCCTGCTCGGCATCCGCCCAGACGGCCAGGATGTTGATCTCGCCGCCCAGACCCTCGTCGTCGGGAGGCGCTGTGGCGACGGGCGGATCGGCCTCGCCGATGTCCGCGTACGCCGTCTCACGCGTCGACTCGAGGGTGTCGAGGATGCTGTCGAGGCTCCCGGGGTTCTGCACGTAGTCGAGGATCCCGGTTCGGAACGCCGCTTCCATCTCGGCCGGCATCTTGTCGGATGCGTCGTACCGCAGGGTCTCGGCATCCATCATCGCTTCCGCCAGCCGCCGCGACGTCTCGTCGGGGTACACGTCAAGCGAGACCGCGGCATTGCCGGAGACGGCACCACCGCGCGACGGCCAGATGCCCTGTGCCTCGGTCGTCACGAGGTAGCGCATGAGCGACGCCGCCTGCGGCGTGTCGTTGAACATGCCGAACAGGTCGGCCGAAGCCGTGATCCCGTTGAATTCCATCGGCGGCATCGTGAAGAAGTCGTAGGTCTCACCGGAGACCGCGACGTCCGGGAAGTTCGTCTCGAAGAAGCCCGCCGGACCAGCCATGAAGCTGGCCTGGTGGTGCAGGAAGCAGCCAGGCGGGTCCGTGAAGAGGCAGTCGCCGCCGTTGCCGAACTGCGTGTTCAGCGCGCCGTCGGGGCCGCCAAACACATAGCCTCCCTCTCCAGTGGCTCCACCCGAGCCATCGCTGTCGCCCCCTCCACACGCCGTCAGCACGAGCATCGCGACGACGAATGGGGTTAGCAATCGAAACCTACGCATCCGGTTCCTCCACCTGCTCCTGGTTCGTGGCTGACGCCACGCGTTGCGCTCGGGCTCTCACTGCAAAGAGGGAGCCAAAAACCCAGGCACCCCCTCCGCACGGTTTCGGTTGTTCGGGCGGGCGTCTCAGCCCGCCAGCGCCTTCTCCGACTCGGGATCGAAGATGTGGAGCTTGTCCATGGGTACGGCCAACGTCACGGTGTCACCGACGCTGACCTTCTTGTCCGACGGCAGCAGCGCGACGATCTCGTTGCCCTCCGCCTGCGCGTGGATGAGCTCCTCGTTGCCGAGGAACTCGACGACGTCGACGGTGGCGGGGAACTTGACCATCTCGTTCTCGGCGCCGTTCGCCAGCTCGATGTGCTCGGGCCGGAAACCGATGAGCACGTTCGCGCCGTCCGGGCGCGAGTCGGCGGCACGGGCCTGCTCACCCGCGAGGACGAGCTTGTGACCGCCGAACATCAGGTCCTTGCCCTCCGACGTCGTCGTCGCGAAGTTCATGGCCGGGGAGCCGATGAACCCGGCGACGAAGACGTTCACCGGGTGGTCGTAGAGCTCCTGCGGCGTGCCGACCTGCTGCAGGACGCCGTCGCGCATGACCGCGATCCGGTCGCCCATCGTCATCGCCTCGACCTGGTCGTGGGTGACGTAGATCGTCGTCGTCTCGAGGCGCTGGTGCAGGCGCGCGATCTCGGCGCGGGTCTGCACGCGCAGCTTCGCGTCCAGGTTCGAGAGCGGCTCGTCCATGAGGAACACGGACGGCTCGCGGACGATCGCCCGTCCGAGCGCGACGCGCTGTCGCTGGCCGCCGGACAGCGCCTTCGGCTTGCGATCGAGGAACTTGTCGAGGCCAAGGATGTCGGCCGCTTCCTTGACCCGGCGGTCGATGTCGGACTTCGGCGTCTTGCGCAGCTTCAGCCCGAAGGCGAGGTTGTCGTAGACGCTCATGTGCGGGTACAGGGCGTAGCTCTGGAAGACCATCGCGATGTCGCGGTCCTTCGGCGCCACCTCGTTCACGACGCGGTCGCCGATCAGGAGCTTCCCGTCGGTGATCTCCTCCAGGCCCGCCACGCATCGGAGGGCAGTGGTCTTGCCGCATCCGGACGGTCCAACCAGGCAGATGAACTCACCATCGCCGATCTCCAGATTGAGATCGTTGACGGCGACCACTTCCTCGCCGTACCGCTTGTACACGTGGTCGAAGGTGACTGTCGCCATCGAGTCTCCGATCCTGCTGTAGACGGCACGCCAGGTGGGCCGTGGCGGCCCATGCTCGGGGAAGGCATCATAGTACGGCGCGCAACTGGCCGATCCGGCCCCTGCGGGCCGCCATGACGATGTCCCTGTTGAACTCCCTGCTCCGCTGGACCCTGGCACGAGCGGCCTCGGCGATCGTCGTCGTTGCCGCCATTCCCCGCCGCGCGTGGTCCGCGTTCGCGCGGCGCCGGCAGGCTCGCAAGGCCCGCCCCGAGCGCACGCAGCTGCCGTCGGTGTACGACTGGCACCCGTCGGCGAGCTCCGCGCCCCGTCGCCGCATCGGGGTCCGGGCCGTGCCGATCGACCGCATCGTGGGCACGACTCGGCACCCGTCGCAGAACACCGGAGACTTCCTGCCGTTGCCGGGGCTGCGCGGTCGCAACTGGCGCGCGCGATGGCAACGGATCAACCGGGCCATGGACCGTCTCGAGACGCTCCCGCCGGTCGACCTCGTGCAGGTCGGAGACGGCTACTTCGTGGCCGATGGCCACAACCGCGTCGCGGCCGCGCGCCGCGCCGGCGCGATCGAGATCGACGCGGACGTCACTCAGCTCGTCGTTCCCGGCGTCACGCGTCCGGGACAGGCGACGATCGATGCCACGACCCTCGTTGGCGCGGCCGAGCTCCGACGAGCGGCGGCCGGGGGCCAGTCGCGGACGGTCCAGCGCCGCGACGCCGTCGACGAGGTGTCCCGGCGCGACCTGCTGCGCGGCGACGGCGAGCGTC
>CBFGTN010000037.1:0-18042 GCA_965652075.1 uncultured bacterium
CATCGATCGGTCAGCGCTTCACGGATGCCCACCTCGCGTGAAGTCCTGGCTCATTCATCGGCCGTGGAGGCGGCGGCTGCGCTCGCCGGACCCAACACAGCCCATCCGCGCCGATGGGGGCTCCCGACCGAATGGACCCGTACACGGCTCGCGACCCGGCAGGCATCACGGATCGGAGGAGGCTCAGGTGTGGCGCGATCAACGCGCGATTCCGGCGCGTGTCCTCGACCACGACCACGAGGCGCACCGGAAGGGTCGAGCGTTCGGCGAGCCATGCCCGCTTGAGCGAGAGGCGGCGGTATTGGTCCTGCCAGTCCAGCACGAGGCGCTCGATCTCGACGGCCAGGATCTCCGCGGCGCCGCGGAGCACCATGTCGATGGCCTCGCCATGTGCGCCGGCGCGCGCTTCGAGTGTCACCCGCCACTCTGGACTCGCGATCGCTCGCACGCGCTCGGCGAGAGCGAGCTGGCCGCTGTCTCGCAGCCGCGGCTCTTGCCCCGGATAGGTCTGGCACACGAGATCGAGGCCCACCGCGTCGGTTGCCGCGGCATAGCTCGCGAGCGTCACTGACGCGGCACCTGCCTCGATCCGTTTCCACGTCGACCGTGACATGCCGGCCCGACTGGCCGCAGCCTCCTGGGTGAAACCCGCGACCCTGCGGGCGACCGTGATGCTCTTGCCGATGCGGGATGCCTGCGTGGAAGCGCGTTCGCGTCCTCGACGCCGTCTGGGCATGCTGCGATGTTGAGCCTCGAGGGTTACGAGCCGTTTACGCGCGGGTTATCAGGGGGTTCAGGCCGATGGATCGGCCAGAGATTCACACGAGCGGCGCTCTCGTGAAGGTGTGGCTCATCGATCGGTCAGCGCTTCACGGATGCCCACCTCGCGTGAAGTCCTGGCTCATTGATCGGCCAAACCCCACGGCGGCCCGATCCGGCGACGACCGCCCGGGCCCGTGACGTACAGTGGGACGCGAACCCGATGCCCAGCTGCCAGGAGGACCTCGTGTCTCGCCCCCGCCGCCTTGCCACCCTGCCGATCGCTGTGCTGGCGCTGTCGCTGCTCATTCCCGCCGCCACCGTCGCGGCTCCGACGCTGACGACGCGGACCGTCCAGAGCGGGCTCGTCATCCCGTGGGACATCGCGTTCGCGCCGACCGGCCAGATGTTCGTCAGCGAGCGGCCGGGCCGGATTCGCGTCTACCGCAGCGGGGCGGTGGGCGCCGCGCTGCTGGCGACGACGACGATCGGCTCCGTGCGCGCCGAGGGCGAGGCCGGCGTCATGGGCATCGCCGTCCATCGCAACTTCGACGAGAACCGATTCCTGTACGTGTGCGCATCGCGCATGCACGAGGGGCAGTGGCTGAACCAGGTCCTCCGCTATCGGGTTCGCGCGAACTGGACCCTGGCCTTCGACAGGTACATCATCCGGCTGGGGATGCGCGCGAACGTCATCCACAACGGCTGCGCGGTCGAGCACGGGCCCGATGGGCGCATCTGGGTCAGCATGGGCGACGCGAACTTCCCCGGCCGCGCGCAGGATCCCGACCGCCTCAACGGGAAGATCCTCAGAGTCGCGCCCAACGGCGCGATCCCGCCGGACAACCCGACGTGGGGTGGCAGCCAGCCGTCGCGCGTGTACTCCATCGGCCATCGCAACCCGCAGGGGATCGCGTTCGAGCCGGGCACGCAGCGCGTCTACGCCGTCGAGCATGGCCCGACCCGCGACGACGAGATCAACTGGATTCGCGAGGGCCGCAACTACGGCTGGCCGTGCGTGACCGGCACCAACAACCCGTGGGCGCCAACCACCCCCGGCTGCCCGAGCGGCTCGGCGTCGTTCGCACTCCCCGCGTGGTCGAGCGAGGGTCCGACGCTCGCGACGTCGGGTGGCGTCTTCCTGAAGACGAGCAAGTGGGACACCTGGCAGGGCCACCTCATCGTCACGACGCTGAAGGAGAGCGACCTCCGCCGCTTCAGCTTCGAGCTCGGCGCGAACAACGCGCACTTCCGCGCGACGATGTTCAACAACACCTGGGGCCGGCTGCGGGCCGCCGTCTGGGGTCCGGGCTCTCAGCTGTTCATCAGCACGTCCAACGGGAGCAACGACCGGATCGTCCGGATCACGCCCTCGTCCTAGGGTGGTCGCAGGGGGCGAACGTCAGGGGATGAGCTGGATCCCGCTGCCCGGCCGCACCCAGTAGCCCTTGAACGGGCCGCTGGTCATGTACAGGAAGCGGTGCTCGTGGCCCGGCGGGATGCCACGCGCCGGGACCGTCACGATCCGCTGCGCCTGCACGGCGATCCGCTTCGAGTGCAGGACCGTCCCCACCGAGTTGAACTTGTAGCCGGTGTACGCCCCGGGCTCGATCCGCGCCTGCCTGTCCGGGTTGAACGTGTCGCCGCCAACGAAGCTGGTCACGGGCTTGATGGCGTTCGCGCCGCAGCCGGATCCCTGCGCCTCAACGGTCGGTGCGGTGTTGCCCGATCCGGGCGGGGGGATGTGGAGCCTGGTCCAGACGCAGTTATCGGTCTCGTCGCGCTCGTCGTAATAATCCTGGATGTCGACCGTCACCCGGACCTGGTACGTGCCGCCCGGCAGGCCGGTGATGTCGATCCACTGGAAGGCGAAGAACCACGGGTAGTTGTCGGCCCAGCCGACCGATAGGCCGGCCTGATTCGAGATCGAGCCGCGCACGCCGCACCACGCCTCGCGGTAGTACGACGACTGGCGCGCGTAGGGCAGCGACAGGTCCCAGGGCTCGGAGTCGAGGAAGCAGAAGCCGCTCTTCCCCCCGCGGCGCGCGGTGTCGGTCGCGTCGTTGATCCTCCACGTCTCGTAGGTCACCACGCCCTGGACGTGCCAGTGGTCGTGGCCGTCGGACGCATACCTCGCCACGGCCGGCGTGTTGATCATCCGGCTCGTCCCGTCCCATCGGAACATGCGTTGGCGGATGTCCATCGTCGGGTCGCTGCCCGAGTCGCGCCGCCCGTGGACCTCGAACGCGCCCGGCCCGGCGTTGACGAAGATCGACGTGAAGCGCAGGAGCCGGCGCCCGTTCACGGCCTGGATGTGCCACTCGCGCAGCGAGCGCATCTGCAGGTTCGGGCGCTTGTCGCCCTCGGCGGCCGCGGCGGGCGACGGCGTCAACGGCAGGATGGCGGTCAGCAGCAGCAGGGCGCCGAGGGCCACGACCGTGGCGCGACGGATGGCAGTGGGCATGTCGTCTCCGGTCCGGCCGGGCAGCGGACATCCGGCGTCTGCGCCGAGCATACCGTCAGCGTTGGTTCAGCGGCCCTCCCTTCGCGCGATCCGACTGCCCGTCGCGGGCCGATCGCCTGATCCAGCACAGCCCATCTCCACCCATCGGTTCGCCCGACCGGATTGCGGTCAGCACGCCTCTCGAACCGACCGGTATCACGGACCGAACGAGGTCCAGGTGGGGCGCCAGTGCCGATCGATTGCGGAACGTGTCCTCGACCATGACCACCAGCCGCACCGGCACGGTCGACCGGTCTGCCAGCCACTCCCGCTTGATCGAGAGCCGGCGGTACAGGCCCTGCCAGTCGAGGATCAGCCGCTCGACCTCGACCGCCAGGATCTCGCTGGGACCGCGCAGCACCAGGTCGATCGCTTCGCCGTGGTCGCCCGCTCGCGCCTCGAGCGCGACGCGCCAGATCGGGCTGGCGATACTTCGCACACGCTCCGCCAGGATGAGCTGGCCGTTGTCACGAAGCCGTGGCCCAGCACCTGGATACGTCTGGCACACGAGGTCGAGTCCAACAGCGTCCGATGCCGCCGCGAGGGCCGCCAACGTGACCGACGGCGACCCGGCCTCGATCCGCTCCAAGGTCGATCGCGCGATGCCGGCATGCTTTGCCGCCGCCTCTCGACTGAATCCGGCCAGGCCACGGGCGACCTTGATGTCGCGGCCGATGCGAGTAGCCTGCGCGACCGCCCGCTGCCGTCCGCGACGCCGCTTCGACACCGGGCGATTGTGTCGACGGCGTGCGTACGCACCCCTTACGTCGCGATTACATGCCTTCGGTTGCCCGATAGATCGGGCAGAATCTCGCACGAACTCCGCTCATGCGCGGAATCACCCGATAGACCGGGCAAAAGCAAGCACGAGCGCCGCTCGTGCGAAGAATTGCCCGATAGATCGGCAGCGGCACGACGCCAGAGGCACGAGGCACGAGGCATGCGACCTACGCACGGACCTCCTCAGCAGCCGACGTCAGCCAGTCCTCGAAGCGCGTCTTCCCGAGGGTCGCGCCCTCGTCCGGAACGAGCGACCGCTCCGACAGCCGCCCGCCGAAGTAGCGCGCCTCCGGATCGGTCACGACCTCGCGTGAGTCGCCGTCCGCGGCCAGCAGCGAGCGGATCAGCTCGTCGAAGCGGAACGCCTCCGGGCCGCCGACCTCCACGATCCCGTTGACGGGCGCGGCAACCGCCACGCGCGCCAGGGCGACCGCGACGTCATCGGCGGCCATCGGCTGGAAGAGGACCGGCGCGATCCGGACGGTCCCACCTTCGGTCGCGTCGTCGGCGATGCCGCGCACGAACTCGAAGAACTGCGTGGCGCGGACGATCGTGAACGGGATCGGCGAGGATCGGATGAGCGTTTCCTGGGCGACCTTCGCCTGGAAGTAGCCGTTGTCGGGCATCCGATCCACGCCGACGATCGAGAGCGCCACGTGATGGCCCACCCCGGCCACCTCCTCCGCCGCCCGCAGGTTGGCGCTGGAGACCTGGAAGAACTCGAGGGCCGCCCCGGGCTCGAGGGTCGGCGCGTTCGAGACGTCGACGACCACCGATGTGCCGTCGAGCGCCTCCGCCAGACCCTCGCCGGTGACGGCGTTGATGCCACGGCTGGGCGAGGCGGCGATCGCCTCGTGTCCCTGGGCGGCCAGGTCGGCGACGACCCGGGAGCCGATGCGCCCGGTGCCGCCGATGACGACGACCTTCACGTCGCTGCGGTCTCCCGAGTGAGCCAGCCGGGCTCAGGCTCGCCGAACTTGCCGACGAGGTAGTCACGCGACGCCTCCACCGCGCGCCGCGGCGCGTCCAGCGACGCCAGCAGCTTGAAGTCGTCCTTCACGACCTTGCCGTCCACGAGCACGGTCCGGACGTTCGAGACATCGGCCGCGCAGACGACCGCGCCGACCGGATCGATGATCGGCGCGACGTTCACGGCCGAGCCGTCGATGATCACGACGTCCGCCTTCTTGCCCGGCGTCAGCGAGCCGGTCCGGTCGCCGAGGCCGGCGACCATCGCGCCCTCCAGGGTCGCCCAGCGCAGCACCTGGCGCGCGTTGATGAGGTCCGGCGTCGGCGTGTTGCCGTCGAGGTCCTCGTCCCAGGCGACCGAGTGCCTGCGCGCGCGCTCCGAGGCGAAGATCGCGTGCATCTGGGTGAACTGGTCCGCGGACGCGGTCGTCGCCACGTCCGACGAGAGGCCCACCGGAATCCCGAGGTCGGAGGCGGTCTGCGCGGGCGCCCAGCCGTGCCCCATCTGCAGCTCGATCTGCGGCGCGAGCGACACGTTGCCGCCGGAGTCCTGGACCATCTGCCACTCGTCGGGGGTCAGGTGCGACGAGTGGATGTAGGTCGTGTTCGGGTACAGCAGGTCCATCTCGAGCAGCTTGGCGAGCTGCATCTTCGTGTAGCCGAACCGATCCATCGCGACGTGGACGGTGATGTTGATCCCGAGCTCCTTGGCGAGCTCCCACTCATAGCGGACGACGTCCTCCTTGCAGAAGTTCGTGCCGCGGGTGGCCAGCGCCATCGTGATCAGCCCGTCGTCGTCGGACAGCACGCCACGGATGCGCCGCGCCTGCTCGCCGTCGATGCGCTCGACGCTCCCGGCGTAGTCCGGACCGAACCACCAGGCCTGGATCGAGGTGTTCGGGAAGCCGAAGGCGAAGACCGATCGGATGCCGCTCTCGCGCAGGCCGCGCACCGCCTCGTCGGCGTGGTCGCCGCTGTTCATGATGTGCGACCAGTCCACAAGGGTCGTGATCCCGGCGTTCAGGCACTCGAGCGAGCCCCACAGGTTGCCGGCGTAGACGTCCTCGGCGCGGTACGCCGGTCCGAACTTGTCGAGGATCGCGGCGAAGTACGCGCCCAGGGTGTAGTCGGGGGCCGATGTCCGGATCGACGTCTCCCAGGTATGGCGGTGCGTGTCGACGAAGCCGGGGATGACGACGTCGCCATCGGCATCGATCACCCGCGCGCCATCGGCGCTCAGGCCGCGGCCGACGTCGGCGATGCGGTCGTCCTCGATCAGGACGTCGCCGCCGGCGATCTCGCCGAGCGAGTCGTCCTGGGTGAGCACGATGCCGCCCTTGATGAGGATGCGATCTGTCACGAGTTCGATCCCTTTCTGCTGCTGCCGGGTACAACGTTTCTAGGCGGTGACTCCCTCCTCCGCCCTCGTGCGGAGGTGCTCCGCCACGATCGAGGTGTCGCGGTCCGGCCCGAACTGCTCGGTCGCAGCCCGGACGATCTCCTGGTTCACGCGGGTCTGGGGCATCGGTGCGCCGACGGCGTCCGCCAGCTCGAGGATGAGGCGAAGGTCCTTCGCCGTCAGGTCGAGCGAGAACGTCACCGGCGCCCCGTCGGGGTCCATGAAGCTCGGCTTCTTGTAGCCGACGAACGGCGCGCCGGCCGCCCCGGCGACGAAGACGTCGTACGCGACCTCGCGCGCGATCCCGGCCCGTTCCGCGAGGACGAGCGCCTCGGAGACGGACTGGTTGAGCGCGAAGATCAGCGTGTTCACCGCAAGCTTCAGCGCGGCGGCGGTCCCCAGCGGGCCGATGTGGAAGATCGTCGTCGCCAGCTGCTCGAGGGCCGGCCGAGCACGCTCGAGATCCTCGGCCGTGCCGCCGGCCATGATCGTCAGCTTGCCGGTTTCCGCCAGCGGGACCGATCCTGAGACCGGTGCGTCGAGGATGCCGGCACCCGCCTTCGTTGCCGCATCGGCGAAGGACGTGATGACCGATGGCGGCACGGTGCTCGAGTCCACGAGCACGACGCCGGAGCGCGCACCGGCGAGGAGCCCGTCGTCGCCGGTCCAGGCGGCGCGGACCGCGTCCTCGTTCTCGAGCATGGTGATGACGACGTCGGCCTCGGCGGCGGCGTCGGCCGGGGTGGCGACCGTGTGCGCGCCCAGCTCTCCGGCCAGCGCCTCCGCCCGCGCCGCGGTGCGGTTCTGGAGGGTCAGGTCTGATCCGCCGCGCGCGAGGGAGCGGGCCATGGCCGACCCCATCCGTCCACAGCCGACGACCGCGACCTTCATGCCGTCGCCTCCAGCGTGGTCCGCACCGTCGCCGCGATCCGCTCGGCCGACGGCATCTGTGCGTCCTCGAGCACCGGGTTCGCGGCGAGCGGGACGTGTGGCGTCGTGATCCGGACGACCGGTCCGTCGAGCGAGTAGATCGCCTCTTCGGCGACGATCGACACGACCTCCGCGCCCCAGCCGCACAGGCGCGGGTTCTCCTCGACGGTGAAGAGCCGCGAGGTCTTGTTCACCGATGCGAGCACCGTCGACACGTCGAGCGGCACGAGCGTCCGCAGGTCGATGACCTCCAGCGACGGCCCGCCGTCCGCGGCGAGTGCCTCGGCGGCAGCAAGCGCCCGCGGCACCATCGCGGCGAGCGCGACCACGGTCGCATCGGTTCCTTCGCGGACGACCTTCGCCTGCCCGAGCGGCTCGACGATCTCGCCGTCGGGAAGGTCGGCCTTGTCGGCGAAGAGGGCCTTGTGCTCGCACACGATGACCGGGTCGGGGTCGCGGATGGCCGATGCCATGAGACCGACCATGTCGGCCGGCGTCGACGGGGCCACGACCTTCAGGCCGGGGACGGCCATCGCCCAGTTCTCGATCGACTGCGAGTGCTGCGCCCCGAACCGCAGCCCGCCGCCGTTCGCGGTGCGGATGACGAGCGGCAGCGCGACCTGGCCATCGGTCATGTAGCGGGTCTTGGCGACCTGGTTCGCGACCATGTCCCACGCCACGCCGAAGAAGTCGCTGAACATCAGCTCGGCCACGGGGCGTAGGCCGGTCATCGCGGCGCCCATGGCCGCGCCGATGATCGCCTGCTCGCTGATCGGCGTGTCGCGCACCCGGTCGGCCCCGAACTTCGCCAGCAGCCCCTCGGTCGTCTTGAACACGCCCCCGGCCGCGCCGATGTCCTCGCCGAGCATGACGACCGTCGGGTCGCGTTCCATCTCCTGCGCGATTCCACGCGCCACCGCCTGGCGGTACGTCAGCTCCGCCACGAGGCGCCTCCATCGGCCCAGACCTGGGTCTCGGCCACCGACGGGTCCGGATCCGGCGCCTGGCGGGCGACGCGCTCGGCCGCGTCGACCTGTGCGCGCACCTCCGCCTCGAGCGCCTCGACGTCCGCCTCCGGCACGCCCGACTCGAGCAGCCGCGACCGCTCCGCCGGGATCGGGTCGCGCGCCAGCCAGGACTTGACCTCCTCCTCCGGCCGATACGTGCCGGGGTCGGCGCGCGAGTGCCCGCCGTGGCGGTAGGTCACGGCCTCGACCAGCGATGGTCCCTCGCCGGCGCGCGCCCGGTCGATCGTCCGGCGTGCCATCGCGTACACGGCCTCGACGTCGTTGCCGTCGACGACGAGGTCCTCCAGTCCGTAGGCGGCCGCCCGGTCGGCGGCGGGACGGTCGACGGCGGTGACCGAGCCGATCGCGGTGTACTCCATGTACTGGTTGTTCTCGCAGACGAACACGACCGGCGCCTTCCACACGACGGCGAGGTTCAGCGCCTCGTGGAAGGAGCCGATGTTCGTCGTGCCGTCGCCGAAGAAGCACACCGCCACCTGGCCCGAGCCGCGGTACTGCGCCGACCACGCCGCGCCGACCGCGATCGGCAGGTGCGCGCCGACGATCGCGTACGAGCCCATGACGCCGTGCTCGACCGAGGTCAGGTGCATCGAGCCGCCCTTGCCGCCCATGAGCGCGCCCTGCTTGCCGACGAGCTCCAGGAGCACCGGCTCCATGGGCACGCCGCGCGCGAGCGTGTGGTTGTGGCCGCGGTACGTGCAGAACGTCCAGTCGTCATCGCGCATCGCCGCGGCGAAGCCGGCGGCGACCGCCTCCTGCCCGATCCCCAGGTGCGTGGTGCCGCGGACGAGCCCGGCCAGGAACAGCTCGTGCGTGCGCTGCTCGAACTGCCGGCACTGCAGCATCGTCCGATACATCCTCAGCCGCAGGTCGCGGTCGAGGTCGGTCGCTGGGGCGCCCGCATCGGTCAGGCCAGCCGTATCGGTCATCAGTAGGCGTTCGCCACGAACAGCTCCTGCGATGGGAAGTGGGTGATCACCTGCGGCCCGTCGGCGGTGACCACCACCTCCTCCTCGATCCGCGCCGCCGAGTAGCCGTCCTTCGCCGGGCAGTACGTCTCGAGCGCGATGACCATCCCCTCCTTCAGCTCGATCGGGTGCTCGAGCGAGTTCAGGCGGCTGATGATCGGCCGCTCGTGGAGGAAGAGGCCGACCCCGTGGCCGAACTGGAGCCCGAAGCACTCCATCTCGGAGTCGAAGCCGAACTCGGTTGCCTTCGGCCAGACCGATGCGACCTTGTCGGTCGTCACGCCCGGCTTCATCAGCTCGATGCTCTTGTCGATCCACTCCCGCGCCCGCTTGTACGCGTCGCGTTGCGCGTCTGAGGCGTGGCCGACGACGAACGTCCGGTAGTAGCAGGTCTTGTAGCCGACGAACGTCTGGATGATGTCGAAGAAGGCCTGGTCGCCCGGTCGGATCAGGCGGTCGCTGAAGACGTGCGGGTGCGGGGAGCAGCGCTCGCCGCTGACGGCGTTGATGTTGTCGACGTGCTCGGAGCCCATGTCGAACAGCGCCTTCGTCACCTCCGCCACGAGCTGGCTCTCGCGGATGCCCGGCTTCAGCCGCTCGCTGATCAGCTGGTACGCGCCGTCGACCATCGCGCAGGCCATGTTCAGCAGCGTGATCTCGTCCTGCGACTTCACCTCGCGGGCGTCGAGCATCGTCTGCTGGCCGTCGCGGACCGTGATGTTGCAGGCCTCGAGCGCAGCGAGCATCGGCGGCTCGACGATGTCGACGCCGACGGGCATGTCGCTGACGCCCTCCGCTCGCAGGATGTCGGCGATCTCCTTCGCGGCGCCGGTGAACAGCCCCGCCTCCGGTGCCACCGCTCCCCGCAGGCCGATCATCCCGCCGCGCACGTTCTCCGGCGGCAGCCACGGGCAGTACAGGCGGTGGTGCTTCGCGGCGCTGCCGAAGTCCCACAGATGCGGCTCGCCGCCGCGGGTGAGGAGGGCGAAGCGCGTCATCTTGTCGCGCGCCCACTCCCCGATGTGGGTGCTCGTGACGTAGCGGATGTTGTTGAAGTCGAAGACCAGCAGCGCGCCCAGGTCCGACGCCTCGAGCGCCTGGCGTACCCGATCGAACCGGTAGTTCCGCAGCCGCTCCGGGTTGACGCGCTCCTCCCAGTCGACGGTCTGGGATCCCGGGGCGGCGATCGGCCTGGTCATCGACGGGACCCTCGATGCGTGTGCAGTGGTGTTTCAATCCTATGCCCGGTCGCAAGAGGGTTATCCACTGCCCCGATTCATGCAGCGCGGCTCTTGTATCGGCCAGCGTTTCACCGGAAGTCCGCTCGCGTGCGGTTTCAGTCGATCTGTCGGCCAGATCTTCACGCAAGGGCGATTCGCGCGAAAATCTGGCCGATCTGTGAGCCAATTGGGCCTTGCCGCCGATCGACTGACGACGCGCTGGTCGTCCACGCAGCGTTTCGCCCGCGACGCCGCGGCGGCATGTGCACGCGAGGCTTGACTGCCCTGCCACGATGGCATCGGTGTTCAATGCCGCTGGAATGCGCCCACGATGACGACCCACGTCGCATCGGTCGACTGGTCTCTCGCCGACCGACCGGCTCCCGACTCGCCGAACATGAAGGGCCTCGCGCGGCAGGTTATCGTCGGGCCCTCGCAGGGCGCCGTCCATACCGAGCTCGCGGTCACCGTCCTCCAGCCCGGCGGCTTCCTCCAGCGCCACTTCCACTCGTTCGAGGAGTCGCTGTACGTCCTCGAGGGTGACCTGCTCATGCACCTCGACGGTCGGGCCTATCGGCTCACCAGGGGCGACTTCACCCTCCAGCCGGTCGGGGTCTGGCACGGGCTCGGGAACGCGAGCTCCAAGCCGGTTCGCCTTCTCTCGATCAGCAGCCCGCAGCGCCTGGCGCCGGACGCCGGCCGCAAGGACACGTTCTTCACGTCGGAGCCGTTCGACCTCGCCGCCCTCGAGGCGGCCGCGGAACGCCCGGCCTTCGGCGACCCGCGGCTGCGGTGGATCGGCCACTACGACGGTACGCTGCCCCAGGCGGAGGCGCTCGCCCTGCCGGACCCTGCTCGTGGCCGGAAGCCCGTGGGTCGCGACACCGCGCTCGTGGTGTACTCGGGGATCAGCGTGAAGATGCTCGTCGACCGCGTGTTCGGCGCCGAGCTGCTGACGATGTTCACCGTCGACTACGAGCCCGGCGGCTCGGCCCAGGTCCACGACCATCCGTTCGAGGAGACCTACTTCTTCCTCGAGGGGGAGATCGAGGCCGATCTGGACGGCGAGGCCCGGACGATCCGCGCAGGCGACGTCGTCTTCAGCAGCGTCGGCGCGACGCACGGCTTCTTCAACTCCGGCAGCGGCCGCGTCCGGTGGATCGAGACACAGGCGCCGCAGCCGCCCGAGCGACATTCGTATCGGTGGCTCGACCACTGGAAGCGGTTCGAGGAAGGAGTGGACTGACATGGCAGCCTCAGCCGACGGCTGCGTCGTCGTCATCGGCGGCTGTTGCGGGATCGGGCACGAGATCGCCAGGCACTACGCCAACGAGGGACGGGAACTCGTCATCACCGGCCGCGAGGCGGAGCACGCCGCCGGGATGGCGGCCGAGCTCGGCGGGAACGCGCGCGGGATCGTCCTCGACCTCACCCAGCCGGAGCGGATTCGCGGTGCCCTCGAGTCGGTCGGGCCGGTGCAGCACCTCGTCCTCGTCGCGATCGACCGCGACGACAACCGCGTCGCCAGCTACGACATCGGCCGGGCGATGAGCCTCGTGACGCTCAAGCTCGTCGGGTACACCGAAGTGGTGCACGTCCTGCTCGACCGGATGAGCGACGACAGCTCGATCGTCCTGTTCGGCGGGCTCGCCAAGGAGCGCCCATACCCCGGCTCGACGACCGTCTCGACCGTGAACGGCGGCGTCGTCGGGCTCGTCCGGACGCTGGTGTGGGAGCTGGCGCCGAAGCGCGTCAACGCGATCCATCCCGGGATCGTCGAGGACAGCCCGTACTGGCACGGGAAGGACCTCAGCGCTGTCGTGGCCCGGACCCCCACGAAGCGCCTGAACCAGATGGCCGACATCGTCGACGCAGTCCGCTTCCTCCTGGAGAACAAGGCCGTCAACGGGATCGACCTGCGCGTCGACGGCGGCTGGATGACGATGTGACCCTCGAACGGACCGATGCGGGCCGCACCGCGCGGCCCGAGTCTCCCGACATCGGCGAGGCCTTGCGGGTCCGCCGCCACGAGCTCGGGTGGAGCCTCCGCGACCTCGCCGACCGGCTGGGCTGCTCGCCGAGCCTGATCAGCCAGATCGAGCGCGGGCGCGCGAACCCATCGGTCTCGACGCTGTACTCGATCGTCCAGGCCCTCGACGTCTCGCTGGACGAGCTGCTGTTCAACGAGCGCCGTTCGGCTTCGCGCGTGACCGCCGGCGCGGACCCGATCCAGCGCGGCAACGAGCGCCAGCGCATCCGCCTCGCGTCCGGGGTCCTGTGGGAGCGGCTGACGACCGTCTCGGAGCCGGGCGTCGAGTTCCTCTACGTCATCTACGAGGTCGGCGGCGCCTCCTCGCCGGCCGACGCGTTCCAGCGTCACGCCGGCCACGAGTGGGGCTACGTACTGAGTGGCGTCCTGGAGGTGACGATCGGGTTCCGCCAGTACACCCTTGAGCCCGGGGACGCGATCAGCCTCGACTCGACGACCCCGCACCGCCTCGCGAACGGCGGCGACGTGCCTGTCCACGCCATCTGGTTCGTCCAGGGCCGCGACTCCTCGGACGGTGGCCACTCGCACGGCGCCTAGGTTGCGCTTCGTGTCGCGCGGCTCCGTACGCCAGGCTCACAGATGAGGCAACCGTTCACCGGAACGTGGCTCGCGTGGCGCGCCGCCTCATCTATCGGCCAGATCTTCACCGGAGCGACTTTCGTGTGAATTCCTGCCCGATCGATGAGCCTTCCGGCGGTGCCGATGACCGGAGCGGCGCCGATGGCACATGGCGTTGGAACGTCGGGTTATCGTGCCGCCGTGGCGTTTCGGATCAGCCTCGCCCTGGTCGCAGCCGTCGCCCTCATTGGCGCGTTGTCGGCCGTCTTCGTGGCGATCACGCCGGCCGAGGACCAGACGCCGCTCGTCGACCGAACGTGGGCCGACTTCGCCGCTCAGGACCCCGAGGTCGCCTCGATTGTCTCGCGGATCCTGGTCGTCCTCGGACTGCTCGGCACAGGCTTCGGGGCGTTCGGCTTCATCGTCGCCGTCATCCCGTATCGGCGTGGTGAGCGGTGGAGCTGGTTCGCCCTCTGGCTCCTGCCGCTGACCTACGGGCTCGTTGCCGCCCGCATGCTCAGCGGCGACTACCCGATCGGCTGGTTCTACGCCGTTCTCGCTGGCGTGGCCGTGATCGGCCTTCTGCTCGGAGAGGGCTCCACTCGTGCATCGGCGTCACCCTCGACCGCGACGATTGCTGAGCCGCATGACCGACATGAGGCCCAACACGATCAACGCGCCGATAAGAAAGGGAACTGACTCGGCCACCCACCAGACGACGAGGCAGGCGGCCGCAAGCACGAAGCCGAACACCATCTCGCGCGACGTGACCGTCATCTGCGGGCCTTCATCGGGCTCCAGCAGGAGGGGCTCGAGGCCGGCCGCTTCGCGATCAACTTCCGTGCGGTGCCATGGCGCGAGGAACCATCGAACGCGCCGCCAGGACAGCAGCACCGGAATGAAGATGAGTGGGAACCCGATCAACAAGGCGAATCCTGCCGACCCGGCGAATCCGCTCGTCATCAACCAGGCGCCAACGCCCCAGGCGATCAACCCCAGGCCCATCGGGACTGCTCCCGGCAGGAGCGACGCGTATGGCATCCCGGCCCGCATGCCGTGCCAGAACACGCGGCGGCGTGTCCGGACCGCCCACGGATGGTTGCCGATCAGCCAGCCGTGATACACGACCACGCCAAAGAAGATCAGCCACAGGCCGACGCCAAGGCAGAAGACCAGAGTGAGCACCACAGATGGATCCATGCTGCGCGAACGCTAGCGCCCGGGGACGAATGACGCTGACCGGTACAGTTGCTGCGTGGCTCGGCAAGGCACCGGTACGAGGGCTCGCGGGTCCATCCGAGGTGCATGCGCGTGACCCTGTGGGTGGTGAAGGGCGGGCGTGGCGGCATCCGGGAGGAGCGGTTTCGGACCCGGTCCGTCATCGGCATCGGGTGGGGCGAGGTCGGCGATCTGTCGCACTACCCGGACCGTGACGCGCTGCGGGCCGCGTATCGCGGGGCGCATCCGGATCGGTCGGAGGGTCACGTCAACACCCAGGCGGCCCAGCTATGGGCGTTCGGCCATCGGATGCGGATCGGCGACCCGGTGGTCGTGCCGTTCCTGGGACAGCCGATGATCGCGATCGGCGAGATCACGGGTCCGTACCGATGGGTCCCCGACGCCGACCCCGACATGCCGCACGTCCGTGAGGTGACATGGCGTGACACCGATGTGCCGCGCGTCGCCTTTGACCCTGACCTGCTCTACTCGTTCGGCGGCTCGGTGACGGTCTGCTCCGTCACTCGGAACCAGGCCGAGCCACGGGTCCGCGCGATGATCGACGACCTGTAGGGACGGGCCGACCGGGGAAGATCCAGTCCGTTGCGCCACAGATCGGGCTGGATTTCACCGGAGACCTGCTGGGGTGACGTTCTGACCGATGCATAGGTCGAATCTTCACCGGAGCCGGCTTCGCGTGAACTGTTGCCCGATCGGCAGGCCCGAGCGAGCTGCCCGACGGAGACGTGCCCCGAATTTCGCGTGGCCCTGGCTAGCGCCGATCGCACACAGCGGCGTCGGAGCAGGACACGACCACGCCACCGACGACCGTGGCCACCACCTCCATCGCCCGGATCTCGTCGGGCGTGGCATCGAGGACGTCGCCGGACAGGATCGTGACGTCGCCGAGCATCCCGGGAGCGAGGTGGCCGCGGCGCGCTTCGTCGCCGAGGGCGTAGGCAGCATCGACGGTCACGGCCCGAAGGCCCTGCTCGGGGGTCAGCAGCTGGCCGGCGACCCACTCGGCGGTCTCCGGGTAGTCGCGACCACGGCCATCCATCCCGCCCGCGATCTCGTCGACAGGCCGCCCGACATCGTCGGTCAGGGTGAGATCCGGGAAGAACCACGGCGCGTCGGAGGTCCCGGCGACGTGCAGGCCCGCGTCGACGAAGTCCCGCCAGCGCGTGAGCCAGCCCAGGTCCTCGGTCCGGTAGTCGCGGCTCGCCTCCTCCTGCGCGGACGCCGCCCAGAGCACCCAGTCAGTCGCGGCACCGTCGAGCTGGAGCCCGAGCGCGAGGTCCATGGCGACGATCCGCGCCAGCTGGTCATCGGTCACCTGGAGGGCATGCTCGATCCGGTGATGCAGCGGGTTCGGCCCGCCGGCGCCGATGGTTGCCTCAAACGCGTCGAGGACCATCTCGATCGCCTCGGTGCTCACGGCGTGGACCGATAGCTGCCAGCCGAGCTCGCTCACACGGCCGATCGTCGCCGTCAGCTCGTCCTGCTGCCAGTTGATGACCGCACCCGTCCCGGTGTCGAGGTGGATCTTCAGGCCCATCACGCGCAGGTGGTCGCCGGTCGACCCCGGCTCTCGATCGGCGTACCAGTCGCCGAAGAACTCGTCGGCGAAGTTCAGCGCCAGGTAGGCGTCGACGCGAAGTGGGAGGGCGTCATCGGTGGCGAGCGCGGTGAGCTCGTCCAGGCGCTCCGGGTTGACCCACTGCTCGCTGATCGAGGTCCAGCCGCGAGCGATCGCGGCGTCCATCGCCTCCTCGGGCGTCTCGATGCCGTAGTACTCGCGGTCCCCGATCCAGTGGGCGTGGGCATCGATGAATCCGGGGTAGGCGACGTTCTCGCCGATGTCGACGATCGGCACCTCGTCGCAGGCGGCGGCAAGCACGTCGTCGCGCGACCCGACGGTGGTCACGGCTCCGTCCTCGATCAGGAGTGCCTCAACCTCCGCCGGGTCGTCCATCGTCACAATTTGGCCGACGATCACGAGATCGCCTTCGGTGGAGACCGATGAGCCTTCGGTGGTGCAACGCGGCGGCGTCGCCGTGTTCGTTCCGGCGAGAGCGCAGCCGCTGATGACGAGCGCGATCAGCGTTGCCGACAACGAGCGGAACTTCGTCGGCGATGTGGGCATGAGAGCACCTGTCTGCGATGGACCGATACCTACAGAGGGGGTCGGTGAGCCCGGACCGTTATCACGGGGGCGAGCCGGCCGCCGCGACTGGCGGCGGCCGGCATCGGCCAATGGGGTTGGCCTCGATCTACGGTTGCTCGAACCGGAAGGAGTTGAGCATCTCGTACAGCTCGTCCGTTCGATTCGGGGTGAATTTGGCTGTGATCACAACTCGCGTCCCCTCGATGTCGAAGATGAAGAGGGAGAACGCATCGTCGCCACTCGGAGGGGTGATGACGGAGTCGGAGTCACCGGTGCCGTCCACGGTCATGAGCGGCGCGTCGCCCATGTTGTCGAGGCAGTTGTCGAACGCGTCCGGCGGGACATAGTCGAGCTTGACGCCTTCGTACCCGTCCTGGGTAACCGCCTCAGGAGCCGAGAACGTGAGCCCAGGCACGGCGCCGAGCGCCGTCACGAGATCATCAACGGTGGGACCCACGGCTGGATCGCGGAAGCCCAGTTCCGGCTGGCAGGGGTCGATGGCGACATTGTCGACAGTCGTCACTCCCATCGTGGCCTTGTCGTCGTCGACGCTCCAGACGAGCCAGTTTGGGAAGTTCCGCTCCCAGGCAGGACTTCCGGTGAAGATCACCTGGACGCCGTCCATCTGGGTGAAGACGTAGTCGCCGTCCACGAGCCGATCACCCATCTCAAGGGCGGCGAAGTCAATCGGGGCAGGGGCCGAGGCCAGCGGAGTCGGCTCGACCGTCGGGCTGGGGGTTGGCTGGCCGCCAACACCTCCGCCGGTGGACCCGAACAGCTGAACTCCGACGAAGAGTGCGACGACCGCGGCAGCCGCTCCGAGGCCGATCGTGACGATCTTGTTCATGGTGGGCGTTCTCCACGCCGGCCACGCGGTGGCGCGACGCTGTGGGGTCGTGTCGAGCTGGTCCAGCACCGCCCCCGCGATGCGGGAGACGTCCTCGTGCCGGTCCTCGCGCAGCCACGACCGGATGGCGCGGTCGACGTCGCGGTCAGCAGCCCTGAAGTCGGTCATCGGGCCACCTCCCGGTTCGCCGGCTGCGCATCGGCGATCAGCGCCGTACGCAGCTGCCGCGTCGCGTAATGCAGTCTCGATCCCACCGTCCCGCGCGGGGCACCCACGATGTCGGCAACCCGGTCGAGCGGCAGGTCCAGGTAGTGGTGCAGGACCACCACCGTGCGGTGGTTCAAGGAGAGACGCCGGAAGGCGCGCTCGAGCTGGTCGCGATCGACGACCGCGCTCGTGTTATCGACAGCCATCGGCTCGTTGACCGACAGCAGCCTGAGGTTCGGCGCCCAACGGCGGGTCTTCCGGCCCTCGGCGTAGCAGGCGCGCACGAGGATCCGGTACGACCAGGCCTCGAAGCGGGCCGGATCGTGAAGCTGCGGAAGGTCCTGCCAGACGCTGAGCAGCGCCTGCTGCGTCGCGTCCTCGGCAAGGTCGATGTCGCTCAGGATCCGGTGCGACACCGCCAGGAACCGATCCGCGATGG
>CBFGTN010000038.1:0-17760 GCA_965652075.1 uncultured bacterium
GAGCAAGTGACTCTTAATCACTAGGTTCGGGGTTCGAATCCCCGGGCGCTCACCACTGCGCGCTCGCGACGGGATCGGTCCGATGCGCACCGTCTCGTCAGGTCGGGCCGCCGACGCCCGCATCGGCCACGTTGGGAGGCGAAGGACGTGCCCCAGATCCCGATCGAGCGCCACGCCCTCGACAACGGCCTTCGCATCGTCCTGTCGCGCGATCCGCGCGCCCCGATGGTCGCGGTCAACCTGTGGTACGACGTCGGCTCGAAGCACGAGAGGCCGGGCAAGACCGGCTTCGCGCATCTCTTCGAGCACATGATGTTCCAGGGCTCCGCGAACGTGGAGAAGGGGCAGCACTTCAGCCTCGTCCAGGCCGCCGGCGGGACGCTGAACGCGAGCACCTGGCTGGACCGCACGAACTACTTCGAGACGCTCCCCGGTCACGAGCTCGAGATGGCCCTGTGGCTTGAGGCGGATCGGATGGCGTCGCTCCTGCCGGCGATGACCCAGGAGAAGCTCGACAACCAGCGTGACGTGGTGAAGAACGAGCGCCGCTGGAGCGTCGACAACCAGCCGTACGGCGACTGGGACGAGCGCATCCAGGCGCTGACGTACCCCGATGGCCATCCCTACCACCACCCGACGATCGGCTCGATGGAGGATCTCTCGGCCGCCTCCCTCGAGGACGTGCGCGAGTTCTTCGCGACCTGGTACGCACCGAACAACGCGGTGCTCACGATCGCCGGCGACTTCGAGACCGATGCGGCCCTCGCGATGGTCGAGCGC
The DNA here is from genome assembly GCA_965652075.1 of uncultured bacterium. GTDB lineage: Bacteria > Chloroflexota > Limnocylindria > QHBO01 > QHBO01 > JACDBZ01. Next base: position 781 of record CBFGTN010000038.1, read on the forward strand.
CACTTCGGCCCGATCGCGGGCAACCCCGACCTGCCGGGCTCGCCCGACATGCGGGTCGACGCGCTGATCGGCAGCGACGTGCGCGTCACGGTCCCCGACCGCGTGCCGCTCCCGCGGATCTACCTCGCGCACCGGATCCCGCCGTTCGGGACCGACGACTTTGACGCGCTCGACGTCGCGGCCGACGTCCTCGGCTCCGGCCGCGCGTCGCGCCTGTACTCGACGCTCGTCCGCGAGCAGCGCCTCGCGCAGGACGTCAGCGTCTTCGTCTTCCCGATCGTCGGAGGGGCGAGCATGTTCACGCTGTGGGTCACGGCCCGAGCGGGGGTGGCGCCGGAGACGCTCGAGGCCGCGACGCTGGCCGAGGTCGACCGCCTGGCGACGGATGGGCCGACCGACGCCGACCTGGAGCGAGTCCGCAACCTCCACGCCTCGCACGCCGCGTCGGCGCTCGAGCGGATCGGCGAGCGGGCCGACCGCCTGTCGATGTATGCCACGCTGTTCGACGACCCCGGCCGCGTGAACGACGAGGTCGCTCGCTACGCGGCTGTCGACGACGAGCGCCTCGCCTCGACGCTTCGGGCGTCGGTCCATGCCGGCAACCGGGTCACCCTGACCTATATCCCCGCCGAGGCGGCCGCATGACCGTCGCGCGGCCACCGTCGGGCGCGCCGCGTCCGTATCGGTTCCCCGACTTCACGCGCACCCGGCTCGAGAACGGCCTGGGCGTGTGGCTGGTGCCGCTGGCGGACCGCGAGCTCGTGAGCGTCCACCTGCTGACCGATGCCGGCGCGGCCGGCGAGGATGAGCCGCAGGGCGGCATCGCGGCCCTCACCGCGCAGCTGCTCGTCACCGGCACGCAGCGCCTGGATGCCGCCGCGTTCGCCGAGACGACCGAGCGCCTCGGGATCGAGGTCGGCAGCGAGTCTGGCTGGGACAGCGCGCGTGCCGGGTTCACGGCCCTCGGCGCGAAGCTCGAGGACGGGCTGCTCCTGCTGGCCGAGATGGTCTGCACGCCGCGGCTCGACGAGGGCGAGTTCGAGCGACTGAAGTCGGAGCGCCTGAACGACATCCTCCAGGCTCGGGCCGATCCCGGGCGCCTGGCGGACGAGCGCTTCCTCGCGGAGGTCTTCGCACCCGACACGCCGTATGGCCGTCTCTCCGCCGGCGCACCGGAGACGGTGGGCGGCCTCGAGGTCGCCGCGGCACGCGACTTCCACGCCACGCGCTACGCCCCCGACGTCGCCAACCTCGTGATCGCCGGCGCGATCGATCCCGACGCGGCGCTGGCGGCCGCCGAGCGCCACTTCGGCAGCTGGGCCGGAAGCGGCCGCGGCCACCGGACCTTCGAGCCACGGCAGCGCGGCGGTCGACGGATCGTGCTCGTCGACCGGCCCGGATCGGTCCAGTCCGAGCTGCGAGTCGGGCACCTGGGCATCGACCGCGCCGACGCGCGCTACTTCCCGGCGATGGTCATGGCGGCGCTCCTGGGCGGCGTGTTCGGAAGCCGCCTGAACCTGCGGCTCCGCGAGGAGCTGGGCTACACGTACGGAGCACGGTGCTCGTTCGATCCGCGGCGCGCGCCAGGACCGTTCACCGCCACCGCGGCAGTGCAGACCGAGGTGACCGCCGACGCGATCCGCGAGCTCGTCGGGCAGCTCGACCGGATCCGGGACGAGGCGCCGGGCGAGCGCGAGCTCGCCGAGGTCCGGGACTTCCTCGTCGGCGTCTTCCCGCTCCGCTTCGAGACGACCGCCGGCATCGCCGCGGCGATCGAGCCGCTCGCGGTCTACGGCCTCCCCGACGACTACTGGCACGCCTACCGCACCCATCTCGAGGCAGTCGGCCCGGAGGCCGTCCATTCGGCCGCGCTCGATCTCGTCCGCCCGGACGAGGCGCTCATCCTCCTGACCGGCGACGCCGAGCGGGTGCGCGACGACATCGCCGCCGCGGACCTCGGCCCGATCGAGGTGGTCGCCGCCCCCTAGCCGAGCAGCTCGGTGAGCGCGGCGATCAGCCGCGCATTCTCGTCCTCGTCGCGGGCGGTGGCCCGCAGCCATCCGGCCATCACTCCCCCGTCGTAGGCGCGCAGCACGAGGCCGCGCCGCAGCAGCGCATCGGCCAGCGCGGCGGCATCTGGCGGTCGGAACGTCACGAAGTTGCCGAGGCCGTCGAGCACCTCGCAGCCGAGCCCGCGGAGCGCGTCGGCCAGGCGCGTCCGCTCGCGCATGATCGCCACGCGCCGCGCCTCAGCAGCGACCGGATCGCCGAGCGCGGCGACCGCCAGCTCCTCGGTTGGGAGGCCCACCGACTCCGCGAGCCGAAGGGCGTCGAACCGCTCGGCCAGCGCGGGCGGCACGACGAGGTAGCCGATCCGCGCGCCCGCAAGCCCGTGGCTCTTGGCCAGCGACCGGAGGACGAGGACGTTGTCGAGCCGATCCATCAGGGGCAGCGCGTCGAGGTCGCGCCGACCCGCGGCAGCCGCGAACTCGACGTAGACCTGGTCGACGACGACGATCGCCTCGAGGCCATCGGCCACTTGCGCCACCTCGTCGAGGGCCATCGCGTCGCCGGTCGGGTTGTTCGGGGAGCAGATCCACACGAGCCGGGCGCCGCTGTCCTCCGCCGCCGAACGGATCTCGCCGGCCGGCTGCGCCGCGGCCGGATGCGCGCGCGGGACGGTGACGACGGTCGCGCCGGCCAACGACGCCTCGACCGCGAACATCGGGAACGTGGGGGTCGGGACGACGACGGCGTCGCCCGGCCCGACGACGTTGATCGTGACCAGCCGGATCAGCTCGTCTGCACCGGCCCCGGGGACGATCCGCCCGGGATCGACGCCGACGTGAGAGCCGATCGCCGCGCGCAGCCGCCGGTAGCCGAGGTCGCCGTACTCCACGGCCGCCGCCGGGTCCCACGCGCGCCACGCCTCCCGCACCGCCGGCAGCGGGCCTCCGCCGAGCGTGTTCATGTCGTAGCGGACGATCGCGGCTGCGGGGATGCCGACGGACGCCGCCAGATCCTCGTTCGACGGCTCGAGCGGATAGCCACTGACCGGGCCCTGCAATCGCAGCAGCCGCGTCGCGTCGCGGCTCACCCGTCCGCCGCCGGCCAGCGCAGCGCGAACGTCGCCTGCGGGCGACGCTGCTCGAGCTGGACCGAGCCCCCCATCGCCTCCATCGAGGCATGCACGAGGTAGAGGCCCAGGCCCAGGCCCCGGCCGGCCGCAACCGGATCGCGGAAGAGGCGCGCCGCGACCTCGTCCGAGACGCCCGGTCCCTCGTCGCGGACCCGGAGCGTGACCGCGTCGCCGTCCTCGACGTCCACGTGGATCGGCGCGCCCGGCGTCGAGTAGCGATCGGCGTTCGTCAGCAGGTTCGTGATCGCCTGCTCGCTGAGCGGGCGATCCCCGACGACGTTGATCCCGGGCGCGAGGGAGACGAGGACCTCGCGCTCCGAGCCGCGGGTGCGCAGCCGCTCGATCGCCGAGCCGAGCGCGGGCGCCAGCTCGAACGGCTCGCGGAGAGCCTCGACACTGCCGCTGTCGGCTCGCGAGTAGAGCTCGAGGCGCTCGAGGATGCCGATCGCGGCGTCGACCGACTCGAGGGCGCGCCGGCCGTGGTTGCGCGCGCGCGGCGGGAGGTTCGGGTCGCGCTGCGCGAGCTCGGTCCGTGCCTTCGCGACCGCGAGCGGGTTGCGCAGCTCGTGGGCGACGAAGCTCGCGAAGCGGGAGAGCCTGCGCCGCTGGTCCTCCTCCTTGCCGACGTCACGCAGCAGCAGGACCGCGCCGCCCCCGGGGATCGGCGTCCCCTCCACGTCGACGATCACGTCGCGACCCGACATCGGGATGCGCAGGATGATCCGGCGTCGCACGGACTCCGACTGGGCGATGACCTGCGGCCACTCGTCGCGATCGAGGTGGCGACCGTGCTCGTCGCGCGGCTCGGTCGAACGGCCCCACTCGTCGATCGGCCGCTCGACGAAGCTCCGTCCGAACAGGCGCAGCGCGGCGCGGTTGCCGTACGTGCCGCGGACCTCGCTGTCGTACACGATCAGCGGCTCCGGGATGGCCTCGGCAACCTCCTCCAGTCGCGCGCGATCGCGCTCTGCCTGGGCGCGAGCCTGCTCGAGGAGCTCACCGCTCGCCTCGATCCGTCGGCGCTCCGCCTCGAGGCGCTGCTCGGCCGCGCGGCTCGCCTCGAGCGCCTCCGATGCGACCTCGCGGGCGATCTCGGCACGATTGACGAGATAGACGAGCGCCGGCGCGCCGAAGACGAACGCGCCGAGCCGGATGAAGTCGCTCGTCTGCAGGGACTGCACCCCGCTCGGCTGGATGATGACGAGCGCGAGGAGCACGGCGGCGCCGGCGACGTACGCGGCCAGCGCTGCCATCGCACCGAAGATCAGGCCTGCGAGGCCGATCGCCAGGATCAGGAGCACGGTGTACGGCACCTGGCGGCCGTCCGGCCCCGCCAGCCAGGACCCGAGGAGCACCGCGCCGACCCCGATGACCGCCCCCACGACCGTCGCCTGGACGGTCCCCATCCGAGCCATCGCGTGTCAGCCGGCGACCGCGACCGCGTCCCGGCGTCGCGCGCGGGCCAGGCGCTCGCGGGCGGTGGCGATGCGGCGGAGCGGACCCGCGACCCGCCGCGGATCGAGGGCCTCCGGATGCTCGCCGCGCGCGATCTCCGCGAGCAGTGCGGACGCGCGGTCCAGCTGGCCGGACTCGGTGAGGAGCTGGACGAGGCTGAACCATCGGCCGGGCTCGGTGACCGGCGCGCGCATGACCCGCTCCACGAGCTCGGCGGCGCGCTCGGCATTGCCCGCGCGCCGGTGGGCGACGATCGCCGCGCGGAAGTCGGTGAAGCTCGGCTCGAGCCCGATCGACTCGAGGAAGTTCAGGAGCAGCTCGGCGTTCTCGGCGCGCTGCGGCGCCGGCCCGCGCCGGACGTGCTGGTCGCGGTACTCGCCGAGCAGCACCCGCAGCTCGCGATCCGCCCACCGACGCTGCGGCGAGTCCGGCGGGTGGCGTTCGGCGATGCCGGCCACCACCATCGCGCCGCGCAGCTCCTCACCGGCGGCGACGTAGGCCTCGCGCAGGCCGGCGTCGACGATCTCGGCGAGCGGCGGATCCTGCTCGAGCATGAGCTCGAGCGCGCCGATCACATCGTCGGTCCGTCCGCGCTCCGCATAGTGGCGCGCCGCGTAACGCAGCCAGTAGCGCTGGGTGTGCTCTCGCCAGTCCTCGCCGGCGATGTGGTGCTCGACGATCCATCGGTCCTGCGCGGCGGGACCCGCGAGGAACACCTCGGCCGGGACGCGGAAGCCGGAGACCCAGCGCCACTGTGGCTGGTGCCACGGGCTTGGCTCGTCGACGCGGGCGCGGCCGCGCGTGCGGCGACGCGCGGCACGGCGAGGCTGCCCCGGCTCGAGCGGCCATTCGAGCGTGGCGGCGTGGCCGGCCTCCAGCAGCCGGTCATAGTGGAGGCGACGGACCGGGTCGCGCAGCTCCGCCCACGCACGGTTGAGGATCGAGGTGCGCCGCGTCGCGACCTCCGACGACGGCGCCAGGTCGGGGTGGTGGCGCAGGACGGCCTCGCGAAAGGCGGCGCGCAGCTGCTCGGTCGACGCGGACGGCTCGGCCCCGAGCACCTCGTAGTAGTCGCGCTCTTCGGTCTGCATCGCGTCCTGCGGAGGCATTCTTCCGAGTCTACCGCTGCGAAGGCGCGGCCCCGAGTTGGGTATGCTGCGCGCCATGCCTGCCACGCTCAGCCCCGGGCAGGTCCGGGCCGGCCATCTTCTCATCATCGGCGGGGCCGAAGACAAGCTCCGCCAGCGCCAGATCCTGACGCGCTTCGTCTCTCTCGCCGGCGGCACGGACGCTCGGGTGGTCGTGATCTCGACGGCCTCGTCGCTCGGCGACGAGGCGACCGAGCTGTACCTGTCGCTGTTCCGGCAGATGGGGATCGGCGACGTGCGCGGCATGCGCCCCCTCGTGCGCGAGGACGCGAACGACCGTCGCCTCGTGAGCATGGTCGACGACACGACCGCGATCTTCATGACCGGAGGCAATCAGCTGCGGCTGTCGAGCGTGATCGGGGGCACGCTGCTCGGCAAGGCGATCGTCGAGCGCCACCGGCACGGGGCGATCGTCGCCGGCACGAGTGCCGGCGCGTCGGCGATCGCGAGCCACATGGTCGCGTTCGGCACGTCCGGGGCGACGCCGAAGCAGCGGATGACCCAGATGAGCGTGGGCCTCGGACTGCTGCCCGGCGTCCTCATCGACCAGCACTTCGAGCAGCGCAACCGCTTCGGGCGCCTCCTCGCGCTCGTCGCACAGTCCCCCGCGCTCCTTGGGATCGGGATCGACGAGGACACGGCCGCGCTCGTCAGCCCGAAGGGGATCATGGAGGTGCTCGGCAAGGGCGCGGTGACGCTCCTGGACCCGGCCAACATCCGGACCGATGCCTACGAGGTGAAGCGCCATCGGCCGATCATGGTCTCCGGGGTGACCCTCCACTCGCTGCCGTCCGGCTATCGGTTCGACCTGCGCAGGCGCAAGCTCATGGCGCCGTTGCGGCCGGTGAGCGCGACCGATCGCGAGCTCGCCAGCCTCCAGGCGGCCGTGAACCGCACGCAGCGCCTGATCCGCAGCATCGCCGCCGAGGGGGCCGACGACACGGCGCCCGAGCGCGCCCAGCGGCGGCGCGCCCTGCGCGCGCGCCGCGCGGAGGAGGCGAGCGAGTGACCACCACTCGCGGCCAGGCGCGCCGCGAGCGCGCTGCCGCCAGCGCCGCGCCCGGATCGGTCCCGAAGGCCGAGCTGACGATCGTCGAGACGCGCGTCTTCCGCGGGCCGAACTACTGGAACTACGACCCGGCGGTCAAGCTCATCGTCGACCTCGGGATCCTCGAGCACTTCCCGACGAGCACGATCCCCGGCTTCACCGAGGCGCTGCTCGAGATGCTGCCGGGCGTCGGCATGCACACCTGCGGCACGGGGCGGGTCGGCGGCTTCGAGGACCGCCTGCGCGAGGGCACGTGGGTCGGCCACGTCGCCGAGCACATCGCCCTCCAGCTCCAGCGCGAGGCCGGCACGGAGGTCGGACGGGGCAAGACCCGCGGCACCGGCGAGCCGGGCCGCTACCACGTCGTCTACTCCTTCGCCGAGGAGGGCGTCGGCGTCGCGGCAGGCAAGCTCGCCGTTCGCCTCGTCAACCATCTCGTCGAGGCCGATCCGACCTTCGACTTCGCGGCCGAGCTCGAGCGGCTCATCCTCCTGGCCGAGCGCGTCGCGTTCGGGCCTTCGACGCAGGCGATCCTGGACGAGGCGGCACTCCGCGACATCCCGTCGATCCGGCTGAACGAGCAGTCGCTCGTCCAGCTGGGCCACGGCATCCACCAGCAGCGGATCCGGGCCACGATGACGAGCCTGACCGGGTCGCTCGGTGTCGACATCGCGTCCGACAAGAAGCTGACGAACAAGCTGCTCGCCGCGACCGGCGTGCCGGTCCCCCGCTCGGAGGTCGTCCGCAGCGAGGACGCGGCGGCGGCCGCGGCTCAGCGGATCGGGTACCCGGTGGCGATGAAGCCCCTCGACGGCAACCATGGCCGCGGCGTGATGCTCAACCTCGCCGACGAGGCCGCGGTACGCGACGCCTGGGCGATCTCGCGACGCGAGAGCCGCGGCGGCTCGGTCGTCGTCGAGACGTACCTCGTCGGCAACGACTACCGCTGCCTGGTCATCGGCGGCGAGCTGCGCGCGGTCGCCCAGCGCGTGCCGGCACACGTGGAGGGCGACGGGTCGCACTCGCTCGCGGAGCTCGTCGAGATCACGAACGCCGACCCGCGTCGCGGCATCGGCCACGAGAAGGTGCTCACCCGGATCAAGGTCGATGACGAGGCGATCGCCTACGCCCGCGAGCAGGGCTTCGAGCTGAGCGACGTGCCGCCGCGCGGCGAGCGGGTCTATCTCAAGCGCACCGGCAACATGAGCACCGGCGGCATCAGCATCGACCGCACCGAGGAGGCGCATCCCGACAACGTGGAGCTGGCCGAGCTGGCGGCGCGGGTCGTCGGGCTCGACATCGCCGGCATCGATCTCATCTGCCCCGACGTCGGGCTGCCGGTACGCGAGACGGGTGGCGGGATCGTCGAGGTCAACGCGGCGCCTGGCTTCCGGATGCATACCCACCCGACCGAGGGCGAGGCGCAGTACGTCGCGAAGCCGGTCATCGACATGCTCTTCCCGCCCGGCGCGCCGTCGCGGATCCCGATCGTCGCGGTCACCGGCAGCAACGGGAAGACGACGACCGCCCGGATGATCTCGCACATCATGAAGGGCATGGGCCGCAAGGTCGGCCTCACCTCGACCGATGGGATCTACGTCGATGGCCGCGTCGTCCGCCGCGCGGACGCATCTGGCCCGAAGTCGGCCTCGATGGTGCTCCAGAACCCGACCGTCGACTTCGCCGTCTTCGAGGTCGCCCGCGGCGGCATCCTGCGCGAGGGCCTCGGCTACCAGCGCAACGACGTGGCCGTCGTCCTGAACGTGACGGGCGACCATCTCGGCCTGGGTGGCATCCACTCGATCAAGCAGCTGGCCGAGGTCAAGCGCGTCGTCGTCGAGGCCGTGCCGCGCGACGGCGTCGCCGTCCTGAACGCCGACGACCCGCTCGTCGCCGCGATGGCTCGCCACTGCAGCGGGTCGGTCATCTACTTCAGCACCGATCCGGAGCACGAGCGCCTGAAGTTCCAGGCCTCGCGCGGTCGCCGCGCCGTGACGCTCGAGCAGGGACGGAACGGCGAGATGATCGTCCTGCGCCAGGGGCGGAAGTCGATGTCGCTGGTGTGGACGCACCTCATCCCGGCCACGTTCGAGGGGCGCGCGCGGATGAACGTGCAGAACGCGCTGGCGGCCACCGCCGCGGCGTGGGCCGCCGGCGCGCACCTCCACGACATCCGCCAGGGCCTGCGAACGTTCACGACGAGCTACTTCATGGCCCCGGGCCGGATGAACATGTTCGAGCTCGACGGCTACCGGGTGATCGTCGACTACGCGCACAACCCTCCCGCCCTTCGCGCCGTCGGCGACTTCGTCGAGGCGCTCAGCGAGCGCTCCGCGGGCGGCGCGCGCGCCCCCGTCACCGGCCGGCGCATCGGCGTGGTCGCCACCGCCGGCGACCGTCGCGACGAGGACATCCGCGAGATCGGCCGCGTCGCCGCGCGCTACTTCGACGAGCTGATCATCCGCGAGGACGAAAACAACCGCGGCCGCCCACGCGGCAACACCGCCGCGCTGATCGCCGAGGGCATCGAGTCGGCCGGCTCGGACCGCCGCGCGACCGCGGTGGAGACGATCCTCTCCGAGCTCGAGGCGACCCGTGCCGCGCTGGACCGCGCCTCGGAGGGAGACGTCGTCCTCGTCTGCGTCGACCACGCCAACCAGGTCTGGAAGGAGCTCCAGCGCCGGCAGCACGGCGGCGCCAGCGAGACCGATGGGCTGCGCGCGGTGGTCGGCGTCACCGATGCCGACGACGAGGTCGACATCGAGATCTGACCGAGGCGGTCAGGCGCGCGTCAGCTCCCGAAGGCGGCTGACGTCGACCGCTGCGAATCCCGCGCTCTCCAGCCAGGCAAAGAGCTCCGTCCGCTCGACGTGGGCCATGACGGCGCACACGTCTCCCCTCTGCGCGCGGGCGACGAGCGCCTGCAGGGACGCGAGCTCGGTCGGGTAGTCCTCGATCTCGTCCGCGTATCCGCCCTCGCGCGCGCCGGCGCGCAGGATCGCGTTCATCTCGTCGAGGTCGCGCCCGCGAAGGTAGTGGCGCTTCTCGCAGATGACGATGTCGTCCGCGCCGGCGGCGAGCACGCCGAGGTTGTGGAGGATCTCGTCGGTACGGTCCCCGGCGGTGCCATAGGCGAGGCGGAGCCGATGGCGACCCGCCACGGCGCGCGCGACGTCGAGCAGGCCCCGAAGGCCGGCCTCGTTGTGGGCGAAGTCCACGAGCGCATAGACCCCGTCACGCTCGAACAGGTTCAGGCGGCCCGGGTTCGCGGTGCGGTCGACCGCGAAGGACGCCAGGCCGGCCTTGATCGAGCGGGTCGAGACCCCGAGCGCGTCGCAGGCCGCGACCGCGGCGAGCGCATTGGCGACGTTGTAGCGGGACAGCCCGCCGACCGTGACGGGCAGCGCGTCCGCCTCGGCCAGCCGTCTCGGGCGGCGCGTCGATCCGCGCAGGACGAGCCAGCCATCCTCGAGCGTCGCCGAGCGGCCGCCACGCGCCAGCGCCGCATCGGTCTCGCGCGTCCGTCCCTCGAGGCTGAAGGCGTAGATCCCGGCCCGGGTCTCGCGGCGCATCGCCCAGGCGCGCGGGTCGTCGGCGTTGAGCACCGCCCAGCCGCCCCGCTTCGTGATCCGGACGACCGTCGCCTTGACGTCGGCGAGCTCGTCGACCGTGTCGATCCCCTGGAGGCCGAGGTGGTCCGCGCTCACGTTCGTCACGACGCTCACGTCGTTCGCCGGGTAGCCGATCCCGCGCAGCAGGATTCCGCCACGCGCGGTCTCGAGGATCGCGACGTCGAGCCCTGGCTCGGAGAGGATGCGACCGGCTCCGCCGAACCCGGTCCAGTCCCCCGCCTCGACGAGCTCCCCACGGACGTAGATGCCGTCCGAGTTCGTCATCCCGACCCTGCGCCCCGACGTCGCGCAGATGTGGGCGATCAGCCGAGTCGTCGTGCTCTTGCCGTTCGTGCCGGTGATCGCGACGATCGGGATGCGCGCCCGAGGCAGGTGGACGAGCGGCCCGAGCGCGATCGCCCGCAGCCCGGCGAGCTCGCGCGGGTGCGAGGACCGGCGCAGGGCGATCCGCGAGGCGGAGGTGCCGATCGCCTGGCTGATCGTTCGCCGGCGCCACGGAAAGGCGATCGCGGAGCGGAGCCCATCGACGGAGTCGCGCGCCGCGAGGCGCGGCTCGGGGAAGCCCAGGTCGCCGGACAGCCGGCGCACGGCCCGCCCCGCCGCCTCCGCGACTCGCGCGGCCTGCCCGGGCTCGGTGCCCGTGAACTCGAGCTTCACCGCCGGGCGCGTGAAGAACCGATTCGGGCCGTCGAGGACGCGCAGCTCAACGAGCTCGACGTCGCGCCCGCGCGGCCCGGCCCTCGCCGACATGGGCGTGAGTATATTGACCGCCATGCCCGACCCGGCCGAGCTGAGCCGCATCGTCGCCGCGAGCCGGCCTCGCTATCTCGCCGAGCTCGAGCAGCTCGTGAACGTCGACTGCGGCTCGTACACGCCGGAGGGCGTGAACCGCGTGGCCTCGTTCGTGGCCGATGCCCTGACCGTGCTCGGCTCCGCCGTCGAGCGGACGCCGCACCGCCCCGAGGACGAGCGCCCGCAGCTCGGCGACCTCGTCGTCGGGCGGCTGGAGGGCGAGGGCCCACGGCTGCTGCTCATCGGCCACATGGACACCGTCTTCGACCCTGGCACGGCCGCGGAGCGGCCGTATCGGTCCGACGGCCAGCGCGCCTTCGGTCCCGGCGTCACCGACATGAAGGGCGGGCTGCTGGCGGGCCTGCACGCGATCGCCGCGCTCCACGAAGCCGGCGTGCGGCCGTCGGTCACGTTCGTCGCCAATCCCGACGAGGAGATCGGATCTCCCTTCAGCACCCCGGTCATCCGGCAGCTGGCAGCGCGGCATGACGCGGTCCTCGTGCTCGAGTGCGCTCGCGCCAACGGCGACGTCGTGAGCGCCCGGAAGGGCATCGCCGACTACCACGTCACGATCGGCGGCCGCGCCGCCCATGCCGGCGTCGAGCCGGAGAAGGGGCGATCGGCAATCCTCGAGGCGGCGCACCTGGTCCTCGCACTGCACGAGCTGAACGGCCGGTGGCCGACGGTCACGGTCAATGCCGGGGTCATCCATGGCGGCACGCGGCCGAACGTCGTCGCCGAGCGTTGCGAGCTGCAGGTCGACCTGCGGGCCAGCACCGTCGACGCGTTCGACGCGGCCGCGGCGGAGATCGAGCGGATCGCCTCGTCGCCGACCGTGCCGGACGTGCGGACCGAGCTGCGGCGCACGGCCGGCCATCCGCCCATGGAGAAGTCCGAAGCCTCCGCGCGGCTCGTGTCGCTCGCCGCGGCGATCGCCGGCGAGCTCGGGTTCGAGCTGCGGGATGCCGCGACCGGTGGAGCGTCGGACGCGAACACGACCGCGGCGCTCGGCGTCCCGACCCTCGACGGGCTGGGGCCGGTGGGCGGCGACGACCACTCCGCCGACGAGTGGCTGGATCTCGAGTCCGTCGTCCCGCGCACGACGCTGCTCGCGATGCTGATCGCGCGCGTCGGTGACGTGCTCTAGGCGCTGACCCGGCGCGACGGTACAGACCGATATACTTCGCGCCCATGCCAGCCAAACGCGTCCTCATCTCCATCGACGAACGGGTCCTCGCACGCATCGACGAAGCCGTCCAGCGCAGTGGACAGACCCGCAGCGGCTTTCTGGCGCAGGCAGCCATCGCCCAGATCGAGGGGAGTGCAGCCACTGCGCAGCCACAGGCGAGGGACGCGCTCAGCACGGTTAACGACCTCGCCACGCGCGAGCGGTGAGGCGTCGGCGTTCGTATATACGTCGAACCGGTGGCGCCACCTCAGGGGCAGCCCTAGAATGGCCCCTCCGTGACCGATGAACTCCGGCACCGCACGCCCATTCAGGTGCGCTTCCGCGACACCGATGCCTTCGGGCACGTGAACAACGCGGTCTTCTTCACGTACCTCGAGCTCGCCCGCGTCCGGTACCTCATCGACGTCCTCGAGCTCGAAGGGCCGTTCGAGCGCATGCCGCTGATCCTGGCACGGGTCGAGCTGGACTTCCGCTCGCCGATCATGTTCGGCGAGGAGGTGGAGGTGACGTCGCAGGTGGATCGCGTCGGCCGGTCGAGCATCGCGATGAGCCACGCGCTCACGGCCGGGGCCGAGCGGCGGCTCGTCGGGGAGTCGGCGTCGGTGCTCGTCACCTATGACTATGCGGTCGCGCGACCGATCCCCGTGCCGGATGACTGGCGCCGGAAGCTCGAGGCCCATGAGGGGCGGCCGCTCGACGACGCGGCACCGGCCGTGGCCGCCGGCTGATGGCGGACGCGCAGCGCTTCGACCTGCTGATCCTCGGCGGCGGCATGAGCTACGTCGGCGCCATCCGCGCGGCGCAGCTCGGGCTGAACGTCGGCCTCGTCGAGCGCGACAGGCTCGGCGGCACGTGCCTGAACCGCGGCTGCATTCCCTCGAAGGCACTGCTCGAGACCGCGGACCTCCTCCATCGGGTGCAGGAGCAGGGGTCCGAGTTCGGCCTCACCGGGAACGACGGCATCGGCCTCGACTACGGGGCGCTGGGCCGGCGCCGCGACATGGTCGTCGACAAGCACGTGTCCGGCGTCGAGTTCCTGCTGAAGAAGAACAAGGTGACCGTCCTTCGCGGCAACGGGACGCTGACCGCGCCGACGAGCGTGCGCGTGAGCGGCGGCGAGTCCGGCGACGTCGACGCGAGTGCGGACAACCTCATCCTCGCGACCGGCAGCGCCCCGCGCTCGCTCCCCGGCCTGGATCCCGACGGGCGGCAGATCATCACCAGCGACGAGGCGCTGACCCGCGGTGACGTCCCCGGCCGGGTGGCGATCGTCGGCGCGGGCGCGATCGGCGTCGAGTGGGCGAGCATGTACCGCGACTTCGGGTCGGAGGTCACGCTCATCGAGTTCCTCGACCGGATCGTGCCGCTCGAGGACGCCGAGGTCAGCAAGGAGCTCGCGCGCGTCTTCCGCCGCCGCGGCATCACGGCTCATGTCGCCTCGACGATCGACACCGAGACCCTGAAGAAGGGCGAGAACGAGATCAGCTTCCAGATCGCGACGAAGGACGGCTCGAAGCGCACGGATCTCGCCGTCGACGTCATCCTCGTCGCCGTCGGGCGACGGCCGCTCACCGACGGCATCGGCCTGGAGGCGATCGAGGGCGTCGAGCTCGATCGCGGCTACGTGAAGGTCGACGAGTTCATGCGGACGGGCGCGCCGAACGTCTACGCGATCGGCGACATCGTCCCGGGCTTCGCGCTCGCGCACGTCGCGAGCCACGAGGCGATCGTCGCGGTCGAGCACCTCGCCGGCCACGACCCGGAGCCGGTGCGCATGGACCTGATGCCGCGCGTGACGTTCTGCCGGCCGCAGATCGCATCGGTCGGCTCGACCGAGGAGGAGGCGCAGGCGGCGGGGCGCCAGACGAAGGCCGGCTCGTTCCCGTTCCGGGCCCTGGGCAAGGCCACGATCGTCGGCGAGGTCGACGGATTCGCGAAGCTCGTGACCGATGCCGACAGCGGCGAGCTGCTCGGCGCGCACATCATCGGCCCGCACGCCGGCGACCTGCTCGCGGAGCCGACGTTCGCCCGGCTGGTGGAGGGCACGGCGGCCGAGATCGCGATGAGCGTCCATGCCCACCCGACCCTGACCGAGGTCCTCGCCGAGGCCGCGATGGCGGTCGACGGCGCGGCGATTCACGTCTAGCAAGGAGGGACGGCAAGCCATGGCCCAGACCGATACGCGCCCCCGGCACGTCGAGCTCGGCCTCAGCGACGATGCGGTGCTGGGCATGTACCGCGCCATGCTCCTCGCCCGTGCCGTCGACGAGCGGATGTGGCTCATGCAGCGTGCGGGCAAGATCGCGTTCATCATCAGCGGCCAGGGGCACGAGGGCGCCCAGGTCGCCACCGCCTGGCCGATGCGCCGCGGTACGGACTGGATGGCGCCGTACTACCGCTCGATCGCCGCCGCCCTGACGTTCGGCATGACCGCCGAGGACATCATCACCGCCCACCTTGCGAAGGGCGACGACGTCAGCTCCGGCGGGCGCCAGATGCCCGGCCACTACGGCGGCGCGCCGTACAACATCGTCTCCCTGTCGTCGCCGGTCGGGACGCAGGTGCTGCACGCGGTCGGGATCGCGATGGGCGCCTGGGTGCGCGGCGACCAGGTCGTCGCGCAGACGAGCTTCGGCGAGGGGACCGCGAACCAGGGCGAGGTGCACGAGGCGATGAACTTCGCCGGCGTGCATCGGCTGCCGGTGATCTTCGTCTGCGAGAACAACGGCTACGCGATCAGCGTGCCCCTCGATCGGCAGGTGGCGGGAGGCTCGGTGGCCGCTCGCGCCGCCGGGTACGGCATGCCGGGCGTCGTCGTCGACGGCGGCGACGTGCTCGGCTGCTACGCGGCGGCGAAGGAGGCGCATGACCGGGCGCTCCGCGGCGAGGGCCCGACGCTCATCGAGGCCCGCGTCGTCCGCCTGACGTCGCACTCCTCGGACGACGACCAGCGCCGCTACCGGGATCCGGCCGAGGTCGAGGCGCTGAAGGAGCGCGACCCGCTCCCGATGTTCGCCAACGAGCTGCGCGATGTCGGCGTCCTGACCGACGAGATCGACGAGCGCCTCCGCGCCGAGGTCAAGGCGGAGGTCAACGAGGCGTCGCAGCGCGCCGAGTCACGGCCCGAGCCGAGCGCCGACGACGCACACGAGCGCGTCTACGCCGACCCGATCCCGGGTGGCGGGACGCCCGTGCCACTGGACCCGATCGCCGGAGAGGGAGGGTCGCACTGATGACCGAGCTGAGCATCCTCGAGGCGATTCGCTCCGCCATGGACGAGGAGATGGAGCGCGACGAGCGGGTCATGGTCATGGGCGAGGACGTCGGCAAGAAGGGCGGCGTCTTCGGCGCGACCGAGGGCCTGTGGGCGAAGTACGGCGACAAGCGCGTGCTCGACACGCCGCTGACCGAGGGCATGATCGCGGGCGCGGCGATGGGCGCCGCGGTCTACGGCCTGCGCCCGATCGCCGAGATGCAGTTCGCGGACTTCGTCTACCCCGGCTTCAACCAGATCGTGTCCGAGATCAGCCGCATCCACTACCGCTCGAACGGCACGTTCTCGGCGCCGATGGTGATCCGCATGCCGTACGGCGGCGGCGTCCACGGGGCCCTCTACCATTCCCAGTCGAACGAGGCCTACTTCACCTCGACCGTCGGCCTGAAGGTCGTCGCGCCGGGCACGCCGGCAGACGCGAAGGGCCTCCTGAAGGCCGCGGTCCGTGATCCCGACCCCGTGATGTTCTTCGAGCACAAGAAGACGTACCGCCTGTTCAAGGCCGAGGTCCCCGACGGCGACACCGTCGTCCCGATCGGGAAGGCGTCGATCGCGCGCGAGGGATCGCATCTGTCGATCTTCTGCTACGGCTACATGCGCGTCTGCGCGCTCGAGGCCGCGGAGACGCTCGCCCGCGAGGATGGCGTCGAGGCCGAGGTCGTCGACCTTCGCACCCTGCGCCCGCTCGACCTCGAGACCGTGCTCGCGTCGGTCGCGAAGACCGGCAAGGCGCTCGTCGTCCACGAGGCGAACCGGTTCGGCGGCTTCGGCGCCGAGATCGCGGCCGAGATCGGTGAGAAGGGCTTCGAGCACCTCGACGGCCCGATCACGCGCCTGGCCGGGCCGGACGTGCCGGGCGTGCCGTACCACCACAATCTCGAGGACTGGTTCATGATCGGGCCGGCCCGGATCGTCGACGCCGCGCGCCGGCTCGCCGCCTACTGACCGATCCGCACCAGCCTGCGACAATTCCCCGAAACGAGACGAACGCGACCCGCGAGGAAGGCTCCGAACCGATGGCAACCACGATCAAGATGCCCCAGCTGGGCGAGTCGGTGACCGAAGGCACGATCGAGCGCTGGCTCGTGAAGGAGGGCGACACCGTCGAGCAGTACGACCCGCTGTTCGAGGTCGTGACCGACAAGGTGAACGCCGAGGTCCCGGCGGAGATCGGCGGCACGATCACGAAGATCATGGTCCCCGACGGCGAGACGGTCGCCGTGGGCACGCCGCTGGCGGAGATCGATGCCGAGGGCGGCGCGGCCGCCACCGAGGCTCCCGCCACTGAGGCTGCCTCCGCGGA
>CBFGTN010000039.1:0-17660 GCA_965652075.1 uncultured bacterium
GCTTGACAGGCGGGCGGACAATCCGGCTGACCGGGCGTTCGGCCTCACCCAGCGCTCCATAGGGGACGCGGGCGGACGCCCGTAGGAGCCGTACCTCATCCGAGCCCTGAGGAGGTCTGTCCCCGCCATGTCACGTTCCGTGATCGGCGCTGCCGCGCGCCCTGCGACCCGGTTCTTCGTCATCGTGACGATCCTGTCTCTGCTCGCGACCCCGGTGGCGGCGTCGCCCGGAGGACCTGCGCCCGACCGCTCGTCGGGCGAGGCCGCGGCGCCGATCCAGCAGGGACTGCTCGAGGACCTGCGCTCCGGCGAGCTCGACCGCTTCGTCGTCGAGTTCAGCGCACAGGCCAACCTGGCTGGCGCCTCGCAGATCAACGACTTCGACCGCCGCGGACGCTACGTGGTGAACCGGCTGAAGCAGGCGACGTCCGCGCAGGCGGCAGCGATCGCCCTCGTCAATGCGACGCCGAACGCGCGCGCTGAAAGCTACTGGCTGCGCAACACGCTCGTCGTCTACGGCGGCGCGGCACTGGCGACCTCGATCTCGAGGCTGCCCGGCGTCGAGCTCGTCCGCGCGGAGCGGATCTACCCGCTCGTCAAGCCGGTCGAGACGCAGGCCGTCGTGCTGGCGGCGGAGCCGGAGTGGGGCGTCGAGAAGATCGGCGCCGATGACGTCTGGGCCGAGGGCGTCCTCGGCAGCGGCATCGTCGTCGCGAACGTCGACACCGGCGTCCAGTACGACCATCCCGCACTCGTGAACCAGTACCGCGGCAACCTTGGGGGCGGCTCCTTCGACCACGACTACAACTGGTGGGATCCCACCGGCATCTGCGGCGACACGCCGTGCGACAACGCCGGACACGGCACCCACACGATGGGGACGATGGTCGGCGGCGACGGCCCGGGGCCGTTCACGCCGGACATCGGGGTCGCGCCCGGCGCGACCTGGATCGCGGCGAAGGGCTGCGAGGACTTCGGCTGCTCCGACGTCGCCCTCCTGTCCGCCGGCCAGTTCATCCTGGCCCCGACCGATCTCGACGGGAACAACCCGGACCCGTCGAAGCGCCCCGACATCGTCAACAACTCCTGGGGCAGCGGTCCGGGTGACGAGTTCTACCACGACGTTGTCACCGCCTGGCGCGCGGCCGGCATCATCCCGGTCTTCTCCGCGGGCAACGCCGGGCCATCCTGCGATAGCGGCGGCTCGCCGGGCGACTTCCTCGAGGCCTTCTCGGTCGGCGCGACCGACGAGGACGACGAGATCGCCGGCTTCTCGTCGCGCGGCCCGTCGGTCTTCGGCAAGATCAATCCCGACGTCACCGCGCCCGGCGTGGGGGTCGTCTCGTCGATCCCCGAGGACGACTACGCCATCTCCGACGGCACCTCGATGGCCGCGCCACACGTCGCTGGCACGCTCGCGCTCATGCTGTCGGCCGAGCTCGCGCTGGTCGGCGACTTCGCCGGCGCCACGGCGGCGATGCGCGACACGGCGGTCGACATCCTCGACGACCAGTGCGGCGGTGCCGAGGACGGCGACCCGAACAACGTCTATGGGGATGGGCGGATCGACGCGGCCGCGGCCGTCGCGCTCGTCGCGACCGGCGGCACGCTGGCCGGCACGGTCACCGACCTCGACACGACCGATCCGATCGCCGGCGCCACGGTGACCGCCAGCGCGGGCGGCCGTGAGTTCAGCGCCACCACCGAGTCCGACGGCACGTACGAGCTGTTCCTCGCCGCCGGCGAGTACGCGGTGACCGCCGTCGCCTTCGGGTACGCGCAGTCGGCCGCCGCGCTCGTGACGATCAACACGGACCAGACGACCGTCCAGGACGTCGAGCTCGACGCGTTGCCGCGCTTCGACGTCACCGGCGTCGTGACCGCGGCATCCGACGGCGCGCCGATCGAGGGCGCGACCGTCAAGGCCGTCGGCACGCCGGTGGATCCGGCGACGACCGACGCCAGCGGCGCCTACACGCTCACGCTGCCAATCGGCAGCTACACGCTCCGCGCCAACGCGGGCGGCTGCACCGAGCAGGGCTTCGTCGAGGTGGAGCTCGTCGACGCCGATGTCGTCGCCGACTTCACGCTCGCCCGCAAGATCGACGACTTCGGGCACGGCTGCTCGCCGATCGCCTTCGATTGGCACGACGCCGACCGGCGCACGTCCCTGTTCGGCGACGAGTTCGTCGGACGCATCCACCTGCCGTTCAACTTCCCGTTCTACGGTGAGGAGTACGACGAGGTCTGGGTCAGCGACAACGGCTACATCAACCTCCTCGGACCCGACCAGTTCAACAGCATCCCGATCGAGATCCCGGCGGAGTCCGACCCGAACGCGGCGATCTACGCGCTCTGGA
The DNA here is from genome assembly GCA_965652075.1 of uncultured bacterium. GTDB lineage: Bacteria > Chloroflexota > Limnocylindria > QHBO01 > QHBO01 > JACDBZ01. The sequence continues at coordinate 2,361 of CBFGTN010000039.1, forward strand.
AGGACCTCCACGTCGACGCGGATGGGGCGATCGAGTTCGACATCCTCGGTGACGAGCCCGATCGGGTCTTCGTGCTCGAGTACTCGGCCGTCAAGGCCGGCACGACGCCGGTGACCTTCGAGATCAAGCTGTGGGAGAACGGCGACATCGACCTGCTCTACGACGATGCGGGCAACGGCGACGACGCCGGGATCGGCATCGAGAACGCGGACGGGACCGATGCGCTCCAGTTCGGGTTCCGGCAGGACGTGATCTCCGACGGATCCGCATTCCGGTTCACCGAGGTCCCCAGCGGCCTGGTCACCGGCACGGTGACCGACGCGAACGACGGCCTGCCGATCGAGGGCGCAGTCGTCGAGGCGCTCGGGAGTGCTCGCTCGACCGAGACCGCGGCGGACGGCACGTACAGCCTGCGGCTCCTGCCGGGGACGTACGACATCGAGATCCGCTCGGACGGGTACACGACTCACGCCGAGGAGATCAGCCTCGCCGATGACGAGGTGCTCGTCATCGACGCCGCCCTGGAAGCCCCGATCGCCGCGGTCGCTCCGACGGAGATCGACGCGACGGTTCCGCTCGGCGAGTCGACCGAGCGCACGGTCACGGTGTCGAACACCGGCACCGGCCCGCTCAACTGGGAGGTCCGCGAGCGACCGACCGGGTCCGAGCCGCCAGACCTGCCGGTGATCACCGGCGCGCCGCTGCGCATCCCGACGTGGGACAAGCCGAACGTCGGCGCGCTGCCACAGGCGCGGACGACGACGATCCCGTCGCCGCAGCTGTCGGAGATCATCACCGACCCGGAGGGCGACGGCGGATCCGTCGACCTCGTCAGCGTCCGTGCGGGCGCCGACGCGGACGAGATCACGATGGAGCTCGTCTACGCGTCGGAGGCCGATGCCCAGGAGGGCGTCGGGTACGTGTTCCTCGACGTCGACCAGGATCCCGAGACCGGGTTCCCGGCCGAGTTCTTCTCGGGCCTGCCCACGCAGGACGTCGGCCTCGAGTTCTTCGTCGACCTGTTCCTGACGCACGAGTCCGACCCGGTCGTCCTGATCGTGGACGCGGAGACGTTCGAGATCACCGCCGAGACGCCCGCGCGCGTCGAGGGTGACTCGATCGGCTTCGACATCCCGCTCGAGGCGATCGGTGGGGATGACGGCTTCATCAACACCGCGCTCGTGACCGGTGACTTCTTCCAGCCGACCGACTGGGCCCCGGACGAGGGGCACGGGACGGTCGAGCCGTTCAGCGACGCTCCGTGGGTGGCGGAGTCCCCCGAGAGCGGGACCGTCGCGGCCGGTGACAGCGCCGAGGTGACCGTCACGCTCGGCGGCGAGGATGTCGACGCCGGGACCTACGAGGGGCGGCTGGTGTTCATCACCAGCGACCCGCGGAACGCGACGCACTTCGTCGACCTCACGCTCGAGGTCGAGCTGCCCGCCGGCTTCGGCGGTGCCAGCGGCACGGTCATGGACGCGCACACCTTCGAGCCGCTCGGCGCGATGGTGTCGATCGACGCCGAGCTCGAGGGCAACCCGTACCCGATCGAGGTGACGGCGCGGTCCGACGGGAGCTGGGAGGCCTTCGGGCCCGCCGGCACGTGGCCGATGACCACGACCCTCGACGGGTACGTGACCGATGAGGGATCGGTCACGATCGCCGCCGACGCGATGACGCCCGGCCAGGACGTCTTCCTGCACGCCGTCCAGCCGCACGCGTTCATCGACGGCGGTCCGTTCACGGTCGTCATGCGACCGGGCCGCGTGGCGACGCGGACGCTCGACATCATGAACCTCGACGGCCACGCGCCGCTCTCGTTCGAGATCGGCGAGGTGAGCTTCGAGAACGAGGCGGGCGTGGGCGCGGCCCCCGCTCGCCGGCAGCTGCCGGCCGGTTGGAACCCGAATGCCAGGACCACCCAGGGCCTGGCGTCGACCAGGGTGAGCGCGGGAACGCTCCAGTTCCCGGGTGAGGTCCTGGCGGCCTGGCCGACCAGCGGGCTCGACATCCCGTGGGGCGTCGGCTTCACCGGCAACGTCTGGCTGACCGATGCCTTCGAGGAGGACGACATCTGCGGCCTGGTCGAAGGCTGCACGATCCACGAGTTCGAAGAGGATGGCACCGAGACCGGGACCGTCCTCGGGGCTCCATGGGCGGAGTTCTTCGCCGGCGACATGGCGTACGACGCCGGGCGCAACCTGCTGTGGACCGTCCACGTCGGCGGCGAGAACGGCCTGTACGGGATCGATCCGGCCGACGGATCAGTCGAGGACGTGATCACCGGCGATCCGTGGTCAGACATCAGCCAGCGCGGCGTGGGCTACGACGGCGACGAGGACGTCTTCTACGTCGGTGGCTGGAACGAGGGCGTCGTCTACAAGGTGGCCGGCCCGTCGTGGCCGACGCCGGGCGAGACGCTGTCGAGCTGCCTGCCCGCGGATCCGAGCATCTCGGGCCTGGCGTGGAACCCGTCGTTCGACCTGCTGTGGATGTCGACGAACTCCGACTTCGACGACATCTTCCTGATCGATCCGACCACGTGCGAGACGCTCTCCGTCATCTTCCACCCGGAGCCCGGCTTCAATGGCGCGGGCATCGAGCTCGACGCCGCCGGCAACCTGTGGACGGTGTCGCAGAACAGCCAGACGGCGTACCTGCTGGAGTCGGGGCTGCCGATCTTCAGCGACGCGCCGTGGCTGCGCGTCACCCCGACCGAGGGCGAGGTGGGGATCGGCGGCGCCGAGTCGCTGTCGGTTCGCGTCAGCTCGCGCGGCCTGGCGCCTGGCGTCTACCGCGCCGAGATCGTCGTCCTGACCAACGATCCGGATGCGAGCGCGGTCGGGGTGCCGGTCACGCTCGTCGTGCCGGCATACGAGGTCGGGGTGAATGCCGGCGGTGCCGGTTACACGACGCCCGCCGGGACGCACTTCCGGACCGACAGGGCGTACACCTCCGGCAGCTACGGACATGTCGGGACCAGCGCCGTCCGGGCGACGACGCGCGGGATCCGGAACACCACCGACGATCCGCTCTACCAGGACGCGAGAGTCGGGATGCAGCTCTATCGGTTCGACGTGCCGGTCGACGGCATGTACACCGTCCAGCTGCGGTTCGCCGAGATCCAGCACGACGCGAACGGGCTGCGTGTCTTCACCGTCTGGGTGAAGGGCAAGCCGGTCCTCGTGGACCTCGACATCCACAAGGAGGCCGGGCTGCGAAGCGCCCTGAACTACACGTTCAGGACGATGGTGACCGATGGCCGCATCAACGTGCGCTTCTCCGGGCAGCGCGGCGACGTCCCGCTGATCTCGGCGATCCTCGTGCGGCATCGGCCGGACCTCGAGGCCCAGTAGCAGCGGTCAGCCGGGCGCGTGGCTCCAGCCGCGCGCCCGCTCCACCGCTCGTCGGATGAGCGCCTTCGGCGGCACTGGACCGTCGCCATAGTCCCGCGGGCCGAGCCCGACGGGCCCGTTCCACGCCGGATCGATGTCGTCGCCATCGATGCGGATCGTCGGCGTGCCACGCATGTCGAGCAGCTCGGCGTCCTCGATCGAGCGCGCGGCAATCATCTGGATCGGCGTCTCGAACGCGTCCTCGGTCAGCACCTCGACGAGGTTCTGGCGGGCGGTCATCGCCGCCGGGTCGCCGTCGGCGTAGAGCAGCTCGACCCGCATGGTCAGCTGGTGACGAAGAACGCGACGAGGGCGACGACGGCGAGTGCGCCGAGCGCCGCACCGACATAGATTCGCCGTCGCTCTTCGCCGGTCATCCCCTCGCGCGCGGTCGGGCGATCGGACGCGCGGCCGCGCCAGGCGAGGTAGCGGTCGGTGTTCGAGTCGCGCGACTCGCGCGCGCGGTACGCCCGCAACGCCGGCGCGGCGACGAGGTAGGCGGCGACGCCCGCCGCGACCGCGACCGCCAGCCAGGCGAGGGCCGGCACGGCTCAGGCCACCAGCGCGGCCGCGGCCGAATCGACGATCCAGTGGACGGCCGTCCCGGCGACGCGCGCCGCGGGGAGATCCGCGTCACCGGAACGCACCCGCGCAAGGGCCTCGGCCTTGTCCGGGCCGGTGACGACGAAGAGCGTCTCGCGCGCCGCGTTGAGGACGGGGAAGGTCAGGCTCATCCGCCGTCCTCCAGCCGGCGACGAGGCCGGTACCGACCATCGCTCGGTCTCGTCGAGAGCAGCCGAGCCGGGGAAGAGGCTGGCCGTATGGCCATCGGCGCCCATTCCGAGCCAGAGAAGGTCGAAGGCGGGCGGCACGTCGCCGCGAACGCCGAAGCCCAGGCGGAGCTCGGTCTCGTACGCGAGCGCGGCGGCATCGAGGTCCGCGGCCTCCGCCTGCATCCGATGGATCCGGTCCGGCCGCACGTCGGGCAGCTGGCTGATGAGCATTCCGTAGGCGACCCCGAAGTTCGAGTCCGGATGGTCCGGCGGCACCGCGCGCTCGTCGCCCCAGAAGAACTCCACCGAGGACCAGTCGATCGCGTCGCGCCGCGCCGGCTCGAGCAGGAGCGGGTAGACCATCTTCGGCGTCGAGCCGCCCGACAGCGCGACGCGGGCGATGCCCTCGCGATCGATCGCCGTGGCCACGATCGACACCAGGCGGTTCGCCGTCTCGCGGGCCACGGCCTCGGCCGAACCGCGAACGTCGAGGTCGATCACGCGCCGCCCTCGCGAGCCGATGCCAGCAGGATGGCGGCCGCGCGTACGGCGTTCTCGTAGACCGGATCGACGACGTCGTTCGTCAGCTGGGCGCTCAGCAGCTCGGCCTCGCGCGGCGCCTCCATCGCCACGCGGCGCAGGAGGGCGGTCATGCCGTCGGCGTTCGTCGCGGCGATCGCGCTGTCACCGTCGCGGTCGACGATAAACTCGGCGGCCCCGGTCTCGCCGAGCGAGCGGAGCCGGACGCTCGTGAGCTCGCCAGGCCCGACCGCGGTCGTTGGCTCGGGCGAAATGGCGAGCTCGACCATCTCGTGGCGCCCCTCGAGGACGAGCTTGAAGGCGCCATTGACCAAAGGCTCGACCGTCCGGAAGCGCCGCCAGCCGAGACGCGTCGCGATCCAGCCCGCGTAGAGCAGCGCCTGCGCCATCGGCGACGCGACGCCCGGCGCGATCTCGTCGCGGTCCTCTGTAACGGCCGGTTCGCCCGGAGGGGCGATGGCATAGCGGATGAGCAGGCGGCTGAGGTTCGGCAGGTACCTGCGGAAGCGCGGGGCGTCGAAGAACTGCGCCGTCAGCTCCTGCCACCAGGCGAGACGCTCCCAGGCCAGATCCCCGACGCCGCTGGCGTGCCGAAGGCTGCCGAGCCGACGGAGCCCGGCCAGCAGGTCGACGAAGTCGGACGAGTCGAACAGCACCCGGTCGGTCATCTCGACGAGCTGGTCGAAGACCGGATCGTTGAACGGCGGGTCGCCCGGCCACCAGACGTACGTGGGAAGGTCGTGGATGAGCAGCGGCGCCACGACCCCGGACAGGTGCTCCGCCGCTTCGCCGCGGACGGTCAGCACGACCTCCTCGTAGCAGACCCGATCCTCGTCCGCCCCCGAGTCATGGCAGTGCGTGCTGACCCGCGCGTCAAGCGGGCGGCCGACGGCGCTCGGCTGCGGCACTAGGACGATCGCGCGCGACGGGTGGCGGATGCCCAGGTCGAGCAGCGTCCGCACGATGCGGTCCGCGGCAACGTCATCCACGACGGTGACGATGAGGTTGAGAACCGATGCGCGCGCGTGCGCCAGGCCCTTCTCGGTGACGAGCGGGTGGCCTTGCTCGTCAACGGCCGCCGGCGTGTCCCACAGGGTCGCCAGGTGGGCGGCGATGGCACGCACGCTCGTGTCGCGTGCTTCCCACATCGGCATCGCCAGGCTCTCGTGCTCGCCGAAGCGCATGAGCCGGCGGTGGAGAGCCTGCTCCTCGGTCGCGGCGCGCGACAGCAGGCTCATGGCCTGCGCCACGTCCGACCGTCGCGCTCGAGGAGCTCGTCTGCCGCCGGCGGCCCCCAGGTCCCGGCGCCGTAGAAGTGGAGCGGGCCGCCCTCGCCGGACGCCCATGCCTTCAGGATGGGATCGAGAATCTCCCACGCGCGCTCGACCTCGTCTGCGCGCGTGAAGAGGCTGGCGTCCCCGACCATCGCGTCGACCAGGAGGGTCTCGTAGGCGTCCGGCGAGTCGACCGCGAACGACGAGCCGTAGCGGAAGTCCATGTTCACGGTCCGGATCTGCAGGCCCTGACCGGGCACCTTGGCTCCGAAGCGGAGGAGGATGCCCTCGTCCGGCTGGACCCTGATGGCCAGGACGTTCGGGTCCACCTGGCTGACGCCCGCGCGGGAGAAGAGCGCCAGCGGTGCGCGACGGAACTGGACCGCGATCTCGGTCACGCGGCTCGGAAGTGTCTTCCCGGTACGAATGAAGAAGGGGACACCCGCCCAGCGCCAGGAGTCGATCGCGAGCTTGAGCGCGACGAACGTCTCCGTCTCCGAATCGGGTTCCACCTCTGGGGCGTCGCGATAGGACGAGACCCGCTCGCCCTCGACCCAACCGGACACGTACTGGCCGCGGACGACGTTCGAGGCGACATCGCTCGGGGCCATCGGTTTGACGGCGCGAAGCACCTTCAGCTTCTCGTCGCGAAGGTCCTCGGGTCCGAACTCGACGGGTGGTTCCATCGCGAACATCGCCATGAGCTGGAAGCCGTGGTTCTGGACGACGTCCCGAAGCGCGCCGGTGTGATCGTAGAACTCGCCACGCCCCTCGACGCCGACCGTCTCGGCCACCGTGATCTGGACCGAGTCGATGTAGCGCCGGTTCCAGATCGGCTCGAACAGGCCGTTCCCGAAGCGGAACACGGACAGGTTCTGGACGGTCTCCTTGCCCAGATAGTGGTCGATCCGATAGACCTGGTCCTCATCGAAGACCTCGCCGATCTCACGGTTCAGCGTCTTCGCGGACTCCAGGTCGTAGCCGAACGGCTTCTCCACGATCACGCGCGTCCAGCCGCGCTTCGGACCGGTCGACCGGCGATCGCCGCTCGCCGCCAGCCCCGCGCGCTCGAGGTGGCTGACGATCTCGGGGTAGAGGCTCGGCGGGACCGCCAGGTAGAAGAGGCGGTTTCCGGCGGTACCACGGTCGCGGTCGATGCGATCGAGTCGCCTCGCGAGCTCCCCATAGGCTTCGGGGTCGTTGAAGTCACCGCGCTGGTACTCGATCGTGGGCGCGATCGTGTCCCAGATCTCCGGCTTCACGGGCCGGTTGCGGCTGTACTTGTTGATCCCCGCGAGCAGGTGCGCGCGAAAGTCATCGTCGCTCCACTCGCGCCGAGCGAAGCCCACGCCCGTGAACTCCGGTGGCAGGTTGCCATCGAGGAAGCAGTTGTAGAGCGCCGGGGCGAGCTTGCGTTCGGTCAGATCGCCCGTCGCGCCGCAGATGATCATCGTGCACGGCTCCGCCATGCGCTCGTGGCGCAGCCCTTCGCGCAGCGGGTTGGTCTGGGTCGGCGCGCTGACCGCCTCGCGCGGCGGGACGACCGATGGTGGGGCGAGGTCGGCGGTGCGCGTGGCCATGAGCCCTACTCGCGCGCCTTGATGGCGTGGCCGCCGAACTCGTTGCGCAGGGCGGCGAGCACGCGATCGGTGTACGAGTCCGGGCTTCGACGGCTGCGGAAGCGCTCGATGAGACTGAGCGTGATCACCGGAGCGGGCACGTCGTGGTCGATCGCCTCGGCCACGGTCCAGCGGCCCTCGCCGGAGTCGGCGACCCAGCCGGTGATCGACTCGAGGTCGTTGCCCTCGCGCTCGAATGCCCGGGCGGCGAGCTCGAGCAGCCACGAACGGATGACCGATCCGTGGTTCCACATGTTCGCGATGGCGGCGAGGTCGAGGTCGTAGTCGGCGGCGTGCAGGATGTCGAAGCCCTCGCCGTAGGCCTGCATGATCCCGTACTCCACGCCGTTGTGGACCATCTTCACGTAGTGCCCGGCGCCCGCGGCGCCGCAGTAGAGGTAGCCACCCTCCGGCGCGAGCGTCCGTACCACCGGCTCGAAGCGATCGAAGGCCTCGCGCGTGCCGCCGATCATCGCGCAGAACCCGACCTCGAGGCCCCAGATGCCGCCGGACACGCCCATGTCGAGCCACTCGATCCCCCGCTCGGCGAGCTCCGCGGCGTGGCGTCTCGAGTCGTGGAAGCGGCTGTTCCCCGCGTCGACGATGACGTCGCCGGGCTCGAGGATGCCGGCGAGCTGCTCGATCATCTGGTCGGTCGCCTCGCCGGACGGCACGCTGATGACGACGTGGCGCGGGGCCGTCATCATCTCGACGAGCCGTTCCAGCGGCTCGGCCACGGCGACCCGACCGCCGTTCTCCGGCTCCGCGGCGACCTCGGCCGCCACCGACTCGGTCCGGTTCCAGGCGATCACGTCGTGGCCGCCGCGGGCCGCGCGACGCGCCATTCCGGCACCCATCCTCCCCAGTCCGCAGATGGCGACCTGCATGCTGCTCCCTTCTTCTGACTAGACCGAGATGGCCGTGCCGAGCATCGCCTCGAGCCGGGCGAGACCGGCGTCGGCGTCGGCGACGTGCATCCGCATCACCCGCCGTCCCCGTCGCTGGAGCGAGGTGAGGTCGCCGAGCGCCTGGGCCGCAACGAGCGTCCCGAACGTCTCCGACCACCCTGGGATCGGAAGGTCCTTCGACGGGGCCGCGGTGATCTGGAGGAAGACGCCGGTGTCCGGCCCGCCCTTGTGCAGCTGCCCGGTCGAGTGGAGGAACCGCGGGCCGAAGCCGAGGGTCGTCGCCGCCCCCGTCGCCGCGCCGATGCGGGCGCGGATCGCCTGCAGCCGCGCCTCGACGGGGGCGTCCTTCGGCAGGTACGCCAGGATGGCGACATAGTCGAGGCCCGGCCGTGCCAGGCCAAGGAGCTGCGTGAGCGCGCCGTCGACGCTGACCGGCGCGTCACCGATGGCCGTCGGGTCGGCGGTCACGGCAATGCCCGGCTCGCTCACGATCGGCATCGGCTCGGGCAGGGTCCCGCGGGACCGATACGCCTCGAGCAGCGTCGTCGTCGCGTCCTTCGACTCCTGGACGTTCGGCTGGTCGAAGGGATCGATCTCGAGCACGATCCCGGCCGCCGCGGTCGCGACCTCCCAGCGCACGAACTCGGCGCCGACGTCAACCGGATCCGTCAGCTCGATGCGCTCGACGGGGTGACCCCCAGCCTCGAGGGCGTCGGCCAGCGCATCGAGCTCCGGCTCGCGCCCGTCGGAGCGGCTGATGCGGACGAAGCAGCGATCGTCGGCGTAGTCGGCGGCGTCGCGCAGAGGCTCGCCGACGACGGGCACGATGCCCTTCCCGTCCTTGCCCGTCGACTCGGCGACGAGCTGTTCGGCCCAGTCGCCGAAGGACTCGAGGCGCGGACCGGTCAGCAGCGTGAGCTTGTCGCGACCGGCGAGCGCGGACTCGCCGAGCCACGCGCCGAGCCGCAGACCCGGGTTGGCCGCGGCGTCGGCGGTCCTGCACAGGTCGGCCATCCGGGCCGCCCGCTCGAGCAGCCCGGCCAGGTCGACGCCATGCAGCGCGGCGGGGACGAGCCCGAAGACGCTGAGCGCGGAGTAGCGGCCGCCCACGTCCGCCGGAGCGGTGACGATCGCGCGGAACTCCTGAGCCCGGGCGAGCTCGGCGAGCGCGGTGTCGGGATCGGTGATGGCGACGAAGTCGAGCGCCGGCGCGATCTCGCCCATCGCGGCCTGGAAGGCGTTCGGCTCGGTCGTCGTCCCCGACTTCGAGCTGACCGCGAAGAGCGTCCGTCGCTCGGATGCCCACGACCGGAAGCCGCGGACCGCGTCCGGATGCGTCGAGTCGAGCACCCGCAGCTCCAGGCCGTCGGCCGACGCCGCTCCGCTTCCCTCCGCTCCGCCGGCCCATGCGAACACCCGGCTGAACAGCTCCGGCGCCAGGCTCGAGCCGCCCATGCCGAGCACGGCCGCGCGCCGATATCCGTCCTCGCGAACGTCCCGGGCCAGGTGCTCGAGCTCGGAGACCCGGGCGCGCATCGCGTCGGGCAGGTCGAGCCAGCCGAGCCATGCGGCGATCGCCTCGGGCGCCTTGCCCGAGGCGGTCCACAGCGAGCCGTCCTTCGCCCACAGGCGATCCGCCACGCGGTCGGCCGTCCACGCCTCAAGCCGCGATCGGATCGCGGCATCGAGGGCGCTCATGCGGGGGCGAGCTCCTCGCGCTTCGACTCGATCGTCGCGATCAGGTCGTCGAAGCTCTTCCCGAAGCTGGCCACTCCCTCGTCGATGAGCTCGGCGGTGACGCGCTCCATCGTGATGCCCTGCGCCTCGACGTCCCGGATGGCCCGGTACGCGGCATCGAGGTCCCGGTCGAGCGTGCGCTCGATGACGCCGTGGTCCAGGAACGCCTCGATCGTCTCGATCGGCATCGTGTCCACCGTCTCGGGGCCGATGAGCTCCTCGACGTAGAGCACGTCGCGGTAGGAGGGGTTCTTCGTGCTGGTGCTTGCCCACAGGCAGCGCTGCACGCGGGCGCCCGCCTCGCGCAGGTCGGCGAACTCCGCTCCGCCGAAGATCTCGTTGAACGCCTCGTACGCCATCTTGGCGTTGGCGATCGCCGCGCGTCCGCGCGCCGCCAGGGCCTCGTCGGTGCCGATGTCCTCCAGGTACTTGTCGGTCTTCGTATCCACGCGGCTCACGAAGAAGCTCGCGACGCTCGCGACGCGAACGCTCTCCCCCCGTTCGTGGCGCCGGCGCAGCCCGGCGATGTAGGCGCGTGCCACCCGCTTGTAGATGTCGACGCTGAACATGAGGGTGACGTTGACGTTGATCCCCTCGGCGATGGCGTTCTCGATCGCTGGAATGCCGGCCTCGGTCGCGGGGATCTTGATGAACACGTTCGGCCGCTCCAGGCGCCTCCACAGCTCTCGGGCACGCGCCAGGGTCGCGTCGGCGTCCTGGGCGAGGTCGGGCTCGACCTCGATGCTCGCGAACCCATCGGCCCCGTCCGATGCGTCGTGGACCGTGCGCAGCACGTCGGCCGCATCACCGACGTCGGAGACGGCGATCTCCTCGTAGATCCCCCGGGCGTCGTCGCCCGCGTCGATCTCGCGCCGGATGAGCTCGTCGTACTGGCCGGTGGCGACGGCCTTGGCGAAGATCGTGGGGTTGCTCGTCAGCCCGCGGATGCCGTCGGCGACCATCTGCTCGAGCTTGCCGCTCGTGATGAGCTCACGATCGATGAAGTCGATCCACGGGCTCTGGTCCTGCTCGGCATGCAGCCGCTGCAGGTTGTTCGAGCGATCCGCCGCGCGCGTTACATCATCCGCAGCACCGTCCTGATCGACGGCGCTCGCCTCGCGGCGATCCTGGTCTGCCCCGGTCATGGTGTCTCGCTCTCCCATCTACTCGCGCCGGCCGGAGCCGACCTCGGCCTTCGGCCGGCCACGGGCACCGGCCCTCCCGGCCAGCTCGCGCGCCGCGTCGGCGATGTGGGCCGCGTCGATCCCAGCCGCAGCCAGCAGCTCGGCCGGGGTGCCGGATCCCGGCATCGCCCGCACCGCGAGCTTCGTGACGGCCGGATGCGACTCCTCGGCGGCCAGCGCATCCAGCACGGCGTCGCCGATGCCGCCCTCCGGCCAGTGGTCCTCGGCCACGACGATGGCTCCGGTCTCGCGCGCCGCGACGCGAATCGTCTCGGCGTCGATCGGCTTCACCGAGTACAGGTCGATGACCCGCGCCGCGAGCCCCTCCCCCGACAGCTCGTCCGCGGCGGCGATCGCCTCGTGGAGCGTGATGCCGGCCCCGATCAGCGTGACGGCGTCGTCATTGGTCCGGCGCACGACCCGGCTCCCGCCGATGTGGAACGCCTCGCCGGGCTCGTAGAGGATCGGGGTCTTCTCGCGCGTCAGCCGGATGAAGACGATGCCCTCGCGATCGGCGATCTGCGGCACGAGCGCCGCGGTCTGGTTCGGGTCGCTGGGATAGAGGACCGTCGAGCCATGGACCGCGCGGAACGCTGCAATGTCCTCGAGGGCCATCTGCGACGGCCCGTCCTCGCCGATGCTGACGCCGGCGTGCGACCCGGCCAGCGCGATGCTCGCTCGGCTCACGGCGGCCATTCGCACGAAGTCGTAGGCGCGGCTGAGGAACGCGGCGAACGTTGCGGCGAACGGCTTCCAGCCGCGCACCTGGAGCCCGACCGACGTCGCCACCATCTGCTGCTCGGCGATGTAGGACTGGATGAACCGCTCGGGCAGCGCGTCGGCGAACTCCTCCGTGTACGTGCTGTTGCCCACCTCGCCGTCGACGGCGACGACGTCCCCGCGCGCCTTCCCCAGCGCAACGAGCGCGTCGCCGAAGGCCTTGCGGGTCGCCTCCTTCGTGCCCGGCTCGTACGACGGCAGCGTCAGCGCCGTGGTCGGGAATCGGTGTGGCTCGCCGCTGAAGTCCGGCTTGGCAACGTCCACGTGGATATCGCGCATGCCGCCGAGCTCGGCGATGGCGGCGGCCTCGTCGTCGATCGGCTTGCCGTGCTTGCCGGGCAGGTTCTCGACGGCCTTGACGCCCTTGCCCTTCAGGGTGCGGGCGATGATCACCGTCGGCTGGCCCTCGGACTCGATCGCCCGGCCGAACGCGCGGTCGATCGCAGCGACGTCGTGCCCGTCGATGACGATCGCCCTCCAGCCGAACGCCTCCGCGCGGCGCCGGTAGGCATCGGTGTCCCACTCGTGCATCGTCGGGCCGGTCTGGCCGAGCCGGTTCACGTCGATGATGGCGGTGAGATGGTCGAGGCCGTGGAAGCCGGCCTGCTCGAAGGCCTCCCACATCGAGCCCTCGGCCATCTCGGAGTCGCCGCACAGGCACCAGACCCGATACGGGAGCCGATCCAGGAGCTGGCCGGCGAGCGCCACGCCGACGCTGATCGGCAGGCCCTGGCCGAGCGAGCCGGTCGCGACGTCGACCCACGGCAGGACGGGAGTCGGGTGGCCCTCCATGCGGCTGCCGAAGCGCCGGAAGGTGAGCATCTCGTCATCGCTGATCGCGCCGGCCGCCTTGAACATCGCGTACACGAGCGGCGACGCGTGGCCCTTGCTGAAGATCAGGTGGTCGTTGCGCGGGTCGTCTGGGTTGCCGTAGTCGACGTGCAGGTACTTCGACATGAGCACGGCCATCAGGTCGGCCGCGGACATCGACGACGTCGGATGGCCGCTCCCCGCCGCGCTCGAGGACCGGATCGAGTCGACGCGAAGCTGCTGCCCGAGCTCTCGCCATGCGTCGTGCTGGGAGGTCATGCTTCCTCGCTCCGCAAGTTGTCTGCCCACCAGGTGAGCGTGCGCTCACAATGATAGGACCGCATGACCGGATCCGGCCGAGCGCCCCTCGGCCGGACACGCGAAACGGGCGGCCTGATGGCCGCCCGTCATCGGTCTCGCGAGGGTGTGCGGGCTATCCGCGCATCATCCGGAAGCAGTCGGAGCAGTAGACCGGTCGGGCGCCCGTGGGCCGGAACGGGACCTGGGTCTCATTGCCGCAGCGGGCGCAGACGGCATCGTGCATCTCCCGCGGGCCGCGGGGCGCGCTGCCGTAGCCGCCGCCATTGCCGTAGCTGCTCGCACCGCCGCCGGAGGCCCGGCGCTGGGCGCGGCACGAGGAGCAGCGCTTCGGAGCGGACGCGAAGCCCTTCTCCGCGAAGAACTCCTGCTCCGACACGGAGAACACGAAGTCGATTCCGCAGTCGGAACAGGTGATCACCTGATCGGTGTAGGTCACGAAGACCCCTCCCTGAGTGAGTTGGTACCACGTCGAGGTCCGCATTGCGCGACGCCAGCCCGGGTTCTTGCCGCTGCCCCGGGCCGACGGTTGGACGTGGTGAGGGGAGAGGAAGCGCTGAAGGCGTGGGCGCCGCTCGTTCGCGGCTTCGACGCGCGGAGTATCGCCAAAGGGCCCCGTGACCGCAAGTCCATTTTGAACGAGTACGATCGGGGCGTGCGCATCGTGTCGATCGTCGCCGGCATCGCGCTCATCCTCGGCGGTCTCGTCTGGATGGCGCAGGGCCTGAACCTGCCGTTCGCGCCACGCAGCTTCATGACCGCGGACAGGAACTGGATCGTCATCGGCGCGGCCACCGTCGTCGTCGGAGGGATCGTCCTCTGGGTCGGGCGGCGCCGGGCCGTGAACGGCTAGCTGATCCTGACGCCGGCCTCCGCCATCTCGGCGATCGCGCGAACCCCGTCGCCGGGCTCCAGATCGACCGCGGCGATCGCGTCCGTCAGCAGCTCGACGTCGAACCCGAGCCGAACCGCGTCGAGCGCGGTCTCCTTGACGCAGTAGTCGGTCGCCAGGCCGCACACGACGACCCGCTGGATGTCGCGATCGCGGAGGAGTCCCTCGAGCTCTGTCGGGACCTCCGCGCCGGTGACGAGATCGCGCATCGTGAAGCCGGAGTAGCCATCCTCACCGTGCTCCCCCGTCCGGACGCGGTGAACGTGCGCGGGCAGGTCGAGGTCCGGATGGAGCTCGGCGCCCCACGTGTCGTGGACGCAGTGCACGGGCCAGATCCCGCCGTCCTTCGCGAAGTGCGGCGTCGACTCAGGGTGCCAGTCCTGGGTCGCGACGATCAACGCCTCCGCAGCTCCCGCCTCGGCGACGGCCATGTTGGCGGCCGCGATGACCGCCTCGGCTCCGGCCACCGACAGCGACCCTGCCGGGTCCGCGAAGTCGTTCTGGAGGTCGACCACGACCAGGGCGGTCGACGGGTCGAATCGGGGCTCCCCATTCACGATGTCATGTGGGGAAGATTCGGCGCAGGCGCCGGTAGGCTCGGTTCGCCGGGCCGACGGAGGTCACCGATCCGTATGGGCGCCGGGGCGGCTGCGGCACGAATCCGGTCGGGGTGGGCGGCGTCGTTCGCGCCTCCGCGGCGCGGGTCGGCGGCCACTCAGCCTCGGGCTCGGACGATCCAGTCGCCCGCCTGCCGAAGTCCCCGTAGGCGTCCAACGCATCGTCAAGCTCCCGGGAGCCCGGCAGGACCTCACCTCCCGCATCGTCGGCGCGGGCAACAGCCGCGTGCCCGCCTCCGGCGACCTCCATCTCGTCGCCACCCGGGCCCTCGATGCCGCCGGCTGCGGGCGCGGCCACGGTCTCCCGGTCGTCGTCGGCCTCCGCCTCGAACCAGTCCGGCTCCTCGATGGCCGTCGAGTAGCGCTCGGCGTCGAACTCGACCGGCTCGCGCTCGGCCGCTGTCTCGTCGGGCTCCTCCGCGGCCGGTGCCATCGTGGCGCCGGTCGGCTCCT
>CBFGTN010000040.1:0-17344 GCA_965652075.1 uncultured bacterium
CCGGCGCGAAGCTGTCGGCCGCGTTGGTCGTGACGCGGCTCGGCCCGGCGAGCCCACCGTGCAGCGGGTAGCCGTTCGCGTAGGCAGCGCCGAGGTTGCTCCCGGTGCTGATATCGGCCGGACCTCCGACCACCACGAATGACGCCGCCGCCACCGCCATGAGCAAGACGACGAGGCCGGCCAACATCGCCTGGAACGGCCAGATGGCGGAGTCTGAGGTGAGGGGCTTCTGTGCCGAAGCCGTCTCCTGGAACAGGGTCATCGCTACTGCCTCCTTGTGTGTCGGGTGTGTCCCTGCTGTCTGCACGGGCCCTCCCGGGATCTCGATGACCACGCTATGGACACGCCGACGCACCGCCATCGGGTACGTGCCCTATTGCCCCGAGGCGCGGTACCTCAAAGATTCAGTCGTGTGCGACGATCGGACGACATGAGCGACGAACGACCGGGAGTCCCCCCGATCCTGCTCGGGTTCATCGGCGCGGCGGCCGGCATCCTGAGTGGCCTGCTCGGCGTCGGCGGCGGCGTGATCATGGTCCCGGCCCTGGTGGTGACCGGGTTCACCCAGCACCGCGCGCAGACGACGTCGCTCGCGGCGATCGTGCCGATCGCGATCGTCGGCGCGATCCTGTTCGGTCAGGCGGCGAACGTCGACGTGCCGGCGGCGATCGCCCTGGCGATCGGGAGCCTCGCGGGCGTCCGGGCCGGCGCCCTGCTCATGCATCGGCTCAGCGAGGTCGTCCTGACCCGCGTCTTCGCCGTCTTCCTCATCGGGGTCGCGATCACGATGCTCCTGCGCTGATGCCCGAGCTCGATCCGCTGACCCTCGCCGCGCTCCTCGTCGTCGGTGTTGCCGCCGGGTTCCTGGCCGGGCTGCTCGGGATCGGGGGCGGCATCCTGATGGTCCCGGCCATGGTGCTGCTCTTCGGCTTCGACCAGCACGTCGCGCAGGGCACGTCGCTGCTCGTCATCATCCCCGCCGCCGCAGCCGGCTCATGGACCCACTACCGTCGCGGGCGGCTCGACCTGCGCGTCGCGGCGTTCGTCGCGCTCGGCGGCATCGCCGGCGCCGTGATCGGCAGCCTCTCCGCGCTCTCGCTCGACGACGCGCTCCTGCAGCGCCTCTTCGCGGTCGTCCTCTTCCTCGTCGCGATCCGGATGCTGCTGCGGAAGCCGGGACCCGACGAATCGGTGGAGACTGCGCCCGAGCAGGACTAGAGTGGCCACGTGACCGATGCGGCCCGACGCGTCCAGCGCGTCTACCTGCTGCTGACGCTGCTGACGACGCTCGCCGCCTCCTTTATCTGGGGCGTGAACACGCTGTTCCTGCTCGATGCCGGGCTGAGCAACGCGGAGGCGTTCGCGGCGAACGCGTTCTTCAGCGTGGGCCAGGTCCTCTTCGAAGTCCCGACCGGCGTCGTGGCCGACACGCGGGGCCGGCGGTTCAGCTTCATCCTCGGCGCCGCGACCCTCCTGCTCTCGACGCTCCTGTATCTCTACATGTGGAACGTCCAGGCGCCGTTCGTCGGCTGGGCCATCGCATCGGCCCTCCTGGGGCTGGGGTTCACGTTCTTCTCGGGCGCGACCGAGGCATGGCTTGTCGACGCGCTCAACGCCACGGGGTACACAAAGGACCTGGAGACCGTCTTCGGCCGCGCGCAGATGGTCGGCGGCGGCGCGATGCTCATTGGCACCGTGCTGGGCGGCGTGGTGGCGCAGCTCACGAATCTCGGGGTGCCGTATGTGATCCGGGCGGCGATGCTCGGCGTCACGCTCGTCGTCGCGTGGGCGTTCATGCGCGACATCGGCTTCACGCCCGACCGCGACGCGAGTCCGGTCACGGCGGTCCGCAACGTCGTGAACGGAGCGGTGGACGGCGGCCTGCGAAACCCGCCGGTTCGGTGGCTGATGCTCGCCGCACCGTTCGCCACCGGCGTGGGCTTCTACGCCTTCTATGCGTTCCAGCCCTACCTGCTCGAGCTGTACGGCGACCCGAACGCCTACAGCGTCGCCGGCCTGGCGGCGGCTTCCATCGCGGGTGCCCAGATCCTCGGCGGCTTCGCCGTGCCCTGGGTGCGCCGCTTCTTCTCGAGGCGGACCCAGTACATGATCCTGGCGACGGTCGGGAGCGTCGCGATCCTTGCCGCCATCGGCCTCACCAGCAGCTTCGTCGTAGCACTCGTCATCCTCATCGCCTGGTGCGTGATCGCCGCCATCGAAGAGCCGATGCGCCGCGCGTTCATCAACCCGCTCATCCCCTCGGAGCAGCGCGCCACCGTCCTCTCGTTCGACTCGCTGATGGGCTCGAGCGGCGGGGTCGTCATCCAGCCCGTGCTGGGGCGAACGGCCGATGCCTTCGGGTACGGCACCTCCTACATCGTCGCGGCCGGCATCCAGGCCCTGTCGCTGCCGTTCGTCCTGCTCGCTCGGCGTGAGGACGCGCCGTCCGATCCGATCACGGCGAGGGACGTGGAGGAGCCGGCGCCAGGAGCCACGACCGCGGCGTAGGGGCTAGGGCGCCGCCTCGCAGCGGAGGTTGTGGTCGAGGCCGTCCTCGACCCACTGGATCATCCGCAGCTCACCCCCGGTGAAGGCATGGCCATCGCACCGGTCCTCGGCTCCGTCTCGGTGGCCAGCGCCGGCGTGCCATGACGGATAGTCGGCGAAGTCGTCGCTCCCGCGGGTGACGAGCCACCACAGCCAGGGCGTGGAGTAGAAGCCGACTTCCTCGACCTCCATTGACTCGAGGTAGTCGACCGCGCCGTGCAGCGCGGCAACGTTCAGCGCGCTGTCGCCGCGCCAGGTGTTCGCGGTCTCGACGTCGAGCCACCAGGTGCCGTCGCCGGCCACGCGCTCAGCATCGGCGTCGACCCAGCCGAGCTCGATGTGAGCTGCGAGCACCCGGGCGAAGCCATCGGCCGCCGCGTTCCAGCCGTACAGATAGGCGCACTCCCGGCTGTCGTCGTCGTGTCGTTCGCAGTCGACCGGGCCGGACTCGCCGGCCGGCCAGAATCGAGATAGTTCGGGTCCGGGGTTCGCCGTGTTCAGATAGACGTCGGCACCCTCGCCGGCCCACTCGAGCTGGTCCACCAGGCAGTCGTTCTGGCTGTACGTCCGGCCCCGGTTGACGCCGACGATCGCGAAGCCGAACGCCTCCGGCAGCTCGTCGTTGCACTGCGGCCAGGACACGTCATAGCCGTGGTCCGCGGGAGCCGGTGCCTCGGGCGTTGGGCGTGGGGCCGGCCGCAGGACCGGGCGCGCGAACACCGGCACGTCGGCCGCGGGCTGCGGCGTCGGTGTCGGCTCGAGCTCGAAGATGTCGGGGTCGTACGCCGCAACCGGAAGGGCGCCGATCGCCAGCGACATCGAGAGGCCAAGCGCGGTGGCCGCGATCCGCCGGGCACGCGTCCGGAGTGACGGATTGGGGAGGTGCATCGGGGCACCTACCCTAGCGCCGAGCTCCAGTCATCGCAATCGGGCGGTCACGGAATCCGTGGCGCCACGAGTACTATCCGCCGATGAGCGTGACGCTCCCCTCCGGCACGGTCACCTTCGTGTTCAGCGACATCGCCGGCAGCACCTCCCTGCTCAAGCAGCTTGGCGACGCGGAGTACGCGCAGCTCCTGGCGATCCATCGGCGGCTCGTGCGCGCGACGTTCGCCGCGCACGAGGGGCAGGAGATCGACACGCAGGGCGACGCCTTCTTCTACTCGTTCGTCCGCGCCCGCCAGGCCGTCTCGGCCGCGATCGAGGTGACCCGGGCACATGTCAAGGCATCGTGGCCGGGCGGCGTCGACGTGCGCGTCCGCCTGGGCCTGCACACGGGCGAGCCCGCGGTCGGCGACGAGGGTTACACCGGGCTGGACGTCGTGCGCGCCTCGCGCATCGCGGCCACCGGCGACGGTGGCCAGGTGCTCGTGTCCGACACGACGCGCGCGATCGTCGCCGGCGACCTCGGCGATGGCGTCGAGCTTCGGCCCCTCGGCGAGCGGCAGCTGAAGGACATCGACCGGCCCGAGCCGATCTTCGAGCTCGTGATCGATGGCGCCTCCCCTGACGCGCCCGCGGTCGAGCCCGAGCCGACCGCCGAGCGAACCGAAGAGCGGTCCGAGTTCGCGCGCCGAACGCATGCGGCCATCGAGTCTCGCGTGCTCGCGTCGCTGGAGAAGACGCTCGGCAGCCTGCCCCTGAGCATCCCGAACGTGACGTCGGGGCCACCGAAGCCGCCCGAGCGACCCGGCCGGGGCCTGGCGAAGGACATCGAGCGGCTCCGCGCCCTGCGCGACGACGGGTCCCTGACGGACGAGCAGTACGAGCGCGCGGTGGATCGGCTGATCGAGGGCGACGCGAGCTAGGCCGTCGTGTCTCCGCCTTCCCGCGTCGCGTTCTCGAGCTCATCGTCGGAGATCGCACGCTCGTCCGGATCGGTCATCGCGCCGGTGGGCGGGGTGAACTGCAGGCCGCTCATGTACGGCGTCGGCAGCTTCCTCCTGTAGTCCAGGAACTCCTTGACGTAGTAGTCACGGGCCTCCCGGACGTCCTTTGCTCCGGTCACGATGTCGTGCATGAGGTTCAGCGCCAGGAAGTTCGCCTGCTCGTCATGGCATCGGGCGCTCACCTCGCCGGCGGTGCGCTCGCAGATCACGCTGCCGTCGAACTCGGCGAGCAGGGAGAACGCGTCGACCGGCACGCGGTAGCCGATCACCGACTCGATGCAGTCGATGTGCGGAGCGGGGAACTCGTGCTGCCAGAACGCCTGCGTCGCGACGATCCGCTTCCACGGTGCGACGTCGTGCCAGATCAGCTGGTTCTCGGTGACCTCATCCGGCTCGCCGTGCGCGTCGATGACGAGCTGTGCGGCCTCGCGCGACTCCTGCGGCCAGGACTCGATCAGCTGGGAACGGTGTGCAACGGCCATGTCGGCCTCTCCTCATGCCAGGGCAGATGCGACCTGCCATGCAGCCGCCGTGCCGTGCCCCGGGTCCTGAACGCGTTTCAGGACGCCCGCGAGAGCTCCGAGACGGGCTCGAGCGCCTCCTCGAGCGGCACCGGGCGGCCGAAGAGGAAGCCCTGCGCGTTGAGGAATCCGAGCTCGAGGAGGGCCTCGCGCTGCGCCTCGTGCTCGACGCCCTCGACGATCGTCCCCAGGCCGAGCTTCTCGGCGATGTGGCCGATCGCGCGCAGCACCTCTTGCCGCTGCGGCTCCGCGTGGACCTGCTCGACGAGCGATCGGTCGATCTTCAGGACGTCGATCGGCAGGCGACCGAGGTACTCGAGCGACGAGTAGCCGGAGCCGAAGTCGTCGAGCGCGATCCGCACACCGAGGCGCTGGATCGCCTTGAGCTCGTTCTCGGCGCCGGCACCCGCCGACGCGATCGTGCTCTCGGTGAGCTCGAGCAGCAGGCGCGACGGCTTCAGCCCGGTCTCGCGCACGAGCGCGTCGACGAACGTCGGGAGCCCTCCGCCGCCGAGCTGGTGGGCGGACACGTTGACGGAGACGATCGTCTTGGCGTCGGCGAGATCGGTGCACGCCCGACGCAGCACCCAGTCACCGAGGCGTCCGATCAGGCGCATCTCCTCGGCCAGTGGGACGAAGTCGGCCGGCATCAGCCGCCCGAAGTGGGGGTGCTCCCATCGCACGAGCGCTTCGAGGCCGATCCGGGACCGGCTGCGCAGGTCGACGATCGGCTGGTACTCGAGGAACAGCTGGTCGTCCTCGAGTGCGCGCGCGAGCGCCGGACCGAGCTCGCGACGCCGCGACTTGGGCTCGGCCATCCCCCGCTCGAACAGGCGCACGCGACCCTTGCCGAGAGCCTTCGCCGCGTACATCGCGGTATCGGCGTCGCGCAGCAGCTCGTCGGCCGCGGCCGTGGCATTCGCCTCGTCGATCGGTCCTGATCGCAGGGCGATGCCGATGCTCGCGGAGAGCGTGGCAGTGCCATCGCCGAGCTCGAAGGGCGCGGCGAGCGCGGCGAGAATCCGCTCGGCGACCCGGTCGGCGCGCGCCGGGGTCGCATCCTCGATGAGGAACGCGAACTCGTCGCCGCCGAGCCGACCCGCGCTGTCCTCGGCGCGCAGGACGCCGCGCAGGCGCGACGCGACGAGGCGCAGGAGACGATCGCCGACCGCGTGGCCGAGGCTGTCGTTCACGTCCTTGAAGTCGTCGAGATCGACGAACAGGACCGCGAGCCCGTTCGTGGCCCGCGAGCGCCGCACCAGGGCGTGCGAGAGACGGTCGATGAACAGGACCCGGTTCGGCAGGCCGGTCAGCGGGTCGTGCAGGGCCTGATGGCGGAGCTGCTCCTCGAGGTCCTTGCGGTCGCTGATGTCGACGAGGATGCCCTGGACCATGATCGGCCGGCCATCCACGTCCCGGCTGATCACCGCCTCATCGTCGATGACCCACACGACGCGCCCGTCTCGCGCGATCAGGCGGTACTCCCACCGCCCCTGCGGGTCGGCACGTTCGAGGTCGTCGGTCTCGGCGGCGATCATCCGCTCGCGATCGGCCGGGTGCATGCGCGTGATCCACAGCGTGGGGTCCGCCATCCACTCCTCGGCGGAGTAGCCGAGAAGCTCCTTGATCTTCGGGCTCACGAAGTGCCAGCGCCCGTGCTGCCCGGCCTCCGCGACATAGACGATCCCGGGGACGCGCTCGACGACGGATCGGTACTGCGCCTCCGCGACGGTCAGCTCGTCGGACAGCCGGCGCTCGCTGCCGA
The DNA here is from genome assembly GCA_965652075.1 of uncultured bacterium. Taxonomy (GTDB): domain Bacteria; phylum Chloroflexota; class Limnocylindria; order QHBO01; family QHBO01; genus JACDBZ01. Next base: position 6,723 of record CBFGTN010000040.1, read on the forward strand.
TGACGCGCTCGCGGTCGACGAGCAGCAACGTCTGGCGCACGAGCACCGCGACCGCGACGGTGCCGGCGGAGATGGCGACGCCGACGCGCGCGGGTCCGAGGATCAGCTGCGGATACAGGATGAGCGCGATCGCGATCCCGAGCGTGACGATCGCGGTCGCGATCGGCAGGACGGCCCGCAGCGTGTCGGCGACCCTCAGGTACCGAGGCGACCCTTCCTCGAGGTCGGACCACTGGCCCGCGCCATGCCCGACGAGCAGCACGCCGGCCGCGATCGCGACGTGCAGGCCCGACGTCGCCCACTCGGGGCTGCCGACGCTCAGCAGGCCGATGTAGCCGGCCGCGGTGAACGCGACCCCGACCAGGACCTCCCAGGCGCCGGCGAAGCGCATCGGCACGTGGGTCGCGAGATGGAGCAGGAGCGTGACGCCGAAGATGCCGAGGAAAAAGGCGACGTGCGCGAGCACCGCGACGCTCTGGCCCGCGTTCAGGACGCTGGATCCGAACGTGACGACCGCCGCGATGACCCCGAAGAAGACGGCGGCGGCATCAAGGTAGAAGGCAGCCTCGTCGACCGATCGCATCCGACCGCGAATCGCCGCCGCGTACGTCCAGATCGAGACGACCCCCAGCCCGACGAGGCTCACGAGACCAAGCGACGGAGGGACGCCCGCCCACACCGCGATCAGGCGCGCGACCTCGGTGGCGAGCCAGATCCCGATGCCCAGCGCGAGGCCACCGCGAACCCGATGGCGCCGCCCGGTGGACTCGTGCCAACCGCGGACGGCGAACGCGAGGCCGATCGCGGCGGCGGCGACCCGGGCGAGCTGCGTGACGGGAGCGCCGAGGATCCCGAGCGCGGCGACGGCGAGCGCGACGACCGCCAGGACGCCGATGACGGACGCGCGGCGAGACACCCGATCCCCCACGAATGGCACCGGAACGTCGTCGGTCAGGGCCATGTCGGGCCCTCCCGCAGCAGGCGCGCTCGCATGTGCGAGGGAGCGTACGGGTGAGTCCCCCGTTACGGCATGGCCTGAAGGTACCGCTCAGGCCTCGCGGCGTAGCCGTGCGGTCAGGCTGCGGCCAAGGCGACGACCGATCCGCGCGCTCGTGCCGGCGACCGTTCGGGTCGTCCGCCAGGCAAATCGCGCGCCCTGGCGCCCCATCCACGCGTACGTCGCGCCGATCGTGCGCAGGTCGTCGTCGAGCGCGCGCGGATCCAGGCCCGCCCTCGCGAGCGCGGCCTCGCGGTCCGCCGGCGGAAGCCCGGCGAGCGCGACGCGGATGGCGAAGAGCACCGCAACCGCATCGTCGAGCTGTCCGGCGACCGGAATGATGCCCGGCACGAGGTCGATGGGCGAGACGAGATACGCCGCGCCGGCCAGCAGCGCCGCCTGGCGCGATCGCGGCAGGCGATCGTCACGCGCCAGCTGCCACGCGAGCCGCGCGTACTTCGGGAGGCGGCGGACGAGCGCGGTGAACCGGTCGCGCGGGAACGGGTCGTGCGGGGCCGGATCGGCGGTCACGTCACCCGTCAGCGGGCGTAGCGGACGCCGCCGCCGCGACGCTCCTTGTTCAGCCGTCGGTTGAGATGGAGCCCCTCCAGGACGAACTCGATCGCCGACGCGAGGCCCGCCGGCGACTCCCCCGCGTCCAGCCGCGCGACGGCGGTGCGCAGCTCGGGTACGGCATCCGCCAGCGCGCCGTGGGCCGATGACGGGACGGACTCCCCGACCTCTGCCTGGAGGCCCTCCTCGTCGAAGCGGTCGATGAGCGGCGCGAGCTCGCTGAGCGCGAAGTGGCGGTTGAAGACGTTGACGACCGCGCGGGCGACGAGCTTCTCGACGACCCGGTCCTCCCGCGTCTCGTCGCCGAGCGTCTCGAGCTCGATCTTGCCCGCCGTCGAGGCCACGACGGCCGGCAGGTCGCTGATCCGCGGCGCCGCCGCGGGCTCCCCGAGCCTGACGGCCCGTTTCAGGGCGGCCGCGGCGAGGGTCTCGTGATTCGCGATCGTCACGCGGACGCTGACGCCGGAGCGCTGGCTGACCTCCGACGACCGGCGCGCGAGCTGCGACAGCTCGGCGACGACCTCCTTCATGAAGCCAGGCACCTGGACCGGGATGGACTGATCCTCGTCGGTGTCGAAGGCGGTGGCCTCGGCGTCGACGATCGCCATCTCGATCCGCCCCTCGTCGGGGTAGTGCGTCCGAATCTGCGCGCCGAATCGGTCCTTCAGCGGCGTGATGATCCGCCCGCGGCTCGTGTAGTCCTCCGGGTTGGCGCTGGCGATGACGAACAGGTCGAGCTCGAGCCGGACGCGGTAGCCGCGGACCTGGACGTCGCGCTCCTCCATCACGTTCAGGAGGCCGACCTGGATCCGCTCGGCCAGGTCCGGCAGCTCGTTCAGGCTGAAGATGCCCCGATGCGTCCGCGGCAGCAGCCCGTAGTGGATCGTCAGCTCGTCGGAGAGGTAGCGGCCCTCGGCTACCTTCACGGGGTCCACCTCGCCGATGAGGTCGGCAATGCTGATGTCCGGTGTGCTCAGCTTCTCGCTGTATCGGTCCTCGGCGGCCCACCAGCTGACCCGGGCGCCATCGCCGTCCTCGGCGAGAATCCGATGGCCGAGCGGTGAGACCGGGCGGAAGGGGTCGTCGTGCAGCTCCGTGCCGGCAAGGAATGGCAGCCACGGGTCGAGGAGACCGACGAGCGAGCGGGCGATCCGGCTCTTCGCCTGCCCGCGCTCGCCGAGCAGGATGACGTCCTGGCCGGCGAGGATCGCGTTCTCGAGCTGCGGGATGACGGTCTCGTCGTAGCCGAGGATCTCCGCCAGGAACGGCTCCCCGTTGCGGATCCGCGCGATGAGGTTCGCGCGCATCTCCTCCTTGACCGTTCGCGACCCCCAGCCCGACGCGCGCAGCTCAGCGACGGTCGTCTCGGGGGGTCGGTCGGCACCAGCGGCCATCACGGTTCGAGCGTACCACTCTCGCCCGCCGGGCCCCGATAGGCGCGAATGGCCACCTCGGCGGAGGCCGGATCGCAGATCCCGCGATCCGCGAGATCCTCGAGGAACGCGGACCGATGCGCGAGCTCCGCCTCGAGTGCTTCGGCGCTCAGCCCCAGGCTCGTCGCGAGTGCCGCGTAGGCTGCCGCGTCGTGGATGAGCGGCCGCGCTGATCGTCCCTCGTCGCCGGGAAGCATCGGCGGCTCCGGCATGCGCTGCGCGCCGGTCAGACTGGGAGACCGCTCGCCGTCGATCGTCGCGAGCCGTACCGGCGCGAGCGCGCCCTCGTCATCGAGGCGCAGGTGCCATGCCTCCTCGACGCGGCGATACATCCCGGCCGGCGTCAGGTAGGCCGAGAACTGGAGGTAGATCGTCAGGCCCGCGAGGTCGGCATCGGTGGCGCCGAGGCCGACCCGAAGCGCATCAAGGGCCTCCGGCAGCGTGTCGGCGTGCATCGTCGCGCCCAGCCCCCAGCCCTTGCCCGCGAGCATGAGCGCCCCGCGCGCGGCGCGGCCCCACACGTAGATCGGCAGGTGGTCGCTCATCTCGTTGATGAGCAGGTACCCCGTGCCCGGCTGGATCTCGTCGATCCAGTCGTAGTCTTCCCACCAGCCACGGACGAAGACTCCCGTCGTGTCGTCGGGCAGGAAGGCGACGAGGGCGCTCAACGCCGTCGTCTTGCCGGCCTGCGGTGCCTCGGAGCTGAGCATCACGCTCCGCCGGCGGCTCATCACGGCCCAGAGCATCGCCATCAGGCGGCTGTCGAAGGACGGCGTGCCGATCAGCTCGACTGCGCTCATCGGCGTCGGTGGCTCCCAGTGGTAGCCCCACCAGCCTTCGGGGAAGCGCGCGGACCAGGCTCGGAGGTCGCGGGACATCGTGGTGCCACGGTACGGGTCGGGGTTTGGCCGCGCAAACGGCGGCCCGCACCGCTCGGCTCATGCGGCTGGCGAGTGAGGCGGCGACGCGGTGACGGTTTCAGTCGAGTGGCGAGTCGCATGACGACGACGGCCTCTGAACCGTCGCCGTCGCAGTCGCCGACGGAATATTCGGGCACTTCCTCCCCGCCTCACGCACGGGCGGAGTACGCGCGCGCGATCCCCCAATCACCGGGGCGCCGCAGCCACGGCGGCGGCCTAGACGCCGAGCGGGTTGACCGGCTTCGCGCTCGTGCCCTGGAGGATCGCCTTCGTCTCGGTGTACAGGTCGAGCGCCTCGATCGACTGCTCGCGGCCGTAGCCGGACTCCTTGAAGCCACCGAACGGGACGCCCGGGAACGCGACGAACGGGGTGTTGATCCCGACCGCGCCGGACCGGATGCGCTGGGCGACGCGGTGCCCGCGGGCGCCGTCGCGGGTCCAGACCGTCGCCGCCAGGCCGTAGCGAACGTCGTTGGCGAACGCGACCGCCTCCGCCTCGTCACCGAAGCGGGTGAGGGTCACGACCGGGCCGAACACCTCTTCCTGGGCGATGCGGGCATCGTTCCCGACCCCGGCGATCACGGTCGGCGCGACGAACGCGTCGGCGTCGAGGTCTCCATTGAGCTCGACGCGCGGTCCTCCCGCGAGGAGCTCGCCTCCATCGGCCAGTCCGACCTCGATGAACCCGCGCACCCTGTCGGCATGCGCGCGGCTGATCAGCGAGCCGACCTTCGTCTCCTCGGCGAGCGGGTCCCCGACCGTGAGCGCTCGCGCCTTCTCGGCGAAGGCCGATGCGAACGCGTCGTAGGCCGCGTCCTGCACGAGGATCCGCGAGCGCGCCTCGCACGACTGACCGGCGGAGTAGAAGATCGCCCACAGCGAGCCGATGACGGCCGCGTCGAGGTCCGCATCGGCGAAGACGACGTTCGGGCTTTTCCCCCCGAGCTCGAGCGACACGCGCTTCAGCGTCGACGCCGCGACCTCGGCGATCCGCCGGCCCGTATCGGTCTCGCCGGTGAAGGCGACCTTGTCGATGCCCGGGTGCGCGGCGATCGCCTCCCCGACCTCCGCCCCGGGTCCGGGGACGACGTTCAGCACGCCGGGCGGGATGCCCGCCTCGAGGGCGAGCTCGCCGAGGCGGATCGCGCTCAGCGGCGTGGCGGACGCGGGCTTCAGGATCATCGTGTTGCCCGCCGCCAGCGCCGGCGCGACCTTCCACGCCGCCATCATCAGCGGGTAGTTCCAGGGGATGATCGCGCCGACCACGCCCACCGGCTCGCGCAGCGTATAGGTCACGACCGCGGGATTCACCACGTGCGATCGGCCGTAGAGATGCTGGGCGGTCCCCGCGAACAGCTCGAGCGTCGCGACTGCCACGCTCAGCTCGGCCGCGCACTGCCACTTGGCCTTGCCGTTGTTGCGGCTCTCGAGCTCGGCGAGGGTATCGGCCTGCTCATCGAGCAGCTGCGCCAGCCGGTTCAGCGCACGGGCGCGTTTCGCCGGCGATGTCTTCGCCCAGGCGCCTTCGAACGCGCCCCTCGCCGCGGTGACGGCCGCGTCGACGTCATCGGCGCCGCCCTTCGCGACCGTCGCAAGCTCGGCGCCACGCGCCGGATCGAACGTCGGGAAGGTCGCTCCCGCCGCCGCGTCGCGCAGCTCGCCGCCGATGAGGAGCTTCGTGGGGGCGTCGGTCATGACGTCATGGTAGCGGCGAACGCTCGCATCGACGGATATGCGCCACCGTCACCGGCTTCCGTCGAGGAGCGTCCGCTCGCCAACCGGCGCCTGGAGGTCGACCTCGGTCACCACCCGCGCGGGCTCGACCGGGCAGCTCGCGCCGACGCCCTCCAGGACGCCGACCGTCAGCGTCACGGCGACCGCATCGGCCGACTCGTCGAGGTCGATCGACGCGAGCTCGTGGCAGTCGGGCCCGGGCGGCAGCTCGAAGCCGATGCTGATGCGACGCTCGTCGATCGCGAGCATGCAGGCGATCGGCAGGGTCTCGCGGTCGCGGGTGCCGGCGGTGACGATCCGCGCCTGGATTCCCCGCCAGCTCGTGTTGCATTCCTCGACCGCGACCCCGGCCGGCGTCGCGCAGGCCGTGAGAAGCAGGAGGGCGGCGAGTGCCGCCCTACGCATCGGCAGGGAACGTCGAGTGCCGCATCAGCGGGGCATTATCCGCTGGACAGGCCGATGCGGAACGTCGTGCCATTCGGCCCCGTGGACTCCACCTGGACCGATCCGCCGTTGGCACTCACCAGCTCCCGCGCGACGGTCAGGCCGATGCCGCTGCCCGGGACGCGGCCGCGCGATCGGTCGGCGCGGTAGAAGCGCTCGAAGATGAACGGCAGGTCCTCGTCCGCGATCCCCTCGCCCTCGTCGATGACGCGAACCGCCATCGGCGGTCCGGCGTCGAGGTCGATCCGCACCGTGCCGCCGCGCGGCGAGTGCGCGACCGCATTGCCGACGATGTTGCGCAGCGCCCTCGCGACCTGGCCCCGGTCGACCGTGGCGACGACGTCGCCGCGCGCCGTGATCGTCGCCGTCACGCCGCGCTCGCGCAGCATTCCTTCGGCACCGTCGACGATCTCGCGGGCCAGTGCAGCGAGGTCGACCCGCTCGGGGTTGCGCTGCAAGGGGGCGGCTTCGGCCTGCGTCAGCTCGCTGAGCTGGCCGATCAGGCCCGACAGATCGGCCGCCGCGACCCGGGCCTTCTCGAGCTGGACGGCGTCGGCGGGGACGACACCGTCGACCATCGCCTGCACCTGCGACTCGAGGACGGTCGCAGGAGTCGCAAGATCGTGGGCGAGGTCGCTCGCCGCGCGACGTCGAAGCGCCTCCGACCGCTCGAGGCGCTCGGCCATGCCGTTGAAGGCGGCGGCGAGCTCCGCGGACTCGGCGTCGGCGCCACCCCGCGCACGCACCGACAGGTCGCCAGCGCCGAGGCGCTGCGCGGCGCCGGCCACCTCGCGCAGCGGCCGGGTGACCCGGCTCGAGACCAGTGCCGCGGCCGCGAGCATGGCGACGACGGCGACGACCCCGGTGATCAGCAACGCGCCGTTGAAGGCGCGAAGGAACGGCGCGCCGGGGGCCTGCATCTCGATCTCCAGCATCCCGCCGCCGACGTCGGACGCGAGCTCGGTCGACAGCGTATCGGTCTCGACGCCCGGCGGGAGGTGGCCCGCCTGGGCGACCGTCGCGCCCGAGCCGTCGACGACGCGCACGACCCCGGCGGTCTCCTGCGCGATTCGGCGGACGACGAGCCGGACGCCCTGCTGGCCGACCCCGCGGCGCAGGTTCTCCTCGACGATCGCGCCGGCGAGCTGCAGTCGGGCGAGCTCGCGCGGACCGAGCGTCTCGTCGAGCGACCGGGACGCGGCCCGGTTGACGACGACGCCGGCGAGGAGCAGGACGATCACGAGCACGGCGGACAGCAGCAGCGCCAGCCGGACGGCGAGGGATCGGCCGCGGATCATGGCTGCGGGTCGACGCTCGCCACGAGCCGGTAGCCCGCCGCTGGGACGGTTTCGATCAGCCACGGCGCACCGGCGTCGTCGCCGAGCTTGCGGCGGAGGTTGGCGACGTGGACGTCGACGACGCGCTCGTACACCTCGTCGGGACGGCGGGCGACCGCGGTGAGCAGCTGCTGCCGGCCGAGCACCTGGCCCGGGCGCGCGGCGAGCGCGACGACGAGCGCGGACTCGCCGGGCGTCAGCCGTCCGCTCCCGCCGGCGGCCAGCGTGTAGCGGCGCGAGGCCGGGTCGAGCACGAGCCGCCCCCCGGCGAGGCTGAGGATCGGCGGCACCGCCATCTCCGCGCCCCGCGTTCGACGCAGGATCGCCGCGACGCGCGCAGTGAGCTCGTGCGGGTTGAACGGCTTCGCGAGGTAGTCGTCGGCTCCCGCGCGCAGCCCGGCGATTCGCTCGGCGTCGGTGCGCTTCGCCGACGTGATCAGGACGGGGACGTCGCCGGCGTCCCGAAGCGCCTCCAGGACCGTCTCGCCCTGCATCCCGGGCAGCATCAGGTCGAGGATCACGAGGTCGTGCGGCGCCGCATCGAAGGCGGCGAGTGCCGAGGGGCCGTCGCCGGCATCGGTCACGCGGTGTCCCTCGCGCTCGAGGTACAGCCGCAGGAGGCCGCGGAGCTGCGGCTCGTCCTCGACGACCAGGATGCTCGCCTGCATGGCCGGCATCGTACGCGGGGCCGATTCAGGCGTTGTGAAGACGAAGGTCGCGAATCTTGGCGCGATCTTCATCGGCCATTCGCAGGCTGTGAGGCATCCATTCGTCGCCCATCACTGCGAGGACCACTCGACATGCGACTCACGAAGAGCCTCGGGCTGGCCGGGGCGCTCATCCTGTCGGCGATCGTCGGTGGGACGCTCATCGGCTCGGCGCTCGCCACCGACGAGGACCCCACGACAGACGACCTCGGCGCCGGCTCGGAGTACTGCGACGTCTTCCTGGACACCCTGGCGTCCGAGCTCGGAACCGATCGCGACGGCCTGGTTGCGGCGGGCAAGACCGCGGCGCTGGCCGCGATCGATGCGGCGGTCGAAGCCGGTGACCTGAGCGAGGAGCGCGCCGGCGAGGCGCGCGAACGAATCGAGGCCTTCGACGGCGAGGGATGCGGCTGGTTCGGCCCGGGCCTGGCCTTCGAGCGTGGCTTCGCTCACGGCTTCGGGCACGGTGTCGGGCGTGGCTTGCTCGGCGGAGATGTGTTCGAGGCCGCCGCCGATGCCCTCGGGATCGAGAGCTCGGAGCTCATCGACCGGCTCGGGGAGGCCGGCTCGCTCGAGGCGCTGGCGGAGGATCTCAACGTCAGCTACGACTCGGTCAAGACCGCCGTGCTGGCCGCCATCCAGGAGGACCTCGACGCGGCCGTGGATGAGGGTCTCTCCCAGGAGCGCGCCGACGCCGCCCTCGAGCGAATCACGACGTGGCTCGACGACGGCGGTGAGGTCGGCGGGCTGCGCTGGCACCATCGCGGACCGTTCGGGCCGGACGACGAGGTCGATGCGGACGACGGGGAGGAGTCCGGGGCCTGACTCGTCAACCCCGACCCCAGGCACAGGCGCCGGACGCTCGGGCGGGCTCCGGCGCCTTCCTCGCGCGTCGTGCGAGCGCAACCACGTGGTGACTCTGGCGGGAAGAACGTCGCCGGATATCCACGCACCGACTGCCCCGGTCAAGCAGCGGGGCGGATCCTCGCCATCCCATGCGGGACGCGCATCGTCCAGGGCCTTCGTCGCGTCCTCATGCACCGGGTGAATGAAGCGAGTCACGCGTCATCACCGGGACACCGGGTACGCTGTCGGCATGACGAAGATCGGCTACGCGTGCATGCTCGAGCAGTTCCATCCGACCGACCTGCTCGACTGGGCCGAGCGGGCCGAGGCGGCCGGGTTCGATGCCGGCTTCCAGGTGAGCGAGCACTTCCACCCGTGGACGCCGCAGCAGGGCCAGTCGGCCTTCGCGTGGTCGTTCCTGGGGGCGCTCGGGCAGCGCACGACCCTCCCCTTCGGCACCGCCGTCGTGTGCCCCGGGTTTCGCTACCACCCCGCGGTCATCGCGCACGCCGCGGCGACGCTCGGCGCGATGTACCCCGGCCGCTTCTGGCTCGGGCTCGGCGCGGGCGAAGCGCTGAACGAGCACGTCATCGGTGGCGAGTGGCCCGAGGTCGGGATTCGCAGCGCGATGATGTTCGAGGCGGTCGAGGTCATCACGAAGCTCTTCACCGGGAAGGTGGTCAAGCACGACGGCGAGTACTTCAGCCTCGAGTCCGCGCGCCTCTACACCCGCCCCGAGCAGCCGGTCCCGATCTACGTCGCCTGCGCCGGCCCGCTGAACGCGAAGCGCACGGGCCGATATGCCGACGGGATCATCACCGTCGGCGCGGCCGACGAGAAGATCGCGATGCTGTGGGAGCGGTTCCGCGAGGGTGCCCGCGAGACGGGCAAGGATCCCGATGCGATGAAGACCCAGCTACAGGTCCACGTCAGCTGGGCGCCGACTCAGGAAGAGGCGGAGCGGAACGCTCTGACGGAATGGCCGAACGGCGGGATGCCCTTCCCGAAGCAGGACATCCGCAATCCCGAGGACTTCGCCAACATGGCGAAGCTCGTGCGCATCGAGGACTTCGCGAACCGGATGGTCATCAGCGCCGACCTCGATGAGCACGCCGCCGAGATCCAGCGCTTCGTCGACATGGGCTTCGACGAGATCTACCTGCACAACGTCGGGCGCGACCAGGCCGCGTTCATCGACGCGTTCGGCCGCGACGTGCTCCCGAGGCTGACGCGCTCCTAGTCGCGCTCGAAGCCGCAAACGAGCGGCATGACGGTCACGGGCGTGCCCGACGAACGCAGCCGCTCGACCGTCTGCGGCTTCGGCGCGCCGAGCAGCCGCACGCTCGTGACCTCGACCATCTCGGTCCCCTCCTCGATCAGCGTTGCGGCGGCCGCGAGGTGCTGATCCAGGGAGTCGCCGTTCGGATGCACGTACACGACGGTCCCCTCGGTGGCCGCATCGTTGACGAACGCCCCGAACGAGCGCACGCCGGGAACGTTCGCCTCGACGAACGCGGTCATTCGCTCGATCGCGGGGACCCAGGCCTCGAAGTCGGGAATCGTGAAGACACCGATGAAGATGACGGTCTGCTCCATCGGCGCATTGTCCCCCTCTGGCCCAGCCTCACCGC
>CBFGTN010000041.1:0-17155 GCA_965652075.1 uncultured bacterium
TGTCGTCGAAGCCGGCCTCCTTCATCATCCGCTCGCAGTAGAAGGCCCAGCCCTCGGCGAACTCGGGGGCGCCGGAGAAGAGCCGGACGAGGCTCGGATTCGTGATCGCCGCCGACAGCTGAAGGTGGTGCCCGGGGTACGCCTCGTGGACGGAGGTGTTGACGATCGAGCCGCGGTTGTGCTCCCGCATCATCTCCGGCGCGCTCGGCGGCGTGACGATGTACGTGCCGACCGGGGTCGGGTCGAACTTCGCCGGGTGGAAGTACGCGGCGAAGGGGATGAGATGCCGCATGAAGGACGGCGTCTCGGTGACGTTCAGGTGGTCCTCTTCGGGCGGCGTGGCGATCCCGTGCTCGACGACGAACGCCCTGGCCCGCGACATCATCTCGCGGTATTCGTCGAGCGCCTCGGCGAAGGTCGCGGCGTGGTCGTCCTTCACGGCGTCGGCGACCTGCTCGGCCGATGCGCCGGGCTCGATCTGATCGTGCAGCCCCTGCCGGGCGGCCTTCTCGCTGACGAGCAGCTCCTCCCCGACGGAGAGGATCTCGTCGCCGTCCGCCTCGAGCTCGCGAAGCCGGACCATCTCCTCGAAGCGCTCCGGCCCGGCCTTCCAATCGGCCGCGGCGCGCGGCAGGACGTCGGAACGGAGCCACTCCGCGTGATCCGCGAGCGCGGCCTTCGTCGCGTCCGACGCCGACGCGAGGCGGCGGGCCAGGGCCTCGTCCACTCCCTCGGCACCGGCCGCGGCGGTGATGACGTCGAGGAAGGCCGGGAGCTGCTCGGTCGACTCGAGGTCGATCTCGGTCCAGAGCTTGACCGGATCGGTCACGCGCTCGCGCCGCTCCAGGAGGAAGGTCGGGGCCCGCTCCAGCCGGGAAGCGATGGTCTCGATCCGGGCTGCGAACGGCGCGAAGTCGCGGGTGAAGAGCGGGAAGAGCGCCGTGCCGATGTGCTCGGCCGCGTTCGAGGCCCCAGCCCACGGACGGTACTCGGTGAGCCAGAAGATCCCCAGGCGCGCCTGGTGGACGGCGAGATCGCGGTCCAACGCGCGTTCCGGGGTCAGCTCGCCGGTGTCGATGCCCGACAGCTCGTCGATCGCCCGACGGTAGAGCGCAACCTCCTCGTCGACGGCGTCCTTGCCGCCGGAGGCGAGGTCACCGTCATGCTCGTGGATGCCCAGGAAGGTCGCGATTTCGGGGCTGAGCGCCAGCTGATCGCGGAACCAGCGGTCGATCGTCCGATCGAAGCGGGTATCGACATCGGTGGGTGCCAGGGTCACGGCGTGTACCTCGCGTGTGCGGGCGGCCACCCGAATGGGCGCCGCGCGACAGGACTCGAAGGGCGGGGAGCGTCAGCCGGCGGGTGCCAGCGCGCGCTCGAGGAAGCCTAGCACCCAGTCCTCGTATCGCCCGGCGCAGACCTCCGGCGCCTCAGCGTGGCCCGCGTCCTCGCAGATGTCGAGCTCGGTCGGAGAACCCGCCTCCTCGGCTGACGCCTCCAGCTCCTGCGCCGCGTCCTTCCCGATCGCCTCGTCCTGGCCGCCGGAGACGATGAGGACCGGCCGCTCGTCGAGCCGCGCGATCGCCTGCACGGGATCCGCGCTGCTCACGTCCTGGCCGGTGCGGGCGAGCGTGCCGAGCAGCACCGCCCAGCTGGCCGGGAGGGCGAGCGGGTAGCCGGCCATCTCCAGCCGTGCCTGCGCCGCGTTGGCGATCGTCGCGTGCGTGGACTCGACGACGACCGCGTCGATCCGCTCGTCACGGTCCGCCTCGTTCAGCACGGTGGCACCGCCCATCGACACACCCAGCAGGGCGATCCGCTCGGGTCCCTTCTCCGCCTGCAGCCAGTCGACGACTGCCTCAACGTCACGGGCCTCGCGGACGCCCTGCGTCGTCGCGGCGTCCTCGCTCTGGCCATGGTTGCGGAGGTCGACCAGCACGAGGTTGTATCGGTCGTGGAGGAGGGCCGCCCGGTCGAGCATGTCGCTCTTGTTGCTGCCCCAGCCGTGGACCAGCACGACCGTCGGTGCGGCTGCGCCGCTCTCCGACGCGGACGGCACGTACCAGCCGGCCAGCCGCGTGCCGTCCGAGGAGGTGAGGTCGTTCCCGGCGGCGCCCTGCGCGGCGCAGCTCGTGGCATCGTCCTCCTGTCCGAGGGCGGCATCGGTCTCGATGTCGTAGTTGATCGCCTCGTACTCCCAGCCGAGCGTTGCCGGCGTGCGGCAGTCGATCGAGGGGTTCGGCGCGTCGGTCAGCTGTCTCGAGCCTTCGTACCCGACGTACGCGAAGTACGCGATGAGCGCGACGAGCAGGGCCGCGAAGACGAGGCTCACCCGCTGGGTGATGCGGGTACGACGCTCGGTCCGCGGATCCGGGGGCAGCTCGAACGACATCCGGGCCGAGTATAGGTTCGGTGGAGCCCACTCGGCCTTCCGCGTACAATCCCTCGCCGATGAGCAGCCAACGACCGATCCGCGCCGCCTCGGTGGCCGCCGCCCGACGCCGCGGGTCGCACTCGCTCGCGCCGGAGCACCTTGGCGACGCGACGGCCGCCGCGACGCTGGCGGTCATGGTCGGCGGCGTCGCGCTCGTCATCACCGGGATCGGGATCGTGGCGCTGGCCCTCACGATCGGCGTGCGCTTCGGCGGCGACCCGCCGCCCGACGTCGGCTCGTACGGGGTCGTGCCGCTGATCTTCGGCATCGGGGCCATCCTCCTCGGTGGAGGTCTGACCGCCGGCGGCCTCGCCGTGATCAACGACGCGCGAGGCGCACGCAGGATCACCGGCGTGCTGTCGGCGCTCGCCGCGGCGCTCTCGGCCGGCCTGACCGTGGTCGTCATGGTCAACCCGCCGCCCGACACCGTCCTGGCGATCGCCCTGACGATCTCGACGCTCGTGTTCGGGGTCGCCGCGATCCTGCTGCTCCGCCCGCACCGCTAGGGCCGATGGCCCGCACGCTGCTGCTGGCAGCCGCGGTCGTCTGGCTGGTCGCGGGGGCCGCCGGCATCGTCGTCGGCCTGCTCGGGGCGACCGGCATCCAGCGCCTGCTGCCCCCCGTGGCGGTCGACGCCGCGGCGATCGGCGGCGCCGCGCTCGCGATGGGCGCTGCCGTGCTCGTCGTCGGGATCGCGCACGCCGCCGTCGTGCTCGCCCTGCGCGCCGGGCATCGGTCCGCGCGGAGCCTCGCGCTCCTGTTGTCGGCGACGATGGGGACGCTGCTCGTCGGGCTCGCGGTCGCGGCGGCAACGACCGCCGCGACGCTGCCCGATCGGGCTCCGTCGTTCCTGCTCGCGGGCCTGGCGGCCCTCGGCGGGGCCGTCGCCTATTGGCTCGCCGCCGCACGTCTGCTGGGTGAGGTTCGGGCCGGGCGACACCCCTGAAGCTCCGGGGCATGTCTGCTATGCTCCGCCCCCGTCGCCTCCCGCGGGCCCGTGGTGTAGCGGCCTAACATGCCAGCCTGTCACGCTGGAGATCGCCGGTTCGAATCCGGTCGGGCCCGCCACGGCCTTTCCTCCCCGTTCGCACGTCAGCTGCCGGTGAGGCACCCATGAAGTTCCGCACGACGATCAAGCAGTCGGGCAAGACCGCGACGGGCATCGAGGTCCCCGAGTCGGTGATGGACGCCCTCGCCAGCGGGCGCCGCCCACCGGTGCGCGTGACGATCGGCGCCTACACGTATCGCTCGACCGTGGCCACCGTCGACGGCAAGCCGATGGTCGGCCTCAGCGCCGAGCATCGGGCCGGTGCCGGCGTCGAGGGCGGCCAGGAGGTCGAAGTCGATGTCCAGCTCGATACGGAGAAGCGGGAGGTCGTCGTCCCGCCCGAGCTCGCCGCGGCCCTGGATGCCGAACCGCGGGCGCGAGCCACGTTCGACGCGCTGTCGCCGAGCAACAAGGGCTGGCACGTCCTCCAGGTCACCGGCGCGAAGACGCGGGAGACCCGCGATCGTCGAATCGAGCGCTCGATCGCCGCGTTGCGTGAGGGTCGCCCGCGCTGACGGTCAGCGCCCGTGCCCGGCCTGCGCCTCCTGCACGGCCTGCTTCGTGGCCTGGCGGCTGGCCGCTTCCTTGAGCTCCTGCTCCCGTGACCGATGGTGGCGCGTGATCGCGTTGCACGCCTCGTCGATGTCACTGGTGATCGTGAGCAGGTCCAGATCCTCGGGGCTGATCTTCTCCTCGTACAGCGGCTTCTCGCGGATCCACTGCATCATCCCGTCCCAGTAGTCCTTCCCGTACAGCACGATCGGGAAGTGCTCGACCTTGCCGGTCTGGATCAGGGTCAGCGCCTCGAACAGCTCGTCGAGCGTGCCGAACCCGCCCGGGAAGATGACGAACCCCTCGGCGTACTTCACGAACATCACCTTGCGGACGAAGAAGTAGCGGAACTCGAGGCCGAGGTCGACGTACTCGTTGAGGCCCTGTTCGAAGGGGAGGTCGATGTTGCAGCCGATCGAGAGGCCACCCGCCTCCTGCGCCCCGCGGTTGGCCGCCTCCATGACGCCGGGCCCGCCGCCGGTGATGATGGCGAACCCCTGCTTGACGAGCGCCCCGGCCAGCCGCCGGGCCGCGCCGTAGTAGCGGTTGCGCCGGCCGATCCTGGCCGAGCCGAAGATGCTGACCGCCGGACCGATGCCTGCGAGCGCATCGAAGCCCTCGACGAACTCGCCCATGATCCGCAGGGTGCGCCACGTGTCGGTGTCCTGGAAGTCGCCTTCCGGCCCGTGCGAACGAAGGAGCTTCTGGTCCTCCGTCCCGGCGTCAGAGGTCACCGGACGGCCCCGCACCACCATCGAGCCGCGCCGGCTCTCGGGCTCCTTTCTCCTGCGTGGCATGGTACCTCCCGCGCTCGACACCCCCGGACCCGGATGCTAGGGTGGGCCGCTGGGCCGGCACGTCTCATGCTTCGCAGGAGCCATGCCGGTCGGACCACGTATCGGGATGAATTCTATTGCCGGACCTGCTGCGGCGAGTCGCCGCGCTGACCGCCATGAGCGTCGTTGGCATCGCGCTCCTCGCGCCCCTCTCCGCGCGTTCCGCCCTGCCTGAGGCAAACCTCGCGGCCGAGTCGCTGCTCGCCGTCCGTCCCGACGCGCCGATCTCGACGCTGCCGCGCAGCGCCCTCCTCGATCGTGTTTCCGACCGCGCGCTGACCGCCGTCGCCCCCGCCGCATCCACGCTCGGAGAGACCCTTGCCCGACCAGCCGCCTCGCGGCCCGCCGGCGTGACGATGGAGGCGACCCTCTATCCCGTCGCCGTCCCCAGGCCGGCGATCGTCCCGGTCGCGCCGCCGCGGATGAAGGGGTCGACCGTGACCGGCCGCGCCTCGTGGTACTGCCACAAGGTCGGGACGTGTCCGGCGGGATTCACGCCGGCCGACGCGTTCGTCGCCCTTCCCGGTGCCCTTGGCGGCGCGGGCGGGCGCGGCGTGATCATGACCGTCACCGTCTGCGGCGACCGGTGCGTGGAGCTGCCGGTGGTGGACTACTGCGGCTGCTACTGGGGCACGGCCAACCAGCGCGTCGCCGACCTGTCGGCCGCGGCATGGGCACTCGTGACCGACCGACCCCGGAGCGCCGGCATCATCACGGTGACGATCCACTTCGACGCGAGCCCATGAGGATCGCCCGTCGGATCCTCCTCCTCGGTCTGATCTCCGTCTCCGGCATCGCCCTCCTCGCGCCGCTGTCGGCGCGCTCAGCGGCTCCGCTTCCCGAGCCGACGCCCGACCGGCTCCTTGCGCATTCGGGCGTGCCGCGGGTCGACGTGGCACGCGGCGGTGTCCTGTCGGCACGCGGCGCGTCGTTCGTCGCGGCCACGGCGGGCGGAGCGGAGTCCCTCGAGCGTGACGAATCGGAGGTCCGGTCGATCGAGATGGAGGCGACGCTGTTCAATGCGGCGCCGCCGCCGCCCGCGGCGCAGCCCGTCGCCACGTTCAGCGGCGACAGCGTCTGGGACGCACTCGCGCAGTGCGAGTCCGGCGGCAACTGGGCGATCAACACCGGCAACGGCTACTACGGCGGCCTCCAGTTCTCGCTCGCGACGTGGAATGGGTACGGAGGCGCCGCATACGCGGAGTACCCGCATCAGGCGACCCGCGAGGAGCAGATCGCGGTCGCCGAGCGACTGCGTGCCGCGCGGGGCTATCAGCCGTGGCCCGCGTGCCGCGCGAAGCTGGGCCTGCCCTAGAGCCTTGCGAAGCCGGCGTCGCCCGGGCGGGGGAGTAGCATTCGTTGGATGCTCCAGCCGATTCGGGTGGGACACGTGGTGCTCAAGGTTCGCGATCTCGATCGGTCTCTCGCGTTCTACCGCGACCTCCTCGGCTTCACGGTGGTCAGCGAGATGAGCAACGTGATGATCTTCCTGACCGCGACCGGAGAGAACCACCACGACCTGGGGCTCCTTCGAGTTGGCGACTCGGCCGCATCGCCGCTTCCGACCGCCGTCGGCCTCTACCACGTCGCGATCCAGCTCGCCGACTGGGAGGCCGTCAAGCGCGCGCATACGGTCCTCTCCGAGCGTGGGCTGCTCCGCGGGTCGGCGGATCACGGCGTGAGCCGTAGCCTCTACACCGCCGACCCGGACGGCAACGAGATCGAGCTCTATTGCGACTCGCCGCGCGAGGATTGGGAGGGTCGCGTCGACAGCGTGATGACCGTGAGGCCGCTCTCGTTCGACTGAGCTGCACCGGGCACGTGGCTTGCGTCCTCGTCGAGCATGCCCTTCCTCCCCCTCGTCCTCCTCGTCGCGTGGCAGGCCGTCAGCAAGTCGGCCTCGTTTGCGCTGGGTTGGGCGACGGCGCTCTACTTCGGCCAGGTGCCCGGACGGCAGGGGCGGATCCTGGCGGTGATCAGCCTCCTTGCCCTCGCCTGGCTGGTCGTCATCGTCGGGTTCGGCGTCCCGATCGTCGTCGGCGCCCTCCTCGACGCCGCCGGCGTGATCGGACGGAACTTCGACGTCAGGCCGATCCACTACCTCGGGCTCGTGTCCGCGATCGTGGCGACGCCCCCGGCGGTTGCCGCGTGCGTCGTCTTCGGCGATTTCCTCGAAGGGCGCGACCTCTCGACCTGGCTGCGCCTTGTCCCGCTCTCGTATCCGGCGACGTTCATGCTCGGGCTGGCCGTGCTCCAGATGGTCCTCTTCACGCCGATCCTGCTCATCCAGCGCTGGCGCAAGGGCCGAACCCTCGTCCAGGTCCCGCTCGTCATGCGCCCCGATACGGACGACGACGACCTGCTCAAGCTCGTGCGGACCTCGCTGCGCTCGGCCGGGCTGGAAGCGACGCGATCGGAGGAGGCGACCGGGCCGAAGAGCTGGCCGATGCGGACCGTCGGCTTCGCGGCGCGCCACCTGATGGGCGCCGTCGTGCGCGGGAAGCCAATGCGGGTCGTCAGCGACGACCTCGAGGTGCTCGCCTACGCGACGAACGTCGCGATCAACGGCAAGGCGGAGCTGGCCTACGCGGTGCGCGCCGCAGTCGAGCGCGAGGCGGCATTCTGCGCCGCGCACCTCACCTGGAACGACGACGCGCAGCAGCTCGAGGACGAGCTCGTCTCCGCCGGCAGCGGCGCGAACGGCGACCTGGACCAGCTCCGCCGCCGGCTGGACCGCATCCAGGAACGGGTCGATCGAGCCAGCCTGAACTCCGAGGAGTGGAACGTCCTGTATCGGCTCCGACTCCAGGTCGAGGATCGCGCCGCGGAACGGAGTCACGCCGCCCGCTGACGACCACCGTAGGATTGCCCGATGCGCTGGCTGCGGTGGCTGGGCATCGTCCTGCTCGTGCTCGCCGTCGTCGCGGTGGCGTGGGAGCCGACGCGCGTCGGGATCCAGACGGCAGTCCTCCTTCCGAACCTGCTCGACGCGGGGCCGAAGCCGCTCTCCCTGTTCAGCGAGACACCGCAACGGACGGCGGCCGAGTACCGGCCCGCCGCTGACGGGCACGAGCCCGAGCTCGCCGAGCTGTGGCTGCCCGCGTGGGCCACGCCGGAGCGGAGGGCGGGCGCGATCCTGCTCGTCCTCGGCGTCAACAACGTCGGCCGCAACCACCCGGTCGTCGAACGCGTCGCCGACGCGCTGGCCCGCACCGGGATCGCGGTGCTCGTCCCGGACTCGCGCGTCCTGCTCGAGGGGCGCCTGGAGGCCGGGGAGATTGACGGCATCGTCCGCGCGTTCGAGCTGCTCGCCAGGCGGCCGGAGGTCGATCCGGAGCGCGTCGGGATCTTCGGATTCAGCGTGGGCGGCTCGCTCGCCCTCCTCGCCGCCGCCGACCCGAGGATCGCCGACGACGTCCGCTGGGTGAACGCCTTCGGCGCGTACGCCGATGCCAGGACCTACCTCGCCGCCGTGTCGGCTCATGAGACCCGATCCGAGGATGGGGCGGAGGTGCCGTGGAGCCCGTCGCCCCTGGCCCGCCAGGTGTACCTGGGCTTCATGCTGGACCAGGTTCCCGACGGGCGTGACCGGACCGCCCTTGAACGTGCGCTCGGGGACGCGGTGCTGGAGGATGACCGGCCGCCGCCGCCCGACCCCGAGCTGCGCGCGTTGCTCGAGACGGACGAAGCGCGCCAGGTCCACGACCTGATGACGTCGGCCTCGCTCGCGGACGCGGAGCGCGCGATCGCGGACCTTCCGGCGACGAGCCGCGCGTTCATCGATGCGATCTCGCCGGTGCGGCACCTTGCCGGGCTGCGAACGGCCGTGTACCTCATGCACGAGCGCGAGGATCGGCACGTCCCGTTCGCCGAGTCGGAGGTGCTCGCGTCCGCCATGCGCGGCGCCGGCCTGCTCCACGGCTCCGCGGCGTTCCGGGTGTTCGACCACGTCCAGCCCGACGACATCGATCTCGTGGCCGCCGCGCCGGAGCTCGTGAAGCTCCTGCTCCACGTGCGGACGCTCCTGGAGGAGTCGCTCTAGCGCGAGAAGCCCAGGAAGACGAGCGAGCCGAAGATCAGCAGCACCCCGACGGCCACGATCAGGAGCCTGGCGATCCACGGGTTCGACCGGCGCGGAAGCGGCTGGTACGGCCGCCCGCGGCGCCGGCGCTGTGACCGGCTCACGCCGCGCTCCAGGTGCGGCGGAACAGGAACGGCGTCGTCAGCGCGTCGCGGCTCGAGACCGAGCGCAGCTGCTTCCGGGTTCGCTTCAGGAGCTTGCCGTGGTACGTGCCGTCGCCGTAGGGCTCGAGCAATCGGGCCACGTCCCATTCGCGCACGCCCGCCACGGCCGACTCCGGCAGCCATCGATCGAGGATCGCCTTCGCCTCGTCGATCGCCACGAATCGCCGCGAGCGCCCGGCGTTGTCGAGCGTGACGAGCGCGTTCTCGAAGCTGACGTCGACGTCCTCGACGAGCGTCGTCAGCCGCTCCATCGTGCCGGGCATCCGCTCGGGCTTGAAGAGGCCGGTCAGGATCGTGCGCCGATCGGCCGCGTCGAGGCCCTCGAGCACCGGACGGAGGGCCGGAACTCCCGCGGCGGGATCCGCGGCGGGCACGTCGTAGTCGTAGAGGCGAACCATCATCGGTCCGCCGATCCTAGTCGGATGCGCTCACCGTCGCACGTAACGCGGATCGGGCGAGATCCGTCGTTGGCACACGATGCGACGGACCAGGATGCTCTACGGGATCCTCGGGCTCCTGGTCGCCGCTGCGGCGGTCGCGGCGTTCGCGCTGTGGCCCCGTCCGACCGATGTGTCTGCACCGGCGACACCATCGGCGGACGCGGCCGTCAACGCCGGCCCGCCCGAGATTCCCTGGGTCTGGTTCTCGCAGCTTCCACCCGATGACGGTCCAGGCACGATGGTCGTTCAGGCTGGTGTGCTCGGCGAGGAGCGGCGGCGGGTCGATGTCGAAGTTCCATTCGTCGTCGATCCCGACCACGACATCGCTCGCACGCCGGCGGTCGCCAAAGCGGCGGGTGGGGCGGTTGTCTTCGTCAGCGACGACGGCGTCACGTCCACCATCCTTCGCGTGCCAATCGAGCCGGGGGCAAGCCCGGTGGCGGTTGCGACCGTACACGACACGGTGTGGTCCATCGCGTCGATGCCGGACGGGTCTGCGGCCTACATCGCCCTCGTCACACGCGGCCGCCCCGACGTCGACCTCGGGATCTTCCGCGTGGCCCTCGATGGTTCCGGCGCCGTCGAACCGTTCCTCCCTCCGGTCGCCGCACGCACGCCGGACGATGGGGTCCGCCTCGCGGCGGTCGCGCCCTTCACCGTGACCCTCGACATCAGCGCCGACGGCAGGTATCTCTCCCGATCCACGTGTCGTGGGCCGGACGGCTGCACCACCGCGATCATCGAGATCGCGAGCGGGGAGGTTCGCGAGCTCCCGCCGGTGGTCTTCGTCGATCTCGGCACCGATGGGATGATCGTCGTCAACCAGTGCGGTGCCGTTGACTGCGCGGCCAAGGCCATCGACCTGGTGTCCGGCGCGACGCTCGACGTTCCGGGCAACCTGGGCGACATCACGGTGACGGGCGTGGACGGACAACCCGTCCTCGTCGCGATCGAGGCGGATGGCGTTCAGTCCTCGCTCGTCCTCACCGATCCGCGGAACGGCGCGCGCCGGGCCCTGTACCAGCCACCCGAGGGGAACTGGCTGACCCTCGGGATGCACTACGCCTCGATCGCTCCGACCGACGAAGCCGTGCTCATCGTCGAGTCCAGCGACGCCAACGGCACGGTGCAGGAGCGTCTCCTGCTCGTGCCACTCGATGGCAGCGGCCCGGTCGAGCTGCCGATGCCACCGATTCGCCAGATCGGACCGGTCGGCGTCCAGGGCTGACGCGGGAGGAGCCGGAGCTCGCGGGTACAATCGGGCCGCGCGCCGGCGCGTGCGCCATCGGTCCACTCGCACTGAGGACCCGCCCGCAATGCTCCTGGACGGCAAGAAGCTGCTCATCACCGGCGTCCTGACCGACGACAGCATCGCCTTCGCGGTTGCCCGCGTCGCCCAGGAGGCGGGCGCCGAGATCCTGCTCACGAACGTCGGCAAGGGCGTCCGGCTGACGGAGAAGGTCGCCCGCAAGCTGCCTTCCGCACCGGACGTCATGCAGATGGACGTCAACAACGCCGACGACGTCGCGGCGGTCGCCGACGAGGTCACCAGGCGATGGGGGCGCCTCGACGGCGCGCTCCACTCGATCGGCTTCATGCCACAGGACGCCCTGGGCGGGAACTTCCTGAGCGCCCCATGGGAGAGCGTGGCATTCGGCTTCCAGACGTCGGCCTACTCGCTCAAGGCGCTCGCCGTCGGCCTCCTCGAGCCGCTGAAGGCGGCCGGGACCGATGGCGGGGCGTCGATCGTGTCGCTGACCTTCGATGGGCGCCTGGCATGGCCGATCTACGACTGGATGGGCGTGGCCAAGGCCGGCCTGGAGGCGACGACCCGATACCTGGCGCGCGACCTCGGCGAGTTCGGGATCCGGGTGAACACCGTGTCGGCGGGGCCGATCCGCACGATGGCCGGCAAGAGCATTCCCGGCTTCGACGCGATCGCCGGCAGCTGGGCTGAGCGCGCACCACTCGACTGGTCGCTGACCGATGCGACCCCGGTCGGCCAGATGTGCTGTTTCCTGCTTTCCGACTGGGC
This sequence comes from uncultured bacterium, assembly GCA_965652075.1. GTDB lineage: Bacteria > Chloroflexota > Limnocylindria > QHBO01 > QHBO01 > JACDBZ01. The sequence continues at coordinate 11,591 of CBFGTN010000041.1, forward strand.
CTCGCAGACGACCGGCGAGATGATCCACGTCGACGGCGGCTACCACGCGATGGGCGCCGGGGTGAAGTGACCGATCCGGCGCGGAGCGTCGAGCACCATTTCGATGCGTGGGCGCCGTCGTACGACGCTCAGATCCGCGAGATGGTCCCGCGCTACGAGGAGATCCACGACACCCTGCTGGCGCTGCTCGCACTGCGCCCGCCGGAGCGATTCCTGGACCTCGGCTCGGGCACGGGATACACGCTGCGTCGCGTGCTGGAGGCGTTCCCCGAGGCCAGCGCCGTCGGCCTCGACGTCTCGACCGAGATGCTCGACCGCGCTCGCCAGCGCCTGGCCGGGCTCGAGTCGCGCGTCGAGCTGCGGGTGAGCGATATCGGGCGGCCGGAGCTCGACGCCACGTACGACGCGATCGTCAGCATCCTCGCCGTTCACCACCTCTACCCCGACGCGAAGCGCCACCTGTTCAGCCGGATCTGGGAGCACATCGAGCCGGGTGGCGTCTTCCTGCTTGCCGACTACTTCCGCCCGGCGATGGATCGGCTGAGCGAGCTCTACGACCTGCCCGATGAGCCCGATCCTCATGAGGTCGAGCACGACCATCCGGACACGGCCGCCGAGCATCTGTCCTGGCTGACCGCCGCCGGCTTCGCGGCGGTCGACGTCGTCTGGAAGTACGACGACGTCGGCGTGCTCGTCGCCTGGCGCGAGGAGCGCCCGGGCTAGGCCATCACGACGCGCGCCTGGCCGGCCTCGAGGTCGAGGAGCCGCCGCTTGGCATCCAGCCCGCCGCCGTACCCGCCCAGGCCGCCGCCGGCCGCGACGACTCGGTGGCAGGGCACGATCACCGCGAGCCGGTTCGAGCCGTTCGCCCGGCCGATCGCTCGGTACGCGCCGCCGGCGTCGACCCGCTCCGCGAGCTCGCGGTAGCTGATGGTCTCGCCATACGGGATGCGTCGGAGCTCGGCCCAGACGCGCTCCTGGAACGCGCTGCCGGGCATGTCGATCGGGAGCTCGAAGGCGTCCCGCGCACCGTGGAAGTACTCGCGCAGCTGCGACTCGACGAGGTCGAGGAGCGGGGAGTTGCCATACGTCGTGGGGCCGATCCGGCGCCGGACCGACGCGAGCTGCGCGGCCATCATCGGCCGCTCCGTGAAGTCGCACAGCACGACCGCCGCCTCCGTCGCGCCGATCGTCATCCGCCCGATCGGCGTCTCGACGTCGCGCAGCGTGACGGGCGTCGACGACTCGGGCTGGCAGCGCAGGCACGCGCGATAGCCCGCTGCCCGAGCCGCCGATGCGTCCGGGAGGTAGTCGACGTTGTGCGGCAGCGGCTTGCGGACGCGGCACGAGGGCCGGCAGAAGATCCCGGTCGTGCGCACGGCGGCCACGAACCGGCCGTCCCACGCCGGGTCGGATGCGTAGAAGGCGCGCTCCATGTCGTTCGTCATGCCGGTGAAACGGCGCGCCGGCGCGTGGCGTGAGATGGGCTTCGTCAGGCGTTCCCCGGCTGCTGGCGCAGCATGAGGTTGACCGTGAACGGGCTGCTGCCGAGGACTCGGTCGCCCTCGCGGACCTCGATGCGATAGCGGCCGATCTCCTCCAGGCGCATGCCCTTGAGCTCCGCCACGATGTTCGCGCTCGTCGCCGTGGGCGGAACCTGGATCCGGAGCCGCGGCGCCTGCTGAAGGGTCTGCTTGCCGCTGGGTGCGACGACCTGGAGCCCCAGCTCGTGCGGGCCCGGCGAGGCCTCGAGGATGGCGACGATGAAGCACCGGCCGTGAGACGCGGGCAGGCGGGCCACGTTGATCTGGCTGAAGACGCCCACCGCGCTGATCTTCCCGTCCTGTGCGGTGAGCGCGTAGTCGCACAGGAGGAGGGTGTTGAGGGCGAGCTCGGCCATCGGCTCAGTCTACGGGCCGTCGAAGGCGAGGCCGATGCCGACCTCGGCGAGCTCGACGAGCGGCAGCGCCGCGAGATCCTCGCGACGGACCCAGGCACACGCGTCGGACGAGCCGCCGACCTCGACGCGCAGCTCGCCGGCGGTGACTCGCACGCGATAGATGATGCGGATGGCGTGGAAGTCGGTCGGCACGCCGTCGTCGGGATGGACGAAGTGCCCGGCCCACGAATCGATGCCGGCCAGGTCGACGACCTCGCCCGTCAGGCCGGTCTCCTCGGTCAGCTCGCGGAGCGCCGCGTCGCGCGGGTGCTCGCCGAAGTCCACGCCGCCGCCGGGAAGGGTCCACATCCCGTCGGAGGAGGCGGTCGCGCCGGGAGCGATGCGGCTCAGCAGGATCGCGTCGCCGTCGGTGCACAGCGCGTAGGCCGCAACGCGCGTCTGCCTCCGCGGCAGGTCCGTCACTTCCCCGCGGCGTACGCGTCCGCCCCGAGCAGGTGGATGCTCACGTACGGCTCGTCGCCGACGACGACCGAGTCGTGGCCCGGGCCGATCTCGAACACGTCGCCCGGCCCGATCTCGAAGGTGCGGCCGTCGTCCATCTCGATCCGGTTGCGTCCGGAGAGGACGAGGCCGACGTGGGCGACATCGCAGCTGCGCACGCCCAGCTGCGCACCGACGTGCTCCGACCAGCGCCAGCCGGGCTCGTACTCGGCGCGGCCGACGGTCATCCCGCCGACCTGCACGAGATCGAAGCTGCCGAGCGGAAACTCGCGGTGCTCATCCGGCGCGTCGAAGCGGCGAACGATGGCGGCCGACTCGGGCATCGGCGGTCAGTCTCCTGTCGCGTCGTCGGCGTAGACGTCGGGGTCGATGAGCCAGGCGATCTCGCCACCGCCGGGCTCGGGGACACCGTAGAACTCGACGCAGGCGACACCACCCTTTCGCATCCGCACGGAGGCCGCGCCGCTCAGCTCGGCGACCGCCACGGACAGGTCCGGCTCGTGGCCGACGAACATCACCCGTCGCGCGTCGGCATGGTCGGCGAGGGCCCGCGCCAGCGTCGCCCACGACGCGCCGGGCCGCAGGCGATCGTCGACGATCGGGCTGCCGCCGACGGCCTCGCAGAACAGCTCCGCGGTCTGGAGCGCACGGGGCAGGGGACTCGAGAGGACGACGTCCGGTCGCAGGTTCAGCCGGCGCCACACCGGGCCCGCGTCGCGCAGCGCGGCGACGCCGGACTTCGTCAGCTCGCGCGCGTCGTCGTTCGTCGGGCGGGGGGATCCGGCCTTGCCGTGGCGCAGGAAGTAGAGGATCACGCGACGGTCGTCGTGGCGCTGCTCGCGTCGCCCGCGCGCGGATCGTCCGCATCGCCGCCCCGCGAGCCGCGATGGCCCGCCGCGATCCCGCGCGTATGCCCGGTTCGCTGGACGAGCAGCCGGCCAGCGGCGGTCGCACCGGCCTTCGGGAAGGTGATCGAGAGGACGCCGTTGCCGTAGGTGACGTTCGCGCGCAGCGCGTCGACGGCGCACGGGAGCTCGATCGTCCGCTCGTACGGGCCGTATGACCACTCGCGCAGCAGGTATCGAATGCGCTCCTGGCCCTCGCCGTGCATCGCGGCGCGGACCGTCAGGCTCCCGTCGTCCAGGACGTCGATGCTGATGTCCTCCGGCGCGACCCCCGGCATCGGGGCGACCACCATCAGCTCGCGGTCGTTCTCGAAGATGTTGATCGGGACGGCGGTCGCTTCGGTCATGGCGGCTCCTCCTGCAAAACCGATGCTACCCCCGCAATCCGCTCCGGCCTAGGATGGGCCGACCTGAGGAGGACCGATGCAGAAGTCGAGCACGACGAGCCCCGAGGAGCACATCGCCTCGCTGCCGGACGGCGTCCGCGAGGACATTACGCTCCTGGACGGCGCCATCGCCGGCTCGATGCCCGGAGAGGAGCGCGTGGTCTGGGAGGGCAAGTTCTGGGGCGGCACCGACCAGCGCATCATCGGCTACGGGTCGTACCGCTACCGCGGCCGCAGCGGCGCCGAGGGGGAGTGGTTCGTCGTCGGGCTCGCCGCGCAGAAGAGCTACTTGAGCATCTACGTCAACGCGGCCGAGGACGGCACCTATCTCGGCAAGGCCTACGCGACGCGCCTTGGCAAGGTGAAGGCCGGCAGCGCGAACCTCCAGTTCAGGCGGGCCGCCGACATCGATCTCGACGTCCTGCGCGAGATGGTTGCGAAGGCGCGTCAGCTGACGCGAACCGCGGAGGCGTAGCCCGGCTCACGCCGGCTGCGATCGCGGAGCCCCCGCGCCGCTCAGCGTCTCCGCCGCGATGACGGTGACGAGGGTGGCGGCAAGCAGGAGCGACAGGCCGAGTGCGGTGACCACCGTGCCCGTCAGGCCGACGAGGACGCAGGCAACGGCGCCGACCAGCCGGCCCCAGCTGATCGCGCCGGTCATCCTCAGACGGAAGAGCACGTGCCCGAGCAGGTACAGCGCGGGGCCCGAGCAGACGACCGCCACCTCGGCGCCGCTGAGGATGTCGGTCGGGCCCTCGATCACGAGGCCGTCGCCGACCGCGGAGAGGATCACGCCGGCGACGATGACGACGTGGAGGAACATGTACGCGTCGCGGGCGAGCTGGATCCCGTTCGGCCCGCGCTCCAGCCGCTGCCTGGCGACCTGCGGAAAGCCGTCGAAGTAGAGCCAGTACAGGCACGCGGTGCTGATGAACGCGAGCGCGAACGCCGCCAGCCGTCCGGCGTCGAAGCCGAGCAGCGTCGTGGTCACCCCCGTGAGCGCGATCGTCTCGCCGAGCGCGATGAGGACGAAGATCTCGAAGCGCTCCGCGAGGTGGGACAGCTCGACGTGCCAGAGCGCGAATGGCAGCCGGCTGCGGCCGGGAACCCAATACATCACCAGCGGGCCGGCCATGTCGATCGCGAGCGCCGCGACCCAGAACGCGACCCGCGCCTGGCCCTCGGCGGCCCCTCCGAGGAGCCAGAGGACGCCGGACGCGATGAACCAGATCAGGAGTCGCGTCCCGCGACCCGGGCCGGTCGCGGATGCCTGTCCCGCCGCGGACGCCTGTCCTCTCGCGGCGACTCGCAGGAACAGCAGGCGCCCGACCTTGACCGCGACGTACGAGCCCGCGAAGAGGAGCCCGTAGCGGCCGAACGCCTCGGGCACCGCGACCGCCATCGCCAGGCTCGCGAGCATCATGGCGAGGACCAGCAGGCGCACCCCGATCGGCTCGAGGTCGATCTCGCTCGTGACCCAGACCGTGTAGTCCCACGCCCACCAGACGATCAGGAGGGCCAGGGTCGCGTGGACGGCTCCCGTCCAGCTGAGGTCGTTGAACAGCAGGTGCGACACCTGCGTGACCGCGAAGACGAAGACGAGGTCGTAGAAGAGCTCGAGGGGAGCGACCGGCCGGCGCGGACGGACGGCGGTGTCGGGGCCGTGGCGCGCGGGCTCGGATGCCACCCGCCGAGTCTATCGCTACGACGGGAGACGGATCTTCCAGTAGGAATCCTTCTTGACAACCTCTCCGTCCCGGAACGTCCACAGGTCGCAGCCGCGCACCTCGATCCGCTGGCCGTCGGTCGTGGTCCCGCCGTCGTCGGCGAAGTGCCGCATGATGCGGTCGAGGTCGTGCGTGTCGAAGCCCTC
>CBFGTN010000042.1:0-16856 GCA_965652075.1 uncultured bacterium
GGTACATCCTCGTCGACGAGTTCCAGGACACGAACCACGCGCAGTGGGAGCTCGTGAAGCTCCTGGCGGAACCGCACGGCAACGTCACCGTCGTCGGCGACGACGACCAGTCGATCTATCGCTTCCGGGGGGCGGCGCTCGGCAACATCCTCGGCTTCCGGTCGGCGTACCCGACCGCGGCGAGCGTCGTCCTCGTCGACAACTACCGCAGCCGCCAGCCGATCCTCGACGCGGCGCATCGGCTCATTCGCCACAACGACCCGGACCGGCTGGAGGCGCGCGAGGGGCTCGACAAGCGGCTCAGGGCACGCTCGCGGTTCGCCCGACCCGAGCCGGCGGAGGGTGCCATCACGCTGACGGGGTACACGACGGGCTCGGACGAGGCCGATGCGGTCGCCGATCGGATCGCCGCCTCGCTGCGCTCCGGACGGCGCGCCGGCGAGCACGCGATCCTCGTGCGCGGCAATCGCGATGCCGATCCGTACATCCGCGCGCTGAACATGGCGCGCATCCCGTGGCGTTTCAGCGGCACGGCGGGCCTCTACCGCCAGCCCGAGGTCCGCGTGCTCATCTCGTTCCTGCGGGCCGCCAACGACCCCGAGGACTCCGTCAGCCTCTACGACCTCGCCACGTCCGAGATCTTCGGGCTCAGTCCCGCCGACGTGACCCTGGCGCTCAACCGGGCTCGACGACGACGGACGGCGCTCGCTGTCGCGCTGCGCGAGGCGGCGGAGCACCCCGACGACTCGCCGTTCAGCCTCCGGGCGCTCGAGGTCGTCCAGCGGCTGCTCGCCAGCCTCGACGCGCACCGCGCGCTGAGCACGGAGCGATCGTGTGGCGAGCTGCTCTACCACTTCATCACCTCGACGGGCTGGCTCGGTCGCCTTGCGCACGAGGCTCGCGAGACGGGCGATGAGCGGCTCGCGAATGTCGGGCGCTTCTTCGAGATCGTCCGGCGGCAGGGCGGCCTGCTCCGCGACGACCGCCTCCCGTTCCTCGTCGAGCAGCTCGACACGCTGATCGAGACGGGCGACGATCCCTCGACGGCGGATGTCGATGCCGGGCCAGACGACGGCGATGCCGTCCACGTGCTGACCTATCACAAGGCGAAGGGCCTCGAGTTCGACGTCGTCTTCCTCATCGGGCTGGTGGCGGATCGGTTCCCGGGCCGCGACCGACGCGACGCGCTCGAGATCCCCGACGAGCTCATCCGCGACGCGCTGACGACGGCCGGGGGCTCGCACGTGTCCGAGGAGCGCCGGCTCTTCTACGTGGGCATGACACGGGCGCGCGACGAGCTGCACCTCAGCTGGGCGGAGGACGACGGCGGCCGGCGGGCGCGATCGGTGAGCCAGTTCGTGACCGAGGCGCTCGACCTTCCGCCGGCAACGCCGGCCGAGGTCGTCCAGCCGTCGCTGACCGAGCAGCTGGCTCGCCACGCCGGATCCCCGCGCGAGACCGCCGCGCCGGCGCCGCGCCGCACGCTCGGCGATCGGCCGCTGGCACTCAGCTTCGGCCAGATCCACGACTACCTCGAGTGCCCCGCGCGGTACCGGTTCGGGCATCTCGTTCGCATCCCGACCCCGGCGTCGCACCAGATGGTCTACGGACGCGCCCTTCATGCGGCAGCGCAGGCGTACCACCGACGCCAGATGGCCGGGCGGACGATGACGCTCGACGAGCTTCACGCCGCGCTCGACGCGAGCTGGGAGTCGGTCGGGTTCCTGACCCGGGCGCATGAGGAGGCGCGGAAGGCCGCCGCGCACGAGGCGGTCGCGCGATTCTGGACCGAGCAGCAGCGCGACCCGGCACGTCCGGTCGCCGTCGAGCAGGAGTTCACCGTCGCGATCGGGCCGGACCGCCTGCGCGGACGCTACGACCGCGTCGACCGCGACGAGGAGGGCCGGACGGTGATCACCGACTACAAGTCGAGCGACGTCCGCGACCTTGCGACCGCCAACCGCCGGGCGCGGGAGTCGCTGCAGCTGTCGATCTATGCCCTCGCCCACGAGGCGGAGCACGGTGCGCTCCCGGACGAGCTCGCCCTCCACTTCCTCGAGTCGGGGATCGTCGGCCGGGCGGAGCCGACCGAGAAGCGGCTCGCCAAGGCCCAGGAGTCGCTCGCGACCGTCGCCGATGGCATCCGCGCCGGCCGGTTCGAGGCGACCCCGGGTCCCATGCGCTGCGGCTACTGTCCGTTCCGGGAGATCTGCCCCGACGCCGCTCGATGAGCGGCCGCCACCGCACGATCGTCGCGGGCCTCTTCCTGGGCGGCATCCTCGCGCTCGCGCTGCTCGTCGCGTTCGCCGGCAACGCGTGTCCGGTCGAGACCGAGCGGCAGCCATGCCCGGACGCGACCCGCAATCTCGTCATCGGCATCGGCCTGGCGGCGGTTGCCGTCGGCCTGCTCGTGACGCCATTCGCGTTCCTCGCCGAGTTCGTGGCCCGCCGGCGCATCGTCTATCGTGGCGCGTGGGCACGCGCCGCTCGACGTGGGCTCCTCGCCGGGCTCGTCGTGGCGATCCTCGCCGGGCTGCGCCTCGGCGGTGCGCTCAACGTTCCGACCGCGCTCTTCGTCATGCTCCTCGCCGGCGCGGCCGAGTGGTTCGCCGCACGCACCGACATCTGACCGGAGGTTCGATGACCGATCCATCCATCGACGGCGCCCTCGCCGCGATCCTTCCCGACGCCCTCGACCTGTCGCACCGCGTCCACGCCAATCCGGAGATCGCCTTCGAGGAGGTGCAGGCGTCGCGCTGGACGGCCGAGCTCCTCGAGCGTCACGGCTTCGAGATCACGGCCCCGGCCGGCGGCCTGGAGACGGCCTTCGTGGCCAGCTGGCGAGGCGATCGGGCCGGCCCGGTCATCGCCTTCGCCGGCGAGTACGACGCGCTCCCGGAGATCGGCCACGGCTGTGGCCACAACCTCATGTGCTCGTCGAGCGCCGGAGCGGCGATCGCGCTCAGCCAGGTGCTCGGCCGCGACTTCGCTGGTGAGATCCGATGCATCGGGACGCCGGCGGAGGAGGCGGGCAACGGGAAGGTCCGCCTGATCGCGGCGGGGATCTTCGGCGACGTCGACGTCTGCCTCCAGATCCACCCGTCGGACTCGAACAGCGCCGAGGTCCTCGCGCTCGCCGTCACCGAGGTGCGCGTCGCGTTCCACGGGCAGGCGGCGCACGCCAGCGGGGACCCGTGGCTGGGCAAGAACGCGCTGGACGCGATCGTCCTGCTCTACACGATGGTCGCCCAGTGGCGCCAGCACCTCAAGCACGGCGAGCGTGTTCACGGGATCATCACCCACGGGGGCGCGGCCCCGAACATCGTCCCGGACCTGGCGAGCGGTCGCTGGTACCTGCGCACGCCGGTCGACGACGATCTCGACGCGATGATCGACCGCTTCCGGGAGATGGCGGAGGCGGCCGCATCGGCAACCGGTTGCACGGTCGAGCTCGACGTCGACCCGATGAACCGATGCCGGACGATGGTCAACAACCCGACGCTCCTCGAGATCTGGCGCCGCCACCTCGCCGATGCGGGCATCGCCGACGACCCGATCGACCCGAACGCGGGCAGCACCGACATGGCGAACGTCAGCCACGAGGTGCCGACGATCCATCCGTACCTCGCGATCGGGCCGCGCGGCATGCCGGGGCACTCGCGGGAGTTCGCCGCGCATGCTGGTGGCGAGGACGGCGACCGGGTGCTCGGGCAGGCGATCCGCATCCTGGCCGCCACCGCACTCGAGCTCGTCCGCGACCCGGGCAAGGTCGACGCGGCGTGGGCCGAGCTCCGCGCGGCGGGCGAAGGGCGGGCGGAGCCGGCGGCCTGAGCGACATCCTCGCCGGCCACGGCAGCGACGAGTCGCTGCTCGCCGAGCTCTACGACCTCGAGCACGACGCGATCACCGAGGACCTCGCGTTCTATCGCGACTGGGCGCGTCGGACGCACGGCGCGACGATCGACCTGGGGTGCGGCTCGGGCCGGCTGTTCGGCGACCTGCTGCGCGGCGGCGCCCGCAAGGTCGTCGGCATCGACGGCTCGCAGGCGCTGCTGGACCGCGCGCTCGCGCGGATCCTGGCCGACGAGCGGCTGCGCGCGGCGCGGGACGACGGGCGGATCGAGCTCGCGCTCGGCGACGTGCGGACGGTGCGCCATCCGCAGCGGTTCAGGCTGGCCATCCTCGCCGGCGTCCTCGCGCATCTCGACGGGCCCGAGGATGCGCTGCGCGCCCTGATCGCCGCGCGGCGGCTGCTGCAGCCGGCGGGCGTGCTCATCCTCGACACGATCGGGCCGGGAGGGCTGCCACCCCACGACCTGCCACTGTCGATCGACTGGCAGCGGCCGATGGGCGACCGGCGCGTCGTCCGGCGCAGCCGGCTCATTCGCCTGGAGGCGCCCGAGGGCCTCCGCGTCGAGTACTCCACGCTGACGGACGTGGCCGAGGCCGATGGTACGATAGCCCGGCTTCCGGCCGGCTTCCGGCTCTGGTATCCATCACCGACTGTGTTGATCGGCTTGGCAAACGAGGCGGAGCTCGAGGTGGAGGCGGCCTTCGGGTCCCACGACCTGGATCCGCTCGACGACCGGAGCGAGCGGTGCATCGTCGTGCTGCGACGCACGACCGCCGGCTCGGACCTTGGGGAGAGTTGATGGCAGGCGAACAGATCCGGCTCCTGATCGTTGAGGACGTGCCGCAGGTGGCGTCGCACATGCGGTCGCTGCTGCAGGCGCAGTCGCAGATCAAGATGCTCGACGTCGTGACCGCCGGCGACCGTGCGGTGTCGAGCGTGGCCGAGATGCGCCCGGACGTCGTGATCGTGGACGCGCTGCTCCAGGGCCGGGTGAGCGGCCAGCAGGTCGCCCAGCAGATCCGCCAGGCGGAGCCCGCGGTCGGCATCATCATGCTGACCGTCCCGCAGAACCCGGTGAAGGAGAACACCGAGCGCGGGATCGACTCGGTGCTGACGATGCCGTTCACCGGCTTCGATCTGACGACGCTCGTCCGCAACGTCGGTGAGACCCGCGCGGTCGAGTCGGCTCGCTCGGGATCGCTGGTCGTCACCCTGTTCAGCCCGAAGGGCGGCGTCGGTCGCACGACCCTCGCCTACAACGTCGCCGTCGCCCTCGGCCAGCAGTCGCGCGTCTGCCTGATCGACGGATCGCTGCAGTTCAGCGACCTGCGCGGCCTTCTGCGCGTCCCGGCGGTCGCGCCGAGCATCGTCAACCTGCCGACCGATCGGATCCGCGAGCAGGACCTCGCCGAGGTCACGTGGCGCGATCCATCGGGCATCGACATCCTGCTTGCGCCGCCGCGGATCGAGATGGCCGAGATGGTCACGACGCGCGACATCGAGAAGGTCCTCTCGCTCCTGCGGCAGCTCTACGAGTTCGTGATCATCGACACGCGCGCCGCACTCAGCGAGGACGTCCTCGTCTTCCTCGACTCGGCGGACCTCATCCTCCAGGTCCTCACGTACGACAGCATGGCGATTCGCGCGCTCGCGATGTCGGCGGAGACGTTCGCCCAGATCGGCTACCCACCCTCGAAGCTGGCGACGGTGCTGAACCGGTCCGATGCGTCCGGCGGGTTCGACAAGGCCGATGTCGAGCAGGCGCTCGGCAACCGGATCGACTTCGAGGTCGTCTCGGACGGGCATCTCGTCCTGTCGTCGAACAACGACGGGACCGCGTTCGTCACCGCCAGCCCCGACGCGCCGATCTCGCAGGGCGTGCGGCGCATCTCCGACTCCCTGGCGGCCCACCTTCGCGAGCGGTCACCCGCCGCGCTTGCCCGGCGCTGAGAGCCCACTGAGCCGGTCCGTGCCGTCAGCCGGAGACCCGCGTCCGATCGGGGTCTTCGACTCCGGGGTCGGCGGGCTGACGGTCCTCGCCGAGGTCAACCGGCGCCTTCCGGCCGAGTCCACCGTCTATCTCGGCGACAACGCGCGGACGCCCTATGGACCGCGTCCTGCCGACGAGGTCCGTCGGTTCACCCTCGAGGCGGTGGACTGGCTGCTGCGCCAGGACGTGAAGCTGCTGGTCCTCGCCTGCAACACCGCCACCGCCAGAGCGCTGCCGCTGGTGCGAGAGCGCTCGTCGATCCCGGTGCTGGGCGTCGTGCGCCCCGGTGCTGTCGCGGCCGCGGCCGCGACCCGCAGCCGTCGGGTCGGCGTCATCGCGCCCGCCGGGACCGTCGAATCCGGCGCCTACCAGGCGGCCATCGTCGAGGCGGATCCGGCGACCCACGTCGCGCAGCTCGCGACGCCCGAGCTCGTGCCGATGGTCGAGGCCGGCATTCTCGACGGGCGTCGCGCCGAGTCGGTCCTGCGCGCGTACCTCGAGCCGCTGCTGGCCGCCGAGCCGGCCATCGACACGCTGCTGCTCGGCTGCACGCACTACCCGCTGCTGCGACAGCCGATCGAGGGAATCGTCGGCGACGGAGTGGCGGTCGTCGACTCCGCCTTCACGACCGCGCTCGCGACCGAGGACCTGCTCGACGCGCTCGGCGCGCGGGCGCCGGACGGGTCGCCGGCCACGCATCGGATCGCGACGACGGGCTCCGTCGACGCGTTCGTCGGCGTCGCGACTCGACTCTTCGGGGATCGGCTGCCGGAGGTCGAATCGGTCGAGATCGAGCCGGTCGCCCCGCTTCCCCTAGACTGAGGTCCATGGCCAATCACACCGCTCGCCTCGGCGCGGGGATCGTCGTCGGCGGGCTGCTCGCGCTCGGCGCGAGCTTCGCGTCGCGCGAGATCATGCGCCGCGCCGGGACGCGACTCATCGACTGGGAGGCGGTGCGCGACATCGCGCATCGGCGCCTGGGGCCCGCAGCGGCTCCGCTGTCCGCACGACACCGGGCCGAGGCCGAAGCGTTCTATCGCGAGACCCTCCTCCGCATCGAGCCGATCGTGGCGGAGGAGATCGGGTCCCAGCTGCCCCAGGCACTCGAGATCCCGGCCATCGTGGACCGCCTCGAGTGGGTGGACCTGAACCTCGCGACGTTCCGCGTCCTGTTCGACCGGATCGAGCGGACGCTGCTCGACCAGCAGGAGGGGCCGGACACCGCCGGACGCGCGATGTCGCGATGGCTGAACCGGACGGTCGGCAACCAGCAGCTCGGATTGATGCTCGCCTTCCTCGGGCGCAAGGTGCTCGGCCAGTACGACGTCAGCCTGCTGGCCGCCGGACCGGCGCGGGGCCGGCTGCACTTCGTCGAGCCGAACATCGTCGGGACGGCCGCCACGATGCGGATCCCGCGCGACGAGTTCCGTGTCTTCATCGCGCTGCACGAGGCGACGCACGCCTTCGAGTTCGAGGCGCACCCGTGGCTGCGTCCGTACTTCGCCGACCTCGTCGGCCGGACGGTCGAGTCGCTCGCGGCCGAGTCGGGCGGCCTGATGGAGCGGATGCGCGAGGCGCTCTCGAGCGGCGAGGGGCACTGGCTCGAACGAATCATGACCCCCGCCCAGCGCGACACGTTCAACAAGACCCAGGCGCTCATGTCACTGCTCGAGGGCTACTCGAACCACGTGATGAATGCCGCCGGCGCGCGGATCCTCCCGAACTTCGGCGACATCCACGACCGATTCGAGCGACGCGGTGAGCGGCGCGGCGCCCTCGAGAAGGCGGTCATGCGCCTCACCGGCCTCGACCTGAAGATGGAGCAATACGCCGCCGGCGAGCGCTTCGCCGATGCCGTCATCAAGCAGCGCGATCGCGCCTTCCTGAACCGCGTCTGGACCGGTCCCGAGATGCTGCCGACGCTCGACGAGATCCGGAACCCCGAGCGCTGGATCGCTCGCGTCGAGTCGCCGCCCCTCGCGCTGCCGGAGGCCGCCTCCTGAGCGAGCCGTCGACCGTCCTCGCCACGCCGATCCTCGGCGCACCACTGTCCAGGGAGCTCGTCACGCGCATCGAGGCCGAGGGCGTCCGATGCGAGCGGATCGCGGGCGACGGCCGGATCCACGGCGACGCCGACGAGTCGGTCTTCGCCGAGGCCGACATCCTGCTCCTCGGTGCGGTGCCGGCGTCGGTGCTCGACCACATCGTCGCGCGCGCGCCGAAGCTGCGCTGGATTCACTCCGCGTCCGCCGGGGTCGACCGGATCAGCATCCCGTCGGTGCGCGAGCGCGGCCTGACCCTCACGAACGCGCGCGGGGTCTTCAGCCGTCCCATCGCCGAGTACGTGGTGATGATGTCGCTCGCCGTGGCCCGCCGGCTGCCGCAGCTCCTCGAGCTCCAGCGCGAGCGCACCTGGCAGCCGCTGCGCGGCCGCGAGCTGTCCGAGCTCACCGTCGGGATCGTCGGCTATGGGAGCATCGGTGCCGAGGTCGCCCGCCTGCTCCAGCCCTTCGGCTGCCGGATCGTGGCCACCCGCCGGCACCCCGACCGGGGCGCGGAGGGCGTGGAGCTGTTCGGCCTCGAGGACCTGCGCGAGGTGCTGCGGGCGAGCCACATCGTCGTCGTCGCCGCGCCGCTGACGGACGACACGGCCGGGCTCATCGGCGCCGAACAGCTCGCCGAGATGCGCGAGGACGCGTGGCTGATCAACATCGCGCGGGGGCGGCTCATCGACGAGCTCGCGCTGCGACGCGCGCTCGAGTCCGGCTGGATCGGCGGCGCGGTGCTCGACGTGTTCAGCGAGGAGCCGCTGAGTCCGGAGTCGCCCCTGTACCGCACGCCGAACGTCGTCATCACCCCGCACACGAGCTGGGCATCCGACCGGGTCATCGAGCGCACGGTCGAGCTGTTCATCGACAACCTGCGGCGTGACCGGGCGGGCGAGCCACTCGTGAACCTCGTCGACCTCGACGCCGGGTACTAGGCCGGTGCAGGTCACGATCGTCGGCCTGCCCGGCAGCGGGAAGACGACCGTCTTCAATGCGCTGACCGGCGGCCATGCCGAGACGGGGGGCTTCTCCGGCGGTCGAGCGGCGCCGAACGTCAGCGTCGTAAAGGTCCCCGACGAACGCGTCGACCGACTCGCCGCGCTCTTTCATCCGAAGAAGACCGTGTACGCCGACGTCACGTACGTGGACGTGGCGATCCCGGCCGGCGCCACGCGCGAGGGCACGGTCAGCCCGGACGTCCTGGCCCAGGTGCGCAATGCCGATGCGCTCCTCCACGTCGTCCGCGCCTTCACCGATCCGGCCGCCACCGAGCCGCACGATCCGTGGCGCGACGTCGATGAGCTCGACCTCGAGTTCACCGTCGCCGACCTCTCGGTGATCGAGAAGCGCCTCGAGAAGCTCACCACCCAGGGACGTCATGGATCGCAGGCGGAGCGCGATGCCGCCCAGCGCGAGGAGGAGCTCCTGCGGCGCCTCGAGCCGCACCTGTCGGAGGGTCGACCCCTCCGGTCCATGGGCCTGACGGACGACGAGGAGCTGCTCCTGCGCGGCTACCGATTCCTCACCCAGAAGCCGGTGCTCATCGTGCTGAACATCGACGAGGCCCGGCTCTCCGAGGCCGCGACGCTCGAGGCCGACGGCCGGGCGCGCTTCGCCGATCCGAGCGTCGACGTCGCCGCGCTGGCGGGGCAGATCGAGTCGGAGCTCGCGCAGCTGTCCGCGGACGATGCGCGGCTGTTCATGGACGACCTCGGAATCGCCGAGCCGTCGCGCGGGCGCGTCATTCGCCTGACGTATGCACTGCTCGGCCTGTTCAGCTTCTTCACCGCAGGCGAGGACGAGTGCCGCGCATGGACGCTGCGTCGCGGCTCGACGGCCGTCGACGCGGCCGGCGCGATCCATTCGGACCTCGCGCGCGGCTTCATCCGGGCGCAGGTCATCGGCGTCGACGAGCTCATCGCGGCCGGCTCGATGGCCGAGGCCCGGGCGCGCGGCACGCTCCGCCAGGAAGGCAAGGGATACCTCGTCGCGGACGGCGACGTCATCGAGGTTCTCTTCAACGTCGGCCGATGAGCGAGCAGAAGGACCGGATGCTCGCAGGCGAGCTCTACCGCGCCGACGATCCGGAGCTCCACGCGGACGCCCTCCGCTGCGACCGGCTCCTCCGGAGGTTCAACGCGACCGCCGCCGACGAGGTCGCCGAACGCGCGGAGATCCTCCGAGAGCTGCTCGGATCCATCGGCGACGGCGTCGTCATCCGCCCGCCCCTGGCGATGGATTACGGCTACCAGACGACGATCGGCGCCGGCACGTTCATCAACAGCGGCGCCGTGATCCTCGACGTCGGCCGCGTGACGATCGGCGCCGACGTGCAGGTCGGGCCGAACGTGCAGATCCTCACGCCCACGCATCCGCTCGATCCCGCCCTGCGTCGGACCGGCGTCGAGGCCGCCGAGCCGATCGAGATCGGCGACAACGTCTGGCTCGGCGGGGGAGTGATCGTGTGCCCGGGCGTGACGATCGGGCACGACACGGTGGTCGGAGCCGGCGCCGTCGTCACGCGCGACCTTCCGGCCGGCGTCCTGGCGGTCGGCAACCCGGCGCGCGTGATCCGCGAGCTGAGCTAGGAGCGCTCCATCTCCACGACGATCGAGCGGTACTCGCCGCTCTGCTCGACGAGGTAGGTGTCCTCCTCCTCGGCGCCGACGCTCATCGATGCGCGGAGCTTCTCGTCGCCGATGTACGTGAAGCCGTGCGAGCGCTCGAGCTCGCGGGCGACCGCCTCGGTGAGCGAGTCCTCCTCGTAGGTGTCCAGCACCGCCGCGCGGGCCTGCTGGACGATCGCCTCGAACTGCTCTGGGGTATGGTCGCGCTCGGACACGAGCAGTGCGTCCGTCATCAGGTCGGTGGCGCCCTCGTGGAGCTCGTAGAAGAAGAGCCGCATGGGCCGATGATAGACCGATGACCGACCTCCTGATCGTGGGCGGCCTGACCATCGACCGATTTGCCGATGGCTCCAGCGCGCCCGGGGGCTCGGTCATCCACGCCGGTCGTGCCGCCGCCGCCCAGGGCGTCCGCCCGGCGATCCTGACGGTCGCGGGCGACGAGCCGGAGGCCGCCGTCGGGCTCGAGCAGCTGGCCGACATCGGCGACCTCATCCACCAGCGCACGGCATCGACGGTGACCTTCGGCCACGACGAGGTCGACGGGCGACGCGCGCTCACGTACCTGGCGGGTGCCGGGCCGATCGCACCGCCCGCCCTCGTCGACGCGCCCGACGTCGCCCTTCTCGCGCCGATCGCCGACGAGCTCCCGGCGACCGCGGTCGCCGCCATACGCGACACCGCACGACCGCGGACGCTGGTGATGCTCCTCCAGGGGTGGTTGCGGCGCCTCGAGCTCGCGAAGCCCGTGCGGCCGATCGCGCTCGACGAGGTGCCGGCGACGACCTGGGACGCGTTCGCGACGGCCGACGCGGTCGTCGTCTCGACCGAGGACCTGGCCGAGGCGCCTGGGGATCCGTTCGCCGAGGCCGCCGCAGTTCGATCCAGGCTCGGCTCGAACCCCGTGCTCATCCTCACCCTGGGGGCGGAGGGCTACCTGCTCGACGACCCGCGCGCGGACGACGTCGTCGCCCATGTCCCGCGGCGCGTGATCGACGGGGTGTCGATGGTTGGCGCGGGCGACACGTTCGGCGTGACCCTTGCTCTTCAGCTCGGCGCGGGAGCCGCGCCGGCTGAGGCGGCCCTGGCGGCGACCGACCGGGTCGTCGGCATGCTGGAGGACCGGCGCTAGGCGACCGCCCGGCGGTCGCGGTCGCGTTCCTCGCGGCGCTCGGCGGCCGCGACCCAGGTCCGTAGCCGGCGCAGCCGTCGCTCGACCGTGAGCCGAGTCCGGCCGACCTCGGCGATCGAGCCGCCGCGGCCGAGCGCGAAGGCGATGTCGAGCACTCGCGATGCGGCGGCAGCCGCCTCCATCGCCCCGCGCAGGTCATGCCGGTGGCGCTCACGGATGCGCGCGACCTCGATCCAGGCCGCGGCCGCATCGACCGACGCTCGGCGCGTCCCGACTGTCCACAGCTCCTCCGCGCGCTCGACCTCGCCGAGCGAGAGCAGGAGGCGGGACGCGACCCGCCGGAGGGCGTTCGCCTCGGCGGCGTCCGCGGCGAGGCGCTGGGCGGTCTCGACGAGCTCGAGGGCGTCGTCCACCGCGCCGGCGCGGAGCAGCTCGAGGGCCATGCCTCTCGGATCGAGGATTCGCGCGTCCCGCCAGCCGCCGTCGCGCAGCCGGCACAGCTCCGCCTCGAGGAGGACGAGGCTCACGACGTCCTGGAAGTTGTGGTCGAGGACCTCGGCGAGGATGTCCGGTGAACCTCCGGCGAGATACCCGAAATAGCGTGCCGGGACCTCGGAGCCGGGGCAGTCCGACGGCCGATGGACGCCGAGGACGCCCGACTCGACGTCGGCCAGGCGCGCGCCGCCGAGCGGCCGCCGGAAGAGGCGCCGGGCATCCGGCAGCAGGTCGTCGTGGGCGTCGGGCAGCGTGGCCTGCTCCCGGAAGAGGCCGTGGACGGTGAGGCGGGCCGCGAGCATCGGCACGTCGAAGGCACGGCCGTTGTACGTCACCAGGCGCGGGAACGTCGCCAGGTCCGCGGCGACCGCGCGAAGGAGCGCCGGCTCGTACGGGAAGTCGGGGAGCAGGTACTGGCGGACGGTGAGCCATGGCCCGTCGAGGCGCGCGACCGCGGCCATGAAGATCACCGTTCCGGCTCCGGTGGAGAGGCCGGTCGTCTCCGTGTCGAAGTAGGCGGCCGGCGACAGGTCGCGGAGGGCGTCGGTCGTGGCGGGTTCCGCTCGCACGCTCCGCTCGATCACGAGCGCCGTCCCGCCGGCGGTCACCTCGGTTCGCGCGTCGAACCACTTCGCGAGGGTCGCCGCGCGATCGTCGGCCGGCGGCCGGTCGGCGGCAGGCGCCGGTCGCGTGCGGACCGCGTCGAGGCGGTCGGCGAGGGTCCGTGGGGCGAGCATCAGGACATGCCGGCCAGCAGCTCTTCGACGACCGCCTTGCCGCGCGGCCCGACCTCGATGGCCGGACCGACGCACGCCGGGCATCCGTCGGCGCAGGGACACGCCTCGACCGCCTCGCGGCAGGCGCGGACGAGGTCGTCGACGAGGCCGAACAGCCGCTCGGTCAGCCCGACCCCGCCCGGGACGGCGTCGTAAAGGAAGAGCGTCGGGCGTCCGGTGAACGGGGCCTGGACCTGGGCCAGCACGCCGAGGTCGCGCGGGTCGCACATGAGCAGGAGCGACGCGGTCGTGCGGGCGACGCGTGCGAGGCCGATGAGCGCGCCATCCAGCGTGTCGCGGTCGTACCGGTTCACGAGCGCAGCCGGGGGCACGAGCCAGGTGGAGGTCGTGTGCATCTCCTGCTCGGGGATGCTGATCGAGCCCCAGCCGACGTTCTCGTGGGTGTGGTACTTGAGCTTCTTGAACATCGTCACCTTCCAGGCGACCATCACCTCGCCGCGCTGGCGCATGCCGGCGGGCGGCGCATCGGCCTCCTCGAAGACGTCGAGCACCTTGAGCGTGATGCCGAGGTCCGCATCGGTGTAGTAGTCGACGTCGGTGCGGGTGACGTAGGCCTTGCGTTCCTCCCAGTCGAGGCGATCCACGTGGTGCTGGATGCCCTGGTGGATGTAGATCGCCTTCTCGTGGACGAGGAGCGGGGCGGCGAACAGGTCGATCTCGCCGAGGACGCGATGCCGGTCGCCGGTCGTGTCGACGATGACGACGTTCTCCGGCGCACCGGTCCGCAGGCTGAAATCCGAGGCGGGGAAGTTCTCGTGGCTCCAGTAGTAGCGGTCGTCGTCGGCGCGCCGGATCCAGCCGTCCTCCTGGAGGACGTCGAGCAGCATCGGCGTCTCGTCGATCCCGAACCGCTCCGTGGCCGGGACCGGCAGCTCGAACGTCGACGCGCGCAGGTGGCTGAGGAGCACGTGCAGGTTGTCCGGGTTGACGAGTCCGTGCTCCGGCGAGCTGTCGAACAGGTACTCCGGGTGCGCCGCGAGGAACTGGTCGATCGGCGCGGACGAGCACACCAGCGCGGCCAGGCTCGTGCCGGTGCGTCGCCCGGACCGGCCCATCTGCTGCCAGGTGCTGGCGATCGTGCCCGGGTAGCCGATGCTGAGGGCGGCGTCGAGCGATCCGATGTCGATGCCGAGCTCGAGGGCGTTCGTGGCCACGACGCCGCGGACCCGCCCGTCACGCAGCCCGGCCTCGATCTCGTGGCGCTCGTTCGGCAGGTAGCCGCCGCGATAGCCGCGGATCGTGTGCGGGTGGCCCGGCGGCGGCTCGAACGTCTCGCGCAGGTAGCTGGTCAGCACCTCGACGGAGGTCCTCGAGCGGGCGAAGGCGATGGTCTGGACCCCGCCGCCGATGAGCCGCTCCGCGAGATGCTGGCCGGTGAGCAGCGCCGACGAGCGGATGCCGAGCTCCGGGTTCGCGACCGGCGGGTTGACGATGAGGATGTGCTTCCGCCCGGCCGGGGCGCCGTTGTCGTCGATGAGCTCGACCGGCGCCTCGAGCACGCGCTCGGCGAGCTCGCGCGGGTTGGCGATCGTGGCGCTCGCGCAGATGAAGATGGGGTCCGCGCCGTAGTGGGCGCAGATGCGGCGCAGGCGTCGGATGAGGTTCGCGACGTGGCTGCCGAAGAGCCCGCGATAGGTGTGCAGCTCGTCGATGACGACGAACCGCAGGTTCTCGAAGAGCTTGAACCACTTCGTGTGGTGCGGAAGGATCGCCGAGTGGAGCATGTCCGGGTTCGTGATCACGACCTGCCCGGCCGCGCGCACGACGCTGCGGATGTTCGCCGGGGTGTCGCCGTCGTACGTGTGCGTCTTCAGGCCGATGTCGGCGGAGGATGCGAGCGCGCGCAGCTCGACGAGCTGGTCGGCCGCCAGCGCCTTCGTCGGGAACAGGTAGAGCGCCCGCGCCGCGTCGTCCTTCGCGACCGCGTCGAGGACCGGCAGGTTGTAGCAGAGCGTCTTGCCCGATGCGGTCGGCGTCACGACCACGAAGTTGCGCCGCGCGGCGGCGGCCTCGTACGCGGCCGCCTGATGCGTGTAGAGCGCCTCGACCCCTCGTCCGCGGAGGGCGTTGACGATCCGGCCATCCACGGCCTTCGGCCACGGCGCGTGGCGAGGCGGACGCGGCTCGAGCTCGCGATGCGCGGCGATGAGCGGCGCGAGGAGCGGATCCGCCAGGAGCATCGCGATCGCCTGGTCGGCGTTGCCGGGTGGCGCGGTCAGCATCGGCTCCTCCATCCTGCAAACCGAACATCTGTTCGGTTGCGAACCATAGCACGGGCGTGTGCACGGTCGGAGGCCGACGCGACAGCTCGACTGTCGCGACCGTGGCGCCGTCGGCTAGACTCCCCGCGAGATGACCGGTGTCGACGTCGCCGACACGCCAGCACCTCGTGTCCCGAGGTCGCCGCGCGTTCGCCTACCTGCCTCGCGCGGCGGGCTCGCGTGGCTCCTGGTGCTGCTGATCGTCGGGACGCTGCTCGCCGTCCAGTTCGGCCGGCAGATCTACGCGAACTGGGAGATCGGCCAGCGCGCCACCGAGATGCAGGCGGAGATCGACCGCGTCGACGAGGAGAACGCGCTGCTCCAGCAGGAGCTCGACTACCTGCGAAGCGACGCGTTCGTGAGCGCGGAGGCGCGGCGCCTCGCGAACCTCGGCCGCCCGGGCGAGCAGCTGCTGATCATCCCGCCCGGCGCGGAGGCGCCGCTGCCGGAGGAGGTCGCCGCCCTTCAGCGGCCGAAGCCGCTCATCCAGCAGTGGGTGGACCTGTTCTTCGGGCCTCGAGACTAGCCCCGGTCAGTCGGTCGGGGCCTCGCCCTTCCTGATCTTCCTCGGCCGGTCCGCCGGCGGGGTCTCCACTCGCGGGCCTGCGGCGCGAACCTCCTCGGAGACGCCGTCGGCATAGGCCTCGAAGTTCTCCTCGAACATCGCGGCCAGCTCGTGCGCCTTCTCGTCGTACGCGGCCGGATCTGCCCACGTCGAGCGCGGGCGGAGGACCTCCGACGGCACGCCGGGGACCGAGGTCGGCACGGCGACGCCGAAGATCGGATCGGTCTCGTACTCGACCCCGTCGAGGGCGCCGGACAGGGCGGCCCGGACCATCGTGCGGGTGTGGTCGATCCGCATCCGCTCGCCGGTCCCGTACGGGCCGCCGGTCCAGCCGGTGTTCACGAGCCAGACCGGGACGTCGTGCGTCTCGAGGCGCTCGGCGAGCATGGCGGCGTACTCACCCGGATGGCGGGGAAGGAACGGCGCGCCGAATCCCGCCGAGAACGTCGCGTGTGGCTCGGTCACGCCGATCTCGGTCCCGGCGAGCTTCGCGGTGTAGCCGCTGATGAAGTGGTACTGGGCCTGCTCGCGGGTCAGGCGACTGATCGGCGGGAGGATGCCGAAGGCATCGGCGGTCAGGAAGACGACGTTGCGCGGGTGCGTCGTCATGCCGGTCGGGTCGGCGTTGCCGATGAACTCGAGCGGGTATGCGCCGCGCGTGTTCTCCGTGTAGCGCTGGGAGTCGAGGTCGAGCTCGCGGGTCACGGCGTCGAGGTCGACGTTCTCGAGGATCGTCCCGAAGCGGCGCGTCGTGGCAAAGATGTCCGGCTCGTACATCGGTGAGAGGCGGATCGTCTTGGCGTAGCAGCCGCCCTCGAAGTTGAAGAGCCCATCGGGTCCCCAGCCGTGCTCGTCGTCTCCGATCAGGCTGCGCTCCGGATCGGCGGAGAGCGTCGTCTTGCCGGTCCCGGAGAGGCCGAAGAAGAGCGCTGGGTCGTCGCTGCGTCCGACGTTCACCGACGAGTGCATCGGCAGCGCGCCCTCGTCGGGAAGGAGGTAGTTCATGACTGTGAACGCCGACTTCTTGATCTCGCCGGCGTACTCGGTGCCGACGATGATGATCTCCATCCGCTTCAGGTGGAGGAGGATCG
>CBFGTN010000043.1:0-16264 GCA_965652075.1 uncultured bacterium
GCGTTGATGTCGTAGATCTCGGTGAACTCGGCGCCCTTGCGCTCCATCTTCTTGGAGATCGAGTACAGGTGCTTCGGCCGGCCGCTGATCTCCGCGTTGATCCCGACCTTCTCCAGCTCCTTGCGGAGGATGCCGATGCTCTTGTTGACGAACCCCTCGCGAGCCCGACGACGATCCGCGAGCATCTCGACGAGCTTGCGGTACTTCTCCGGCTCGAGGTACTTGAACGCGAGGTCCTCGAGCTCCCACTTGATCTGCCACATGCCGAGCCGATGCGCGAGCGGGGCGTAGATCTCCATCGTCTGGCGCGCGATGCGCTCCTGCTTCTCGGGCGGCAGGTAGTCGAGCGTGCGCATGTTGTGGAGCCGGTCGGCGAGCTTGATGATCACGACCCGCACGTCCTCGGCCATGGCCATGAACATCTTTCGGATGTTCTCGGCCTGCTGCTCCTCCATCGTCCGGGCGGACCCGAACTTCGACAGCTTCGTCACGCCGTCGACGAGGCGCGCGACCTCGCGGCCGAAGCCCTTCTCGATGTCGGCGAGCGTGTAGTCGGTGTCCTCGGGGACGTCATGGAGCAGTGCGGCAGCCAGCGTCTCCGAGTCCATCTGGAGCGTGGCGAGGTAGTGCGTCACCGCGACCGGGTGGACGATGTACGGCTCGCCGGAGCTGCGCAGCTGGCCCTCGTGGGCGGTCGCCGCCGTCTCGTACGCACGCCGGATGAGCGTGGCGTTGAGGTTCGGCCGGTGCCGTGACGCCTCCTGGACGATCTCGTCGATCGTGTGCGGCGGCTCGCCCAGCGCCTCACCGCCCCGCGTGATCCTCTGGACGACCGCGGCAGGCGAAAAGCGAGCCAGTTGCGCCATGGGAGCGTGATCCTAGCACGCAGGTCGTCCCTGACCCGGTGGGCACGAGGTGCGGGCTGGATCGGATGGGTCAGTGGGTGCGGTCGATGGCGAGGCCGTTCACGACCCTGAGCCCAGGCACCCGTTCGAGCGTCGACGGCGCGACGCGAAGCTTCGACGACCGATTGCCGCCCCCGAGGATGATCCAGTCGGGCTCCATCACGCGCGCGTCGACGAGGATTGGAAGCCCTTCGGGCAGCCCGAACGCGGTGACGCCTCCGATCTCCATGCCGGTGACGTCGATCGTCGGCTCGGCGCGCGCGAAGGACGCCTTGCGGACGCCCATCTCGCGGCGGACGACGGCGTTCACGTCGAGCGACGTCGTTGCCAGCAGCACGCAGGCCGCGTACGCGGGCTCCGCGCCCTTCGACGCGAGGAGGATCGTGTTCGCGCTCCGGTCGAGCGGCACGCCGTACGCCTCCACGAAGGCCGCGGTATCGGCGAGCGCGGGGTCGCACTCCATGACCTCGAACGGCACGCCGAGCGCCTCGAGATGCGTTCGGACGTGCGGATGCAGGAGCGTCGCGTCGACCATCGCCTCAGGCGTTCTCCGCCGCTTCGCGCGTGGTGCGACCGGTCAGCCGCAGCCTGGCTCGCTGGGCGAACCCGTACGCCGGGATCGCGACGCGCAGGGCCGCGTCGATCGGAGCTCGCAGCGGGAGGTCACGCGCACCGACGTAGCTGATCTCGCGACCGCCGAAGCCTTCCTTGAAGTGGCGGATGCCGCCCGTCGCGAGGCCCCACAGGTCGTAGACCGCGAACCCCTCGCGCGCGAACCCGGCGATGGCGTCCCATTTCAGGAGGTAGTTGGCGCGGGCGTCCGCGCCCGCATCGGTCATGCCGCCGTAGGCCTCGACCGCTCGATCGCCACACGTGAAGTGGTAGATCGTCGCCACGCGCTCGCCATCCAGGACGGCAAAGGCGAGACGAACCCGGCCGGTCGACGCGAACAGCGACCAGACGCGCTCGTAGTAGAACGGCTCGCGGGCGACGAAGCCGGCGCGGTCGGCCGTCAACCGATAGATCCGGTTGAAGTCGGCAAGGGCAGGGCCGATCACCTCCGGCGGCGTCGAGCCGTCGAAGCGCTCGATCGTCACGCCACCACGCTCGGCCTTGTTCACGTACTGGCGATGCTTGCGTTTCAGGCCCGCGCGGAGCGCATCCTCGCCGGCGCCGAGGTCGATGACGCGCGTCATCGGCGGCTGAACCTTCGGCGCCGAGCGCCACGGCGCGCCCATGAGGGCGACGCCGTACGGCGTCGAGGGCTCCGCCTCGGGGTCCGCGCGAAGCGTGGCGATGCGCTCCTCGCGGCCGAGGGTGCGGAGCGCGCGCATCAGGCCGGCCCGGACGGCGGGGTCGTCGAGCTGGCCGACCGGCCCGCGCGGCACGTACGCGAGATGCCACCCGACGAGCGGAACCTCGCGCAGCAGGAGCTGGGCGCCGGCGAGCGGCTCATCGTGGCTCGGCCCGATCGCCAGCCTTACGGGCTTCCAGCCGCCCATCGCGCGGACCTCTCCCCACTCCCACAGCTGCGGGAACGCGTGGTACGGAGCGGCCTCGACGAACGCGTTCCAGGCAGCCGGATCGCTGACGCGCCACGCGTGCAGATCAGCCACCGCCGTTCCCCCACCCCGCCGCGGCCAGGGCCTCGCGCGCGACCACGCGATCGTCCCAGGGACGCTTCTCGCTGCCATAGAAGATGCTCGTCTCGTGGCCCTTGCCGGCGAGGAGGATCAGGTCGCCCTCGCGCGCCAGGCCGACCGCATGAGCGATCGCCTCGCGTCGGTCGTCGACGATCCACAGGTCCTGGCCGTCCACCGAGCCAGCCTCACGCGCGCCGGAGGCAATCGCGTCGTTGATCGCGCGCGGGTCTTCGAGCCGCGGATCCTCGTCGGTCACCACGACGACGTCGGCCGAGGTTGCCGCCACGCGTCCCATCGGCGCGCGCTTCGTCGGGTCGCGCTCGCCGGCGGACCCGAAGACGACGATCAGGCGCCCGCGCGTCAGCGGCCGCAGCGTCGCGAGCATCTGCTCGAGCGAATCGGCGGTATGGGCGTAGTCGACGATCACGGTGAAGGGCTGCCCGGCGTCGATCCGTTCCATCCGGCCCGCAACGCCCGCCGTGTCCGGCAGGGCCAGGCTCGCGTGATGCACGTCGAGGCCGAGCGCCTCGATCACCCCGAGCGCGGCCAGCGCGTTCGAGACGTTGAACCGGCCGGGAATCGCGAGGCGAACCGGGCCGTGCCAGCGCGGCGACTCCAGGTGGAAGCTCGTCCCGGATGCGTCCGCGGTCAGGTCGCCGGCGCGCAGATCGGCTTCGGCATCGATCCCGTACGTGACGACCCGACCGCGGGCCCGGTCGCGAAAGTAGGCGAAGCTCGGGTCGTCGGCGTTGAGAACCGCGGTCGGCGCCTCCTCGACCAGGAGCGCCTTGGCGGCGCGGTAGCGCTCGACGGTGCCGTGGAACTCGAGGTGCTCGCTCGTGACCGTCGTCACCACGCCGACGTCGAACCGGCAGTTGCGGGTCCGCCCCAACGCGAGGCCGTGCGACGTCGCCTCCATCACCACGCTGTCGTTGCCGGCCGCCACCATCTGCGCCAGCAGCTCCTGGAGCTCAAGCGCCTCCGGCGTCGTGTTGCGATCGTCGTTCGGGCGGATCTCGTCGCCGACGCCGATCTGCACCGTGCCGATTTGCCCCGGATGCCTGCGGCAGCCCCAGAGCATCTCGGCGGCCAGCGCCGTGACGGTCGACTTGCCATCGGTTCCGGTCACGCCGACGACCGTGAGTCGCTCGCTCGGGCGCCCGAACCATGCGTCGGCGGCATCGGCGAGCGCGTGCCGGCTGTTCGACACCAGCAGCTGCGGGATCGACGCCTCCGCGACCTCGCGCTCGACGACGAGGCCGATGGCCCCGCGCCTCGCGGCCTCGCTCGCGAAGTCGTGCCCGTCGACGTGCACGCCCGGGACGGCGAAGAACAGGGCGCCGGACGTGACGCGCCGCGAGTCGTAGGCGAGCGAGGTGACCTCGCCGACCGGGATGCCGACCACCCGTTCCGGCCCCACGACGTCCGCCATCGCGCCAAACCCCATGCTCATCGGCGCAGCCCGCGCAGCCAGCCGCGCGCGATGCCCGTCGCGGCGCGCAGCCGATAGAGCGTCGGATCGACGACGAGGTCCCACGATCCCGCCCAGCGCACCTCGCGTCCGCCGAACCCCTTCTTGAAGAGGCCGACGCCGTGCCACGGGTGGTCCGATCCGGCATCGGGCGGGGCGACGCCCCACAGGTCGTGGTGTCGCGCGCCGCGTTCGCGGGCCGCTCGCATCATCGCCCACTGGAGCGCGTAGCTCGCGTAGCGCTTCGGCTCACCGCGCTCCTCGCGCCGGGAGCCGCTGAACAGGTAGAACGAGCGATCACCCTCGATCACGACCATCCCCGAGGCAAGCAGCACGCCATCGCGGCGCGCCTCGAGGATCGTCGCGCGACCGGCCGCCGCCAGCGCGCTCCAGGCGATGCGGTAGCGCTCGAGCGGCGGCAGCGCGAAGCCGGCACGCGCCTGGGTCTCGGCAACGAGCGCGTGCAGCTCGTCGATCGCCCCGGTGTCGGGATCGTCGACGAGCGTGACCTCGACGCCCTCGCGCTCGGCGCGGCGTACGGAGTAACGGGTGTCCTTGTCGAACCCGGCCAGGAGCTCGTCGTCCTCGCGCAGCTCCACGATTCGGCTGTGCGGGACCTGCAGGTGCTCGTCGGTTCGGCGCAGTCCACGACCCTCGAACGCGACGAGGCCAGGGTCGCCATCCTCGAGCCGCGGCTCGAGCTTCACGGCGATGGCGCGGTGACCGCGCGCGACCTCGCGCAGACCGATGGCCAGCGCGCGAAGGCGCTCTCCCGCCCGCGGGTCGGCGTAGTCGAGCACCGGTCCATGGGGCACGTACCAGAACTCGCGGTTGGCGAGGATCGGTCGGGCCTGGGGCGCGGCGAGCGCGACGATCTCGCCGTCCTCCTCGAGGACGAAGCGCCGCTGCGGCTGGCCGTCGAACGCCGAGACATCGGCCCAGGCCCAATCGTGGAGGAAGTCGCCGGACGCGGTCGCCGCGAGGAACGAGGACCACGCCGGCGCATCGATGTCGGTCGCGGGACGGAGCCGGATCACGCAGGCCTCCCCCGGCGGAGCGCGTCGCGAAGCTGCCGCAGCTCCGGCGACCGCAGCAGCGCGGCAACCGCGATGAACGCCGCGCCGCCCGCCGCCGACAGGACGACGAGCGCGACGAGCCGGCCCAGCGGGTCGGCCATGACGTCCGGGGCGACCGCGGTGAGCGCCGCGAGCCCGGCGCCCATGACGATCCCGGCGGCGAGCGCCGCCAGCCCCGCGCGGAGCAGCGATCCGAGGATCGCGCCGCCGTCGATCCCCTCGAGCCGTCCGCGGAGGCTCCACAGGAGCCCGATGACCTCGATCACCGAGCTGATCGACAGGGCGAGGGCGAGGCCCTCGATCCCCATCGGCCCGACGAGGAGGACCATGAGCGGAACGTTGATCGCGACCGCGACGATCGCCCAGGTCACCGGGGTGCGGGTGTCCTGCATCGCGTAGAACGCGCGGGCCAGCACGTGGACGACGATGTGGCCGATGAGGCCGACGGCGAACCACGCGAGCGCGCTCGCGGTGCGCGCGGTCGCTTCCTGGCTGAACAGTCCGTACTGGTAGAAGACCGACGTCAGCGGCTCGCGCAGCACGATCATCACCGCCATGAGTGGCGCCGCGACGAAGATCAGGACCTTGATGGCCCCGGCCACCTGACGACGGATCTCGCCGATCCGGCCGAGGGCGGCATCCTGGCTCATCGTCGGGAACAGGGCGGTCGCCACGCTGACCCCGATGATGCCGACGGGCAGCTGGCTGAGCTGGAAGGCGTAGTTGTAGGCGGTCAGGCTGCCCGCGGCGAGGCCGGATGCGAGGATCGTGCTGACGAGGAAGTTCAGCTGGCCCGCGGCCAGCCCGAGCATCCGCGGGCCCATGAGCCGCGCGACCTTGCGCACGCCAGGATGGTCGATGTCGATCCGCAGCTCGAAGCGCCGGCCGACCCTGGAGAGGCTCGGCAGCTGGATCGCGAGGTGCGCCGCGGAGCCGATGACGACGCCGACCGCGAGGCCCTCGATGCCCATGATCGGCGCCAGGAAGATCGCGGCACCAATGATCACCAGGTTGTACGCGAGCGGCGCGAGCGACGGGATCGTGAACTGCTGGTAGCTGTTGAGGATCCCGCTGACGACCGCGCCCATGCCGATGAGCACCGGGCTGACGAGCATGATCTGCGTCAGCCGGACCGTGAGCTCGGTCGTCGGCTCATCGAAGCCGGGCGCGACGATCGGGACGAAGACGGGGGCGAAGATCGCCATGAAGGCGCTGATGACGATGAGCGCGATCAGCACGAGGTTGATGACGCTGCTCGCGAGCTTCCACGCCTCGGCCTCGTCGGCCCGGGCGCGGTAGCTGGAGAACACCGGGATCAGCGCCGCGCTCAACGCGCCGGCGACGACGAGCTGGAAGATCGCGTCCGGAATGCGAAAGGCGGCGAAGTAGGCATCGAGCTCGCTGCTCGCCCCGAAGTGCGAGCCGATGACCAGCAGCCGGATCCAGCCGAGGATCCGGCTCGCCAGCGCCGCGCCGGTGAGAATGAGGCTGGCGGTGACGAGGACCCTCCCGACGGGGACCGAGTCCCGCGGCTCGCCGGTCGGCTCTGGCTCGGGAGCGACCGAGGGCGTCCCCCCGACGGGCACCTCGCCCCGCGTCACCGTCCCGCCCGCCCGCCGCCCGACCGCACGGCGCGCGGGTGCGCCTCGCGATAGGCGCTGCGCAGGGCGGCGTCGGACAGGTGGGTGTAGACCTGTGTCGTCTGCAGGTTCGCGTGCCCGAGGAGCTCCTGCACGACTCGCAGGTCGGCGCCGCCCTCGAGCAGGTGGGTCGCGAACGAGTGGCGCAGCGTGTGCGGGCTCGTTCGGGTCGGCGAACCGGCCGCCCGCACCCAGCGGTCGACCACCATGCGAGCGCCGCGGGCGCTGAGCGGGCCCCCGTTGGCGTTGAGGAAGATGGCGCCGGTGGCGCTTCCGCGGCCCGCGAGCAGCGGACGGCCTTCGGCGAGGTACCCGTGCATCGCGGAGGCCGCCGGCGCGCCGAACAGCAGCTGGCGCTCCTTGTTGCCCTTGCCGACCACCCGCAGCCGACGTCGGACGAGGTCGATCCGGTCCAGCGTCAGGCCCGCCAGCTCGCTGATCCGCATCCCCGTGGCGTACAGCAGCTCGAGCATGGCGGCGTCGCGCCGGGCGAGGGCCGCGTCACGGGCGCGGATGCGCCGGGGCGCGGTGACGAGCGAGGCGGCCTCGTCGATCGTGAGCACCCGCGGCAGCCGGCCCGGCCGGCGCGGGGCGCGGACACCGGCGAGCGGATCGGTCTCGATGCGCCCGTTGCGCAACGCGTGCCGGTAGAGGGAGCGGACGGCGGCCAGGCGACCGGCCACCGAGCTCGGCGACAGGCGACGATCGGCGAGGCTCGAGAGGTAGGCCCGGATCGTCGCTCGGTCCGGCTCGGTCCACGCGACCCCGCGCGAGGCGAGGAACGCCAGGAACTCGGTCGTGTGCCTGCGGTACTCGGTGATCGTGCCTCGCGAGGCGTTGCGCCCGGCGAGCGACTCCAGGAACGAGTCCACCGCCAGCCGCGCATCCGGGGACAGCTCCGTTCGGGCGGCCTCAGTCACCACGATCGCCGGCGGCCGTCCGCTTCGTGCCTCGCCGCCCCGATCCGCCGCGTCGAGCCGTCGTTCGCCGTCCGCGCCCGGGCGCCCCCTCGCGCGCCTGGAGCAGCCCGACTGCCGCCTCGAGCGTGAGCGTGTCGCCATCCACATCCTTCGGCAGTGACGCGTTCGTCGTGCCGTCCGTCACGTACGGGCCGTATCGGCCCTCGAGCAGCCTGACCGCCGCCCCTGAGGTGGGATGGGCGCCGAGCTCGCGCAGCACGCGACGGCTGCCGCCGCGCCGCGACGGCTTCTCCTGCCGAAACAGCTCGGTCGCCTCCTCCAGCGTCACGGTGAACACGTCCGCGTCGCTCGACAGCGATCGGAACTCGTCGCCGCGCTTCACGTACGGGCCGTAACGGCCGAAGTTGGAGACGATGTCCTCACCGGAGTCGGGATCGCGGCCGACGAGCCGCGGCAGGGCGAGCAGCTCGAGGGCCCGCTCGACGGTCATCGTCGCGGGGTCGTCATCACGGGTGAGTGAGGCTCGGCGCGGCTTCTCGGCGCTTCCCCGCTCCGGCGTCGCGCCGAGCTGGACGTAGGGTCCGAAGCGGCCGGTCATGAGGTAGATCGGCAGCTGCGTGGCGGGATCGGTTCCGAGCTGGTTCGGCCCGCGCGCCCGGGCCTCGGCGAGCTCGACCGCGCGCTCGAGCGTGAAGTCGGCCGGTGGCGTGTCGTCGGGGATCGACGCCGTGATCGCGTCGTCGCCCTCCCCGACCTGGACGTACGGGCCGAAGCGCCCGATGCGGATGACGACCGGCGCCTCGCGCTCGGGGTGCGTGCCGAGCGCGATCACCGGATAGTCGATCTGCTCCTGGTTCTCGACGAGGCTGCGCAGGCCGGGCCAGCGTCGAGATCCGCCCCCGTCGTAGAACTCCGCGAGGAACGTGGTGCGGTCGCGCTCGCCCTTGCTGATCTCATCGAGCCCCTCCTCGATGAGCCCCGTGAAGCCGAGCTCCACGAGCGCGGCGAAGTGCTCCTTCAGCAGTCGGGTGACGGCGTACGCGGTGAAGCTCGGCACGAGCGCCTTGCCCTGGCGCCACACGTAGCCGCGGCGCTCGATCGTCGAGATGATCGATGCATAGGTCGACGGACGCCCGATGCCGTCGTCCTCGAGGCGCTTCACGAGCGAGGCGTCGGTGTATCGGGCCGGCGGGAGCGTCTCGTGCCCGTCCGGCTCGAGCGACTCGAGGGCGATCGGTCCGTCCGCGGTGATCAGGTCGCCGACGCTGAGCGTCGGGAGGAGGGTCTCCTGGTCCCCGATCTCGGCGGCAGGATCGTCCGAACCCTCGACGTACGCCCGAAGGTAGCCCGCGAACTGGATCGCCCTGCCCGACGCGGTGAACACCGCCGGACCGTCCGGCCCATCGGCGGTGATCTCGAGCGTCGTGCGCAGCACGCGCGCGTCGGCCATCTGGGATGCGACCGCGCGCTTCCAGATCAGGTCGTACAGGCGTTGCTCGTCGGAGCCGACTCGGCGCTCGACGGCGCTCGGCGTCTGGCCGAAGTCCGTCGGCCGGATCGCCTCGTGCGCCTCCTGGGCGTTCTTCACCGTCGTCCGGTACTGCCGCGGGCCACCGTAGTGCTCGCCGCCGTACAGGTTGCGGATCGCTCCGGCCGCCTCTCCCAGCGCCCGCTCGCTGAGCGTCGTCGAGTCGGTCCGGTGGTAGGAGATCAGGCCCTCGGTGAACAGGCGCTGGGCGGCGCTCATCGTCCGATCCGCCGAGAATCCGAGCTTGCGGTTCGCCTCCTGCTGCAGCGTCGAGGTCGTGAACGGCGGCGAGGGACGCTGTGTCCCCGGCCGTTCGTCGACGGAGGTCACGCGCCACGGCAGCGCCTCCGGAAGCGCGTCGGCCAGGCGCCGGGCGGAGGCCTCGCTCAGTCGACGGACAGCATCGGACTTCAGCCGCCCCTGCGGATCGAAGTCTCGTCCGGCGGCGATCCGGTCATCGCCGATGCGCTCGAGGCGCGCCGTGAACGCGACCTGCGACGTCCGGATCCGCGCGGCCAGATCCCAGTACGCGCTGCTGCGGAACGCGCCGCGCTCCTCCTCGCGCTCGACGACCAGGCGCACCGCGACGCTCTGCACGCGCCCCGCGGAGAGGCCGGTCTGGACCTTCTTCCACAGCACCGGCGAGACCATGTATCCGTACAGGCGGTCGACGATCCGCCGGCTCTCCTGCGCGTCGACGAGCTTCAGGTCGATGTCGCGCGAGTCCTCGATCGCCTGGCGGATCGCCTCCTCGGTGATCTCGTGGAAGACGATGCGCCGGATCGGCACCTGCGGCTTCAGGACCTCGCGCAGGTGCCAGCTGATCGACTCGCCCTCGCGATCCGGGTCGGTCGCGAGCAGCACTTCGGGCGCGTCCTTGACCGCCGAGCGAAGCTCGCGGATGCGACCGGCCTTCTCGCGCGCCACGACGTAGTACGGGCGGAAGCCGTTGTCGACGTCGATCGCCATCGACCCCCACGGCTTGTCCTTGATCTCGGCCGGGACCTCGCTCGCGTTTTCGGGGAGGTCGCGCACGTGGCCGATGCTGGCTTCGACGCGGTACTCGTCGCCGAGCAGGCGCGCGAGCGTCCGGGCCTTGGCGGGCGACTCGACGATGACGAGCGGCTTCGCCATCGCTCAGCCTCCGATGGTCCGCGTCATAACGGTCAGGGAGTGTAGCACCGGCCTCCGGGGGTTCCGGCGCCCGTCCGCCGAGCGGCGAATCCGAACGCGCGCCCGCCGACCGCGGCGCTGGCCGGCGACGCGGCCGCGCAAGCTCAGTCGGTGAAGTCCCAGACGATGACGATCTTCCCGCCCACCTGGGCGATGCCGACGCCCATCCGTCGGGCGTTCGGGTTGAGGATGTTCGCGATGTGGTTGAACTGACCGGGATACGGCTCGGCCATGAACTGGGCATGGCACCAGTTCAGCGTTGCCTGCTGGCTCATGCCGACGTGGTAGCACTGGTTCTCGCCCGACCATCCGAAGCTCACCCCGCCGCGCCGGAGCCGCGTCTCGCGCGTGCTGCCATCGCGTCCGTAGTGGCTGAAGTAGTTGTTCACGGCCTGGTCCATCGCGTGGGACGCCGCCACCGCCGAGATGCTCGCGTCGAGCACCAGGGGTCGGAATCCGTACGCGGCACGCGCGGCGTTCACCTGGTTCAGGGCGTAGCCGGCCAGGCTCGTTGCCGGGGCTGCCGGCGGGATCGCCACGCGCGTCGTCGTGGTCGTTGGAGGCGGCGCGGCGACGGCCACCATCGCGTTCGTGCTGAAGGCCCACGTCGCCTTGACCGCGTTGCCGTCTGCGTCAAGCCCGCGCTTGCCGAGCGTGACCTCGAAGGCGTGGCCGGCGGCGAGTGGCTGCGCCGGCGTGAAGGTCAGCTGCGTGGATGCCTTGTTCCAGCTCGTGGTCCCCGCGACCTCGAGCCCGGTGGCCTTGTCGGTCACGCGCAGCGCGTCGCTCGTCGCCCTGCGCGCCATGCGGTGGCTGAACCACATCGACAGGCTCGTCGTCGGCTCGACCCCTTCCGCGTTCAGGCCCGGCGCCGTCTTCGTCAGCTGCGCGCTCGACATGACGACGAACGAGAAGTTCGCGTCGCCGCCGAGGGGGTTGCCTCGGAGGTCGTGCGAACCGGTCACGCTGATCGTGTAGCGCGTCCCGGGTTCGAGGCGCTGCTTCGGGGTGAAGACGAGGCTCCCCTCGCGCCAGCTCAGCCTCCCGCCGACCGACGGGGCGATCGAGAAGCGCTCCTCGACGTCCGCACGGTCCATCGCGACGCTGAAGTCGATCGAGATCGCCGTCTCGGCGCTGACCTTCGTGGCCGTTCTCGTCGGCGGTCGGCTCGTGGCGCCCTCGCCAATCGGCTGGCCGCTCGTGCCCCGCTCGACGCGAGTACCGGTGTCGGCGGCCATCACCGCGCTGCGGGTGGTGACCTTCTTGGCAGCCGCCTGGGCCTTTGCCGCGGCGAGGTCGGCGCCGGCGAGATGCACCTGGAAGTCGATGACGGCAGGCGCCGTCAGCGTGGTGAACGCGAATCGCTGAGCGGAGCGCACGGCCGCGCCGTCTGCGGTTGCCGACCCGGTGCCGACGACGACGAGGTATCGCTCATCGGTGCGCCAGTGTCGATCGGGCGTGACGGTCAGCTCCGTCTTCGCCTCGTTCCATGCGAGCTGGACGGGCTGTGCAGGCAGGAGCTGGAAGGCGGACTCCACGGACGCGGCGTCCATGGCGGACTCGAACGGGATCGTGATCGGCGCCATCGTGTCGACGGCGGTGCCGACGCTCAGCGGGAGGAGCGACTCCGGGAGGACCGGCGTCGCCTCCGGGCCGGCCTGAACGGCCGGCTGTTGGCTGAAGGCGGCGAGGATGGTGAACGAGAGTGCTGCCAGCGAGACTCGGGTGATGGCTCGATGGCTGCTCAGCAGCTTGCCAAGCGACGCGAACGGGGTGGCGGCATGAGCCGCGCGCTCGGTTCGTATCGGACGCAATACACAGGCTCCGTGGGGATTCCGTACCGCCCTTGTGGGCACGCGGGCGGCGTCAAGTACTGGGCGGAGCATAGCCCATGCCTACCATCCGTGTCAGACGACGCCCGCGAGCCGTCGCGCGCCAAGCGTCGGGTGGAACGTCGCTCCGCCGAACGTATTCACGAGGCCGCGAGCCTCCAGGAGCGTCAATGCGCTCGCCACGGATGCGGCCGGCTGGTGCGTGCGGTCAACCAATTCCTCGATCGAGCCGCTGCGCTCGAGGAGCCGGCGCAGCACCTGGCCCTCGACCTCCGAGAGGGCGCTGACGGCGGGCGGCCTGCGGTCGTGCGCGAGGCCGATCTGCCGCAGCAGCGATCCCACCGAGGTCACGATCACCGCGTCGTTGTCGGCGATCAACCGGTTGCAGCCCCGCGCCGCCTGCGCGTCGATCTGCCCCGGCACGGCGTACAGCTCCCGGCCGGTCGCGACGGCGGCCGCGGCGGTGAGCAGCGCGCCCGATCGGTCCGGCGCCTCGACGACCACGACGGCCTCGCTCAGCCCGGCGATGATCCGGTTGCGCCGGGCGAAGTCGGGCCGGCCGACCGGCGCGCCGATGGCGACCTCGCTGACGAGCACGCCGCCGGCACGCACGATGTCCCGTGCCAGGCCGCGGTGGCGCGGGGGGTAGATCCGGCTCAACGGCGACGGCAGCACCGCGATCGTGCGACCGTTTGCGTTCAGCGCGGCACGATGCGCGGCGCCGTCGACACCGAGCGCCAGCCCGGACACGACGACGATCCCCGCGCGCGCGAGCGCGTCGCCGAGGTCGGAGGCCGTCGACAGGCCGTACCCCGACGCGCGACGGGTGCCGACGATCGCAACCGCTCGCTCCAGCAGCGCCGTGCCGTCGCCGGCCACGAACAGGGTTGCCGGCCGCGGGTCGAGCGTCCGCAGCGCCACCGGGTAGTCGTCGTCGAGCCCCGTGACGATGCGGCCACCCGCGGCGCCAGTCCGCTCGGTCACGTGGCGGACGATCGATCGCGGGCTCTCGCGCGCCAGCTCCGCCATGGCCTGCTGCGCGCCGGGTCCGAGACGACCGATGCCGTCCAGGCCCGACGGACCGGCCTCCCAGGCGGCGGCCGCAGAGCCGTGACGGTCGAGAAGCTGCGCGAACCCGGCCGGTCCGATCCCCGAGACGAGCGAGAGCGCGATCCAGCATTCGCGCTCGCTCGCACGAGGCGCGCGAGCGGCGCGCGACGGCGGTCCGGTCCCGACGCCGATCACGCCGCGATCTCCTTTGGTCGATGCTGAAGCGCCTCGTCGAGATGGTCGCGTTCGACATGGGTGCTGCCGCCGAGATCGGCGATCGTGCGGGCGACGCGGGCGGCGCGATGGAGGCGGCGAAGCGACAGCCCCATCTGGCGGCCGCGCAGCTCGAGGAGGTCCAGCAGCGGACCGCCGAACCCGTGGTCGGCATCGAGGTCGGAGGGCGCGAGCTCGGCGTTCGGGCGGCCCTGTCGAGCCAGCTGAGCTGCGGTCGCTCGCTCCACCCGGCCAGCGACGCTGGCCGTCGACTCGGCGGCGCCGCGCCGCGCCCACCGGACGATCGGCTCGAGGTGCACGACGAGGTCGAGGCGGTCGCGCATCGGTCCCGACAGGCGCGCCTGGTAGCGACGCCGCACCCCGTCCTCGCAGCGACACTCGCGACCGTCGACCCCGAACCAGCCGCACGGGCACGGGTTGAACGCGGCCAGCAGCATGAAGCGCGCCGGCAGGGCCAGCACGCCGTCGACCCGGGCGATGACCACGGTGCCGGCATCGATCGGGCCGCGGAGCGCATCGATCGCGTCGGACCGGAACTGGAGAGCCTCGTCGAGGAAGAGCACGCCGTGGTGGGCGAGGCTCGCCTCTCCGGGTCGAATCCGCGGCCCTCCGCCCACGAGCGCCTGGATCGAGATCGTGTGGTGCGGCGCCCGAAAGGGAGGCCACCGCGAGAGCGGCGCGCGGGGATCGGCCACGCCGGCGACGGAGTGGATGCGGCTCACCTCCGCTGCCTCCTCCTCCCGGAGCCGTGGCAGGAGCGCGGCCGCAGCGCGCGAGATGAGCGTCTTGCCGACGCCTGGTGGGCCGGTGAAGGCGAGGTTGTGCCGCCCGGCGACCGCGACCTCGAGCGCGCGACGACCAACGGACTGCCCGACGACCGACGACAGGTCCGGCGCGTCGTCCGGGCGGGATGGCGACCCGGCGGGCGCCACGCTCACCATCGGCTCGATGCGCTCGATGCCGGCCAGGTGGCGCACGACCTGGGCGAAGCACGCAGCCGGGCGGACGACGATCCCGCCCACAACAACGCTCTCCGGCCCATTCCGTGCCGGAACGATCGCCTCGCTGACGCCAGAGCTCCCGGCCGCAGCGACGAGCGCCATCGCGCCCGGGATCGGCCGGAGCGACCCGTCGAGCGCGAGCTCTCCGATGAGCGCGACGCCGCCGAGATCGGCGTCGAGCTGTCCGGACGCGACGAGGATCGCCG
The DNA here is from genome assembly GCA_965652075.1 of uncultured bacterium. Lineage (GTDB taxonomy): Bacteria > Chloroflexota > Limnocylindria > QHBO01 > QHBO01 > JACDBZ01. The sequence continues at coordinate 14,680 of CBFGTN010000043.1, forward strand.
CGGCCATCGCCAGGTCGTGGCCGGTGCCCTCCTTGGGAAGGTCCGCCGGGGCGAGGTTCACCGTGATCCGGCGCGCGGGGACCTCGAAGCCGGAGTTGCGGAGGGCGGCACGGACGCGCTCGCGGGCCTCGAGCACCGCGCTGCCGGCGAGGCCGACGATTGTCAGTCCGGGGAGGCCGAACGAGACGTCGACCTCGACCCGAACCGGCACGCCGTCGACCCCGACGATCGAGGCGCTGAGCGCTGTCGCGAGCATAAGCACGCCCCTGGCGGGAGGCGATGTGTGTGTGAAGCCGTGCAGTGCCGGTCGCCTGCCTGCTCGCCTCCCTACTACCAGCGGCGACCGGCGCTGCCAGCCTAGGGAGCGCGGGATTACCGAGGGGTTAGGACGGGCTTACCGAGCGCGAGCCTCAGACCCGCGCGGGGACGGCCTCCTCGGCGAAGATCGCGTCGAGCTCGCGCGCGAACTTGCTGACGCTCGTCCCGAGCGGACCATCCGGGCGCGACGCCATGAACGGCTCGCCGGAGTTCAGGGCGCTGATCGCCCCGCGGTACTCGTTGATGATCTGGTAGTCGATCTTGCGCCCGAGCGCGGACTCCGCGTTGTCGACGTTGATCCCGGTGTACGCGTTCGATCGGTTCAGCACGAGCTGGATCTTGCCCCGCTCGTAGCCGAGCGAGTCCATGACCTCGAGCACGAGTCGGACGTTCTTCAGGCAGCTCAGGTCCGCGGTCATGACCACGAAGATGAGATCGGCCTCGTCGAAGAGCTGGAGATTGAAGTCGTCGATCGCCTTCGCCATGTCGACGATCGTGTAGTCGTGCGCGCGGCGGAGCAGGGCGAGGATGTTCGTGAGCGAGGCCGGATCGGCGCGCTGCCGCTCGACCACGATGTCGGCGGACTCCGGGTTCGGCGGCGCCAGGAGCAGCTCCATCCCGCCGTGATGGCTGACGAGGAGCTTCTTGAACAGCTCGTCGTCGAGGGCCGGCTCCGTGATCGCGTTCACGATCGACGACGAGTTCAGTGCGAGGTCGAGGAAGACGCGCATGTCGCCGAACTGGAGGTTGGCGTCGAAGAGGGCGGTCTTGCGTCGCTGGCGCTGCGCGAGCGCGATCGCCGTGTTGATCGCGATCGTCGTGTTCCCCACCCCGCCCTTCGCGGGATAGAAGCAGGCCAGCCGGCCGAGGGTCGCCTTCTCCGCGGCCTTCTTCGCCGGCCCGCCGCCGGCGCGCGCGAGCAGGGCCTTGATCCGGGCGATGAGCTCGAGTGGATGGAAGGGCTTGACGATGTCGTCGTCGGCGCCTGCGCGCAGGCCCTTGACCCGCTGCTCCACGTCGGCGTCGGAGGTGAGCATGATGATCGGGGTGCGCGCGCCGGACTCGGAGGCGCGGATCTGCTGGGTCGCCGCGTACCCGTCGAGGACGGGCATCGCCACGTCCATGAGGATGAGGTCGGGGACGATGCTCGCCGCCATCTCGACGCCCGCCTGGCCGTCGGACGCGACGTGCACCTCGTATCCCTCCTGCTTCAGGGTGAAGACGAGGACGCGCTGGATGTTCAGGTCGTCGTCGACGACCAGGACCT
>CBFGTN010000044.1:0-16162 GCA_965652075.1 uncultured bacterium
CGCCGCGATCGGCATGCTGGTGGCGGGGAGCGTCGAGACGCTCGTCGTTGGGGGCCTTGCCTACCTCGTCCTGCTGCCGATCTGGGGGCTGTCGATGTGGCGCTTCCTCGGGAGTGAACGTTCGGCCGGTGGGAACCCGTCATAAGGTGTAGGTCGCGGCGCTGACGCCGCGCCACCGCCGGAGGGTCAAGGTGGACCGAGCCCTGGTCGAACAGGCCCGTCGGGCCGATCGCGAGGCGTTCGCCGTCCTGGTGCACCAGGTCAGCGACTCGCTCTACGCGGTCGCCTTCCGGATCCTGCGCGACACGGGCCTTGCGGAGGACGCGCTGCAGAACGCCCTCGTGATCGCCTGGCGCCGGCTCCCCAAACTGCGAGACCCGGACCGATTTGAGGCCTGGGTCCATCGGATCCTCGTTCACGCCTGCTACGACGAGCATCGACGCGCTCGCCCGTGGCGTGACTTCGTCACCGTCCTCCCTCCAGAGCACCAACCCAGCACGCCGGATGGCACGTCAACGATCGCCGATCGCGACGAGCTGGAGCGGGTGTTCCGGAAGCTGACTGTCGAGCAGCGGGCGGTGTTCGTCCTGCACCACTACGTCGGGCTGCCGCTCGTCGAGATCGCCGAGCTCCTCGAGATTCCGGCTGGCACGGCCCGGTCGCGACTCCACTACGCCACCGCAAAGCTTCGTGACGCCTTGACGGCAGTCACGGAGCCACTTGCCCGGGAAGGACACCTCGCATGACCGACGATCGATCGCTCGAACGCGCCGCCCGGACGTGGCTCGAGGAAGGGCCGAACTACGCCCCCGATCAGGCAGTCGAGGCCGCCCTTGCCCGCATCGAGACGACGAACCAGGAACGGGGCCCGCTGGTCCCGTGGAGGTTGCCACCCATGAGCCCCTTCATGCGTTACACGACGGCGGCCGTGCTGGCCGCGGTCGCGATCGGGGGTGCCATCTACGTGCTCGGGCGCGAGGGTGGCATCGGTAACGAGCCCAACTCGAGCCCTCCCGCGTCGGTTGAGCAGTCACAGACCTTGACGCCGACCCCTGCCGCGACGCCCATCGACACGTCCGAGTGGGAGCAGTACACCTCGTCGATCTACGGATCCGTGATCAGCCATCCAGCGGACTGGTCGGTGCGGCCGGCCCGTCGTGCATGGGACTTCGACGCGGACGCCGCTTCCTTCGTGAACATCGGCCAGGACGGCTTCGTGGCTGCGGACAACTCGATCTACATCGCCTCGTGGACCGTACCGGTCGAAGCGGGGACGACGCTGCAGACGTGGGTCCAGGCCTACTGCGAGGTCAACACCGAACCGTGCGACAACCTCGACGATCGCATCGAGCCGGCCTTCCACGAGCACGAGCGCCATCCAGGCATCTTCATCGGGTTCCTGGACGACACACAGACGTTCTTCACGTCGTGGCAACGCGGGGAGACGCTCGACGAGCTGTGGACGGAACCGGCCCCGGCCGAGGGTGGAGAGATCTACATCGTGGCTGCCTGGAGGCCTCCCGACCAGTACAACGCCAGGGCCCTGGTTGAGGCGTTCGCCTTGACCCTGTGCGCGACCTGCGCCGAGCCACAACCCAGCCCGTAGGCGCGCTGAGCATGTGCTCCGACCCCGTGCGGCGCGCCGCACGGGGTCATCGGTCATGCGGCCGCTCAGGTAGGGTCTCACCGTGATCAGCGACGCGGTCCTCGAGTCGTACGACGCCCTCGACGAGCTCACGCCCTGGTTCGACCGCAGCTGCGAGTACGCCGGCTCGCTCAAGCCGAAGAAGGCAGCGACGTGATCGGCGACCACGCGGACCTCGCGTTCATCGGCGCGAGTGTCGAGACGATGGTCGACGGCGCGCCACCGGCAGACGCGGTGGCCGTCCACGACGGGAGGATCGTCCGCGTCGGAAGCGCCGACGAGGTGCGCGAGCTCATCGGCGCGCGCACACGAACCGTCGAGCTCCGTGGCGAGACGCTGCTGCCGGGCTTCCAGGACGCGCACGTCCATCCCATCGACGGCGGCCTGCTGTCCGCGCTCTGCGACCTCCACGACGTGGACGAGGACGCCGCGACGTACCTCGTGGCCATCGCGGCGTATGCCCGATCGAACCCGGATCGCCCGTGGGTCAGCGGCGGAGGCTGGTCGCTGACGGCGTTCCCGCGCGGCGAGCCCGAGCGCTGGACTGTGGACGCGATCGTTCCCGACCGTCCCGCGCTGCTGTGGAGCGACGACGGCCACGTCGCGTGGGTGAATTCGAGGGCGCTGGAGATCGGCGGGATCGACGGCTCGACACCGGACCCGCCCGGCGGCCGGATCGTTCGCGACGAGGGGGGCGCGGCGACGGGAACGCTGCACGACTACGCGATCGACCTGGTCGCGCGCCACGTCCCGTCGCCGACCCACGCCGAGCTCCTCGACGGCCTTCGCGCGGCCCAGCGCCGCCTCCACGCGCTCGGCATCACCGCCTGGCAGGACGCCCATGTCGAGCCCGATGCGCTCGCGGCCTACCGCGAGGCGGCCGATGCCGGCTGGCTGACCGCCCGCGTCGTCGCCGCGCTCTGGTGGGAGCGCGAGGCGGGGCTCGAGCAGATCGACGACTTCGAGCGCCAGCGGACGGAGTCTCGCGTCGGGCGCCTCCGAGCCGACAGCGTGAAGCTGATGCTCGACGGCATCCTCGAGTCGCGGACCGCCCTCATGGGTGAGCCCTACACCGGCTCGGAGGAGGCGGGCCAGCCGTTCATCGATCCGGAGCTGCTCCGAGCGGCGGTGATCGAGCTCGACCGTCGAGGATTCCAGGCGCACTTCCACGCGATCGGCGACGGTGCCGTCCGGCTCGCCCTCGACACGGTCGAGGCGGCACGCACGGAGAACGGCCCGTCCGATGGGCGGCACCACATCGCCCACATCGAGGTCGTCCATCCCGACGACGTGCCGCGGTTCGGGCGGCTCGGCGTCGTCGCCAACATGCAGCCGTTCTGGGCCTCGGACGACGACCAGATGCGGGATCTCCGGATCCCGGCACTCGGTCCGGACCGCGTTGGCTGGCAGTACCCGTTCGCGAGCCTGCTGCGCGCGGGCGCACGGCTGGCGGGCGGCAGCGACTGGACGGTCAGCACCGCCAACCCGCTCCTGGAGATCGAGGTCGCGCTCACCCGCGTCGCGCCCGAGACCCGGGACGTCGCGCCGTTCCTGCCGGACGAGCGCCTCAGCCTCGATGCGGCGCTCCGCGCGTTCACGATCGGCAGCGCGTACGTGAACCATCTCGATGCCGACACCGGCACGATCGAGGTCGGCAAGCTCGCGGACCTCGTCGTCATGGACCGGGACCTGCGGGCGGCCGACGCCGGTCCGATCGGGGAGGCGACGGTCCGACACACGTTCGTCGAGGGCCAGGAGGTCTTCGCGACGCCGGCGTGACCGCGGTTGCGGGACGGGTCGAGAATGACGCCATGGCCCGCGACACGAGCGTTGACACGGCATCCGGCGACGCACAGTCGCTCGCCGAGCAGGGCCGGGCGGCGCTCGCTCGGCACGCCTGGGGCGAGGCGCTCGAGAAGCTGACCGCGGCCGACGCGGATGGCGGGCTCGGACCCTCGGACCTCGACGCCTATGCCGATGCGGCGTGGTGGAACGGACGCCTCGAGCACGCGATCGAGCTGCGCGAACGCGCGTACGCCGCGGCCACGAAGGCGGAAGACGTGGAAGCCGCGGTGACGGTGGCCATCAAGCTCGCGCGCGACAACGCCTATCGGGCCAGCGATGCCATGGCCGGAGCCTGGATCCAGCGGGCCGAGCGCATGCTCGACGGCGTGCCGGAGAACATCGGCCACGGGTGGCTGGCGGTGACGAAGGGCTTTCGCGCGGCGCTGACCGGCGACACCGAGCTGTCCCTGGCCGAGGCGATCAAGGCCGAGGGGATCGCCGCCCGCATGGGCGACCGCGACCTTGCCGCGATGGCGCAGGCCGAGCACGGCTTCGGCCTCATCGCCGCCGGGAAGGTCGCCGAGGGCATGGCGATGGTCGACGAGGCGAGCGTCGCGGCGGTGGGCGGCGAGCTCCAGCCGGAGACCGCCGGCGGCATCTGCTGCACGACGATCGGCGCGTGCGCCAACCTCGGCGAGTGGACGCGCGCGGCCGAATGGACCGACGCGCAGGATCGGTGGTGCAAGCGCGAGGGGATCGCGGGCTACCCGGGGATGTGCCGCGTCTATCGATCCGAGATCAAGGAGCTGCGCGGTCGATGGCTCGAGGCGGAGGCCGAGGCGCGCCAGGCCGCCACCGAGCTGGCCGGCTTCATCCCGGCAGCTGCCGGCAAGGCGATGTACCGCATCGGTGAGATCCGCCTGCGCCGTGGCGATCTCGCCGACGCCGAGCAGGCGCTGGTCCAGGCGAACGCGATGGGCGCGCACGTCGAGCCGGCGCTGTCGCTGCTGCGACTCGCCGAGGGGCAGATCCAGGTCGCCGCCGATGGCATCCGTGAGGCGATCGAGCGTCCTCCGAGGACGCCGAACTGGGACTCTCCACCGGGCTCGACCCTGTACCGGGTGCCGATGCTCAGCGCGCAGGTCGAGATCGCCCTGGCTGCCGGCGACGCGGAGACGGCACGACGGGCGGTCGACGAGCTCAAGTCGATCTCTGACCGATACGGCAGCGCCGCGCTCGCCGCGACGGCCGCGAGCGCACGCGGGCTGCTCCAGCTGCGAACCGGGGAGGACGGTGAGGCGGTGCGCTCGCTGCGTGACGCCGTCGAGGCGTGGACCTCGATCGACGCCCCCTACGAGGCGGCCCGTTCGCGACTGGCCCTCGCCGAGGCGCTGGTCGCCCAGGGCCAGCCAGATCGCGGGGCCATGGAGCTGCGGACGGCCCGCGCGGCGCTTGACCAGCTCGGCGCAACGCTCGAGGTGCGTCGCGCCGACGGGCTCGCGGAGTCGAGCGGCATCGGCGCGGAAAGCGCGCCGACATCGGCCGCGGGGTCTCGCGAGCTGCGGGCCTTTGCGTTCACCGACATCGTCGACTCCACCCGGCTGGGCGAGGCGCTCGGAGACGAGGCCTGGCAGGCGGTCCTGCGCCGGCACGACGAGGCGGTCCGCTCAGTCGTTGCCGAGCACGGCGGGGAGGTCGTCAAGCACACCGGAGACGGGTTCTTCCTCGCGTTCGGAGACGCGTCCCGCGCGATCGAGGCGATGGTCACCCTCCAGCGTCGCCTCGCGGCCCATCGTGAGCGTGAGGGCTTCTCGCCGACCGTCAGGATCGGGGTCCATGCCGCCCAGGCCACGCGTGCGGGGACCGACTACCTCGGAACCGGCGTGACCCAGGCGGCCCGGATCGGTGCTGCGGCCGGCCCGTCGGAGATTCTCGTGAGCCAGGCCACGCTCGACGCGACGGGTCGATCGTTCACGATCGTCGACAAGCGGTCGGTCGAGCTCAAGGGCATCGCCGCGCCGGTGGACGTCGTCAGCGTCGGCTGGTGACGAGTCAGCCGGCGCGAATGCCGTAGCGCGGCACGCGCGCCCGATACCGGTCGTACCGGGCGCCGAACGCGGCCGCGAGCCGCAGCTCCTCCACGTCGATCTCGCGGTCGAGGGCGCGGACGGCGACGGCCCACGCGGCCAACAGCCAGGCGGAGCGGGTCAGGAGCGCCGTGCCGAGCACGCCGGCCGACCAGCCCACGTACATCGGATTGCGTGTCACGGCGTATGCGCCGCCGGTGACGAGCCCCGCATCGCGCTCGACGTCCGTGTCGCCGGCGGACGCCACGGCCCATCCCACCAGGCCGAGTCCGGCGGCGAGCGTGAGGACGCCAAGCCTCCGACCCGTCGCGCGCCCGATCGGGAGTCGCAGCGGCAGCACGAACCCGAGCCCGGCGGCGGCGAGCAGCGACGCGACGTGGGGCTCCGGGATCGGGACGTTCGATGTGCGCATCACGCCGAGCGAGGCGAGTAGCGACCGCCCACGTGCATGCCGATGACCGCGTTCGTGTCCGGATCGCGGGTGAAGAACCCGCGCTCGCCCGCGTTCGGGCCCTCGGTGGAGACGAAGCGATCGGAGTCCGGGATGAAGCGGACGTCCATCGGCGGCTCGACGTAATCGGCATCCTCGCCGAGCGCCTCGACGTACTCCGGCTTGGGCAGGAACGTCGCCGAGAGGTGATCGCCGTCGGCGACGACGTCGATCCACACCGCCGCCGTCTCGTATCGGCCGACGAAGGCGGAGAGCTCGTCCGCCGATCGGGGCCCGGGCACCGGATCGGTCTCCACCAGGCCGAGGAAGGTCTCGAACGCCCACTCCTTGATCCGCCGGTTGAAGAGGTGCCCGTTCGGCTCGCCGTTCGTCATCGAGATGATCGCGAACCGATGCGCCGGCACCATCGTGAAGCCCGTGTACTGCCCGACCGTCGAGCCACCGTGCTCGACGACCGTCGTCCCGCCGATGTCGGAGAGCAGCCAGGAGATGCCGACGGCGTCGCCGAGCGCGGACCCATCACAGCGGACGGTCGGCTCCTGCATGCGGGCGATGAGGTCGCCGGCCACGACCTGCGTCCCATCCTCGGATCGGCCCCGGTCGAGGTGGAATCGCGCCCATCGGATCTGGTCCGGCGCAGTGGCGGAGAGGCCGCCCATCGGGTTGCCCGACCGCGCCATCGCCCACGGCCGCAGGACCCTGGTCGTGCCGTCCTGCTCCGTGCGATGCCCCACGACGAAGCGGCGGGTCATGATGTCGTTCGGGAAGAAGAGCGTGTCTCGCAGTCCGATCGGCTCGAGCACGAGCTCGGTGACCGCGCGCTCGTACGGCTTGCCCGTCACCTTCTCGATGATCCGGCCGGCGAGGCTGAGCGAGGCGTTGTTGTAGGAGACGACGAACCCCGGTGGCGAGATCTGCGGCAGGTCCGCCATGTGCTCGACGTAGCGCGCGACCGCATCGTCGCCGTCACCGAAGTCGCTGAAGTCGTCGCCCGACCACCCCGCGGTGTGGTTCAGCAGCTGGAGGACGGTGACTGTCTCAGCGGCCTGCTCGTCGCGCAGTCGAAGCTCGGGGACATAGGTCCGGACCGGTGCGTCGAGGGCGACCTTGCCCGCCTCGACGAGCCGCAGGAGCGCGACCGACGTGTACGTCTTTCCCGTCGACCCGAACTGGAAGAACGTCGTCCCGTCGACGGGGAGTGGGTTGTCGACGCTCGTGACCCCGTGATAGCCATACAGCTCGTCCTCGCCGTGGAGGACGCCGACGGCCACCCCGGGAATGCCGAGCTCATCCGCGAGCTCGCTGACCCGCTCCTGGATGGTCGGTTCGGTCACCTCGATCAGTCTCGGCCGATGCCAGTGAGCTCGACGTCGACCTCGTCGCCGATGCCGGCGCTCGCGGCGCCCATCATCGCCTTGCTGACGCTCAGCGCGAGGCGCCCGCCGCCCGCGGGCATGACGCTCGACGCGAACTCTGCGCCACCGATCGTGCCGCGCACGCGCTGCTGCTTCAGGCCCCCGATGGACGAGACGTGCTCGGCAGGGATGTCGGCGACCGCGAGGCCGCTTTGCTTCTCCGGGTTCCAGTACCGGATCTGGCCGCGAAAGCGAATCGGTTCCACGCGCCTAGCATCACCGACGCGCGCGAGCCGTCAACCCTTTCGGCATGTCAGTGCGTCAAGCCTGTCGGGTGTCGTAGAACGGACGTACCTCGATTGGCATCCTGATCGCGGCGCTCGTCTTCTCGGCCCACCGTAACGCCGCGTCGAGGTCATCGGCATCCACGATGTAGAAGCCGCCGATCGCCTCCTTCGCCTCGAGGAATGGCCCATCAGTCATCACGACCGAGCCGTTCTGCGCGCTGACGACCGTGGCGGCCGAGGGCTCGGTCAGGCGGCCGCTGAAGACGAGCGCATCGGACGCGGTCATCTCAGCCTCAAGCCGTGCGATCCCTTCGAACTCGCGACGCGCTTCGTCGTCGGACTTCTCCGGGCGAGCTGCGCCCTCGGCGGTGTGAACGGACAACAGGTACTGGGACATCGTGGGCTCTCCTCCCGTGCGCATGTGTCACTAGCCTACCGACGAACGACCGTTGGCCGAATCGACAGAGAGGCGCTCAGCGCTCCACCAACTTCGGGGGCAGGTGGAACCGTGAGGCGAGCGCCGGGTCCATGTACGCGACCAGCGACGCAACCTTGCTTTCGCGCACGGTGATGAGCTGGATACCGGTGAAGGCGTGGGCCATGCCCTGGCGCTCGTAGAGGGCCACCGCCGGACCGCCGTTCGCCTCGGTCGTGACGGCCCGCCAGCGATCTGGCGTGCCATCCAGGATCGTCCCGGATAGGAACGCGCGGATCGCGGCATGGCCGACGACGGCGTACGGCACGGGCGGCATCTCGAGCGTCGCGTCGCGGCGGATGATGGCAAGGAGCGCGTGCACGTCCCCGCGCTCCCAGGCGCCGACGTACGCGCGCAGCAGTCGCCCGGTCGAAGCGTCGGGGATCGTGCTGGACGGCCGGCCGGCGTATCGGCCCTGCAGCGTCCGCCGCGCGCGGTGCAGCAGGCTGTTCAAGGCCGGGACGGAGACGTCGATGTGCGCCGCGGACTCCGCCGCCGAGAGCGCAAGGACGTCACGCAGGATGAGCGCCGCGCGCTGCCGCGGCGGCAGGTGCTGGAGGGCGACGAGGAACGCAAGCGAGACGCTCTCGCGCACGTCGTAGGTCGCTGCTGGGTCCGATTCGACGCCCGCCAGGAGGTCGTCGGGCAGCGGCTCGAGCCACAGGACCTCGCCGCGACCACCCTGCGCGTCCGATGGCAGCGTCCGCCGTCCATGACGCGCCCGCAGCGCGTCGAGGCAGGCTCGCGTGGCGATCCGCCGCAGCCACGTCCGAAGCCCGGCGTCGCCGCGGTAGGCGTGGCGTCCGCGCCACGCCTTGGTGAGCGTCTCCTGGACCAGGTCCTCCGCATCGGTCATGGCGCCCATGAAGCGGTAGCAGTGGACGAGGAGATCAGGACGGAGCGATTCGGTGAGGGCACCGAACGTCGCCGCGTCGAGCGGCGTCGAGGGACGGTGATCCGCCATTGCGCACAGATTCCCTTCCGGATGTCGTCAATGAGTGGTGCAGACCCAACTCACGCGCCCGGAGGCACCATGCAGTACATCACCATCGTACGCGGCCGGCTCAAGGACTCCGACCAGTCGGCCGCGATGAACGCTCACAACGCGATCGTCGACCGGCTCCGTCCACAGGGCGAGCCACTCGGGTCGATCGGGCACCAAGCCTACGTCGATCCGCAGGATCCCGGCGCCTTCGTGGCCGTCGACCGATGGTCGAACATCGAGGGGCTCCAGCAGTTCCTCGGCGATCCGAGCGTCCAGCAGGATCTCGGCAGCATGTTCGACGGTCAGCCGGAGGTCAGCGTCCTGGCCGAGCGCGAGGGCTGGCGCGCGTTCTGACGGAACGGCTCAGGTCGTCTCGAGGATCCGCTTCAAACGAGCGACATCGGCGGTGATTGAGCGCCTGACCTGCGCGCCCATCACGGGTGCGGCGATTCGGTAGAGGCCTCCGGCGTCGCCCTGGACACGGACTCGCGCCACAGCGCCGTCGGGCCGGGGCTCGACCTCGTACGTCACAGTGGGGATGCTCGCTTCGTCAAGCCGGCGAGCTCAGTTGAGGTCCCTGTCCTCCAGCTCCCAGGCGTGATCCATCATGTGTTGGGCGCTGCGGCGGATGAGGAACTGGATCGACCAGCTCCTGGCGGGCTTGCCCTCAGCGTTGTACGCGCGGATCCCGTCGAGGTACGCCTGGCGATGGAATGCCAGGCCGTCCGGCGTGACGACGATCTCGTACGGGTTCCGCACCTCGACCTTGGGCGCGAACTGGTGCGGCTCGTTGGCGAGTGTGTGCCGGACGATCTCCTCCCGCGTCCGCCCGCCGCCGCGAGGCCCGTGCCGCAGCTCCTTCGAGACGTGCGCCGCGACCTCGTCGAAGTGCGCCCACGTGGCCTGGAGTAGACCGAGCCGTCGCTCGAGGTCGGCCTCCGACAGCACGTCGCGCTCCGTCTCGGACGTCACGTGCGCGATGCCCCAGAAGTCCGTCGACGTGTTCCCGACGTAGCGCTCGATGACGGTTGGCTTCGTCTGCCGCGAGAGGTCGTCGGCGAACCCCGCGCGTTCGGCGACGGGCGCGTACCGCGAGGCGTACGACGACAGCTTCTCGATCGCGCTGTCCTCGTCCTTGCCCCATCGATCGAGCCCGGGCCAGTCGATGGCTCCGGCCACGACCCGCTTTCCCTTCGGGCCGAGCTCCAGCACCACCCGCAGTGCATCGGTCACGCCGACAGGCTAGCCGCGAAATGGCGACACGCGATGTCAGGATCCGGTCGTGGCTATCCGCTGACCTTCTCGATGCGACGCAGCCGGCCGAGCACGGTCTCGGACATGTAGCCGAACTCGGTGCCCCTCGGCGTTCGTGCCCACCCGCCGTACCACCGCCGCGAACCGTTGGCCAATCCGCCCTTGACGAGGAAGTCGGGCACGAACTCGAATCCTGCATCGAACTCCGCGATCGGCTCATCCTGCGTCCCCGGGCTCGGCCGCAGACGCGTGCCGTCGACGAGCGTCTTCGCCTGGCGGTTCACGATGCGCCGGACGAGCGCGCCCCGCAGCTGAGCGTCGCGGTTCTGCTCGAGGAGCGGCCAGCTGTCGACCTCGACAAGGTTGAGCTTGAGGCCGAGATGCAGGTGGCACGCGTCGGCGCCGGTCTTTCCGAGCCGTCCGATGCGCTCGCCGCGCTTGACGAGCACGCCGACCTTGATGTGTCGGGCGATCGACGAAAGGTGCGCGTACCCGCTCTCGTGTCCCGGGAACTGAGGATGCTCGATGCGCACGACCTTGGCGTCACCGATCGTGCCGGCCAGCGTCACCCTTCCGTCCGCCAGCGCGAAAATCGGTGCGCCGCACCGCCCGTTCCCGATATCGATGCCCTCGCCACGGCCCGACGCCACATGCTCGGCGAACGAGCTCGTCACGCGGAAGCTCCCGATCTTCACCGGGCTGCCGGGTGGGCGAATCCGGCCTCGGACCGGGTTCCCGAACATCTGACTCGCTACCTCGCATTGGCTCGGGGCAGGGCAGCTGGAGGCCTCCGAGTATCGAGGCCCGTCGCGAGGTGTCAAGCATTTCTTGCCGTCGGAGGGGCACAGGCGTTACGTTCGCTCGTGCGACATCCAGGAGGGCACCCCATGGCGATCGCGTCCGAGCCGACCCGCGACGAGCTGCCGATCATCCTCATCCGTGGATTCGGCGGCCTCGGCGTCGCGGACGAGCGCAAGCAGACGTACTACGGCTTCAACGACGGCACGGTCTATCCGCAACGACAGGGCGAGAACTACATCTACGAGGGCCTGATCCTGCGGATGATGAAGTCGAGGTGGCGCTACCAGGATGCCACGAACATCATCAACTACTACGACAAGGATCAGCCGGTGCGCGCCATCGACAAGGCGCTCGCGAAGCTCCCGAAGGAGTTCTTCTTCGGCAACAAGATCGTCGTCGATCCCGCGCTGGCGCTCGCGCTCCAGGACAACCTCGAGCCGATGCGCACGTTGTGGGTCTTCCGCTACTACGACCTCGACGATCGCACGTTCCCGCAGTACGGGGTCGCGCTGAAGCGGCTGATCGAGATGGTCAGGACGCTCACCGCGATGAAGACGGGCGGCGACCGACCGAAGGTCAACATCATCGCCCACTCGATGGGCGGGCTCATCGTGCGCGAGGCGCTCCAGGTCGCCTACAAGCCCGGTGAGGCCGCCGAGGCCGTGAACAAGATCGTGACCCTTGGCACGCCGCACAAGGGAATCGCATTCCAGCGCCTGAAGAGCCTGAAGTGGCTTCCGTTCCTCGAGGCCGCTCCGGAGATCGAGAAGTTCAACCCCGAGAGCCAGGCCGATCCGAAGAACCCCGCCGGCTATAAGAACCTCGCCAAGGCGTTCCCCCTCGATCGGCTCCTGTGCGTCGTCGGGACGAACTACCGGGCCTTCAGCGTCGCCCCGGCGACGTTTCTGAATCGGCTGTTCGCGATCGAGGGCGAGTTCGGGCTGAACTACAACCGCAGTGACGGGCTCGTGAAGATCGACAGCGCGAGCGTGCCGGGTGCGCCGATCGCCTACGTGTACAAGTGCCACGGCGGCGAGGACTCGCTGATCACGTCACGCGAGGCGTTCGAGATCGCCATCCGCTTCTTCCACGGCGACATCCACGCCCGCCTGCGGCTGGTTGACGCCGAGATCTCGAGCGGTGGCGACTTCATCGGGAAGAGCGAGTTCTTCATCGGCGTCTCGCTGAAGCCGCGCGGGGTCGACTTCGAGCTGTGGAACCAGAGCAAGCTCGGCGAGAACTGCTACGGGCCGTTCAACAGCGCGAAGCTCGACGACAAGAAGGTCGCGTTCGACTGGCTCGGCCCGAATCGTGACGAGCGGACGCTGTACGCGGGATGGCTCGACTCCAGCCAGTCCCCGACCGGCCGCGACGACCTCGTCATGCGGCTCGAGACGTACGTCGGCGAGCGCGACCTGTTCGGGCTCGGCTTCTCGGACAACATCATCCACCACGACCATTGCTACGTGCAGGCGAAGCTGCTGCCGAAGCTGCGGCTCGCCAAGCACACCGGCGAGGACACGTCCGGGTCGGGCGTCACGCTGAAGCAGACGGATGATCAGACGTGGCTCCTGCCGATCGCGAGCCGCGGCTTCCGTGCCACGCTCGGCATCCAGCTCAGCTTCGTCCCGGAGGTCGGGGACCACGTCCTCGTCTAGGCGGCAGCCGCGACCTTAAGACTTGACTTATATAAGTCCAGGGTGAAGAATGCGGCGGTGCACGCGTTCGACATCCTGGGCGACCCAACCCGACGGCGGATCCTCCAGCTGCTGGCCGGCGGGGAGATGAGTGCCGGCGACGTCACCGCCGTGATCCAGGCCGAGTTCGGCATCACGCAGGCAGCGGTGTCCCAGCACCTGCGCGTCCTGCGCGAGAACGGCTTCGCGACGGTGCGGCCGGAGGGCACTCGGAGGCTCTACGCCGTGGACGGCGAACCATTGAAAGCCGTGGACGAGTGGCTGGAGCAGTTCAGGCAATTCTGGGCTCAGCCACTCGACGCGCTCGCCACCGAGCTGGCCCGAGGCAGGCGCGAACGCCGCCTCGCCGCCGGCACGGCTGCTGCGACCCCAACGAAGGACGACCCGAAGGAGACCAATCGATGATCGACACCACCAATCAGATCGACGCCATCCACCGCGAGGTCGGCAGGCGCTCGGTCGAGAGCGGCGAGGTCGTGAGCGTCCTGCTGCGTCGCGAGTACGACGCGCCGATCGAGGATGTCTGGAACGCCGTGACCGATCCGGACCGGATGAAGCGCTGGTTCATGCCCGTCAGCGGCGACCTGCGCGAGGGCGGCGACTTCCAGCTCGAGGGCAACGCCGGCGGCCGGATCCTGCGCTGTGACGCGCCGCGCCTGCTGCGCGCGACCTTCGGCGGCGAGACGAGCATCGTCGAGGTCCGCCTCACGCCCGACGGCGACGATGCGACGACGCTCGAGCTCGAGCACACCGTCCCGATCGAGATGGCCGGCAGCGGCGCCGGCGCCCTGTACGTTGGTCCGGGATGGGACGGCGCGGTGATGGGCCTGGGCCTCCACCTCAGCGGCAGGTTCACCGGAGACCCGGTCGCCGCTGCGAGCTCTCCGGAGGTCATCGCGTTCTCGGGCGAGTCGATCGAGGCGTGGACGGCCGTGATCCAGGCGTCCGGCACCGCGACCCCGGAGGAGCTCGCGGCAGGGGTCGCGGCATCGCGCGCACAGTTCACTCCCGACGCCGGTGCGGACGCCTAGGCGGTCTGGCGAATGGCGGCGCTGACGCCGAAGAGCTGCGGGTCGGCCATCAGCGCCGCGGTCGCGCGCTCACCCAGCGTCGCCAGCGAGGCGGCGAGGGCGGCGCGCGGCGTGGCGCCGATCCCGACTTCCGGCTCATCGCCGAAGTCGGCGACGGCCAGCCAGCGCCCGTCGAGCTGACGGATCCGGATCTCGACCTCGAGACCGAGCTCCGCGGAACTGAGGGAGGCGTTCACGCTGACGAGGCGCGGCTGGCTGTCCATGCCCGGATCGTGGAGAGCGTTCGTGACAGCTCGACGGTCGCGTTCTCGGTAGCATCGGTTCATGGCCCGGCCGGCGACCGTCGATGACATCCACGAGATCGCGCGGTCCCTGCCCGGCGTGACCCTCGGTGGCGCCCGCGGGTCGACGAGCCCGACGGTGTACCAGGTCAGCCGGCGCAGCTTCCTCTTCTTCCGCAACCCGCGCCCCGACGCGGTCGATCCCGAGACGGGGGAGCGCTACGACGACGTGGTCGTCTTCTGGGTCGACGGCGAGCTCGAGAAGGAGGCGATCCTGTCGGACACGTCGCTGCCCTTCTTCACGACGCCGCACTTCGACGGGCACGCCTCGGTGCTCGTTCGCGGCTCGCGGATCGGCGAGCTGACGCGGGACGAGCTGGAGACGTTCGTCGAGGGTGCGTGGCTGTCGCGCGCCGGCCCGCGCGCGATCGCGAAGTGGCGCTCCGGGCGCTGAGCGGCGCCTACTCGAAGGCCGGCGTCGGGTCGCTCGGCGAGCCGTACGGGTCGAAGCGGGTCAGGAAGGACACGTCGCTCTCGGCGAGGCGCTGCTGCACCCGGATCCAGTAGTCGTCGCGCTCATCCGGCTCGCGGATCGCGCGCCGGTCGAACGGACGATGGCTGCGCAGCCAGACCATGAACCCCGACGTCTGGCGGCGCCTGCGGAGCGCGGCAAGCTCCAGCTCAAGCTCAAGCTCGGTCATGATCGTCGAAGGTTGACAGGAGGCACCGCCGACCTCCATCGGACCTCTGCCGATCCCGGACCGGTACCTTTCCCGGTCAGCTGATCCGCGGAGCCCCGTGCCGGACGACCATGGCCATGACCTCCTCGCGGGTCGGGTGCATGTTGTGCACCTTCACGCCGTGATCGGTCGCGGCCTGGACGACCTCGTCCTCGGTGCCCCTGGTCTCCCAGCCGCAGACGCAGCGCAGGTGCAGGGGTTCGTCGTTCATCGTCGCGTCTCCATCGGTCTCGTCATGCGAGGTTGCGGAAGGGCTCCGGCACCCGGTCGCGAAGCGCGGCATGCCACTCCGGCCTGAGCGTGCGTGCCACGACCTCGTCATCCTGCGCCAGCCACGCAAGGTGGCGAAGGGCGTGCTCGAGCACCTGCCCCGTCTCGATGCTGGCCGGGGCCTGCGTTGCGCTCGAGCGAGCCAGCTCGGCGCGGTCGACCGGCGCGCTGTCGAAGGACGAGGCCTGCTCCGGACCGATGACGACGATGAAGCTCAGGATGACCGCCGCCTCGTCCCGGCGCCACGACGTGGAGTGAACGAGCGCCGGCGGCCCGACGAGCCCGGTGACGATGCGCTCGACGACCTCGACGGGGTGCTCGGCGTCGTGGAGCTCGACGAGCCACGGCTTTGCACCGTCGGGACCGGCGATCTCGAGGCGGTCGCCGTTGAGCCAGACCATGTAGATCTCCCCCCGAATCGGGCCGGTGACGTCCCAGTCCGGGCTGGTGATCGGGTCGGTCACGGCTCAGGCGGCGGAACCGGATCCCCGTCGCGGTACGGCGCGCGCCAGTCCGGGGCGTCGAAGTCGGGCGCAAAGTACGTCCGGTTGCGAGCGATCAGCCCGTCGCGGACCTCGTAGAAGATGATCGCCCACCAGCAGCTGCCGTCCGGATAGCGGGCTCGCGTGATCGCGACCCCCTCGTCACCGCTGCCGTCGACCCTGACGAGCGTGTACGCCGGTGTGAGGGCCCACTTGGCGTCGCCAACCACCTCCTCGAGGTGCGACGTGGCGGTGTCGAAGTCCGGGTAGGTCTCCATCTGCCCGCGGAAGTTCTCGATGCCCACGAAGCGCTCGCCGGACTGCGGGTACTCGACCACGACGTCGGGGTGCATCGTGTCGTCGAGCTTCGCCCAATCGTGGCGGTCCATCGCCTCGGCGAAGCGCTCGATGAGCTTGCGATGGTCAACGGCGGTCATGGCTGGACCCGTGGTGCGAGGGCGCCGTCGAGATACGGCGCGCGCCAGTCGTGGGTCGTGATGACCTGCGCGAGGCCGTCCGCGACCGACCGATGGTCG
>CBFGTN010000045.1:0-15771 GCA_965652075.1 uncultured bacterium
CCTACGCGCTCATGCGCGACGAGCACGGCGAGGAGATGCACAAGAGCAAGGGCAATGCGATCTGGTTCGACGACGCGGCGGAGCGCATCGGCGCCGACGTCATGCGCTGGATGTTCGCCGCCACGAATCCCTCGACGAACCTGAACTTCGGCTTCGGGCCGGCCCACGAGGTCGTGCGTCGCTTCTTCCTGCCCCTGTGGAACACCTACGGCTTCTTCGTCACCTACGCCCGCCTGGACCGATGGACCCCGGACCAGGCCGATGGCGTCGACGCCTCGCGCACGATCCTCGACCGCTGGATCCTGTCGCGCCTCGATGGCCTCGTCGGCGAGGTCCGCTCGTCGCTCGACGCGTACGACTCGATGCGCGCGGCGCGGGCGATCGAGAGCTTCGTCGACGAGCTCTCGAACTGGTACGTGCGGCGCAACCGGCGCCGCTTCTGGAAGGGCGAGCTCGACGCGGACAAGCGCGCGGCGTACGCCACCATGCACGAGGTGCTGACCACCCTCGTCCGCCTGATGGCGCCGATCACGCCGCACGTCGCCGACGCGATGTGGGAGAACCTCGTGGTCGCGGTCGATGCCGCGCAGCCCGACAGCGTGCACCTGACCGACGTGCCGGAGCGTGTCGCGGGGCGGTCACTGCCGGATCTGGAGGCCGCCGTCGATCTCGCGCGCCGGACCGTCACCCTCGGCCGTGCCGCTCGGGCGGCGTCCGGCGTCCGCACGCGCCAGCCGCTGCGCGCCGCGCGGGTCAAGCTGCCGGCAGCCGCGCGCGGCGCACTGTCACCGGACACGACCGTCGCTGACGCACTGACCGCCGAGGTCACCGACGAGTTGAACGTCCGCGCGCTGGAGCTCATCGGCGACGAGTCCGAGATGGTCGAGCGCAGGCTGTATCCGCTGCTGCCGATCGTGGGGCCGCGCCACGGCTCGGCCGTCGGCGCGATCATGGCGGGGGCTCGCTCCGGTGGATGGACGCTTGGGGACGACGGGACCGTCGAGGTCGGGGGCGTCGTGCTGCAGCCCGACGAGTTCGAGCTCACCGCCCGCGCACGCCCCGGGCACGAGGTTGCCGAGGAGGGGGACCTGCTCGTCGCGCTCGACACGGGACTCGACGACGAGCTGGAGGCAGAGGGCCTTGCACGCGAGGTCGCGCATCGGCTCCAGGCCCTCCGTCGAAGCGCCGGGTATGAGATCAGCGATCGCGTTCGGGTGTCGATCGGCGGCGATCCGTCTGCGATCGAACGCCTCGCGCCTCATCGCGACTGGCTCGCCGACGAGCTGCTGGCGACGGAGCTGGAGCTCGCCTCGGCCGCTGCGCTCGACGATGCGGATCAGCGCGAGTCGGCGACCCTCGACGGCATCGCGCTCGAGCTGGCCGTCGCCCGTGCCTGAGTGCCGCGTCCGGTAGAGTGCAGTCCGTGGAGTCCAGCACCGAGCGCGACGGGTCGCTGAGGGCCGCAGTCATCCTCGCGGCCACGGCGGTCGTCATCTACGCCGCCGACCAGGTCTCGAAGTGGCTCGTCGTGTCGACCCTCGAGCCGGGCGAGTCGTTCAACGTGCTCGGGGACTTCGTGCGCATCTGGTACGTCCAGAACACGGGCGCCGCGTTCAGCCTCTTCCCTGGCGCCATCTGGCTGTTCCTGCCGGTCACGATCCTGGCGCTGGTGATGGTCGGCTACTTCTTCCGGACGTTCCGGGACCGAGGGCCGGGCATCCACATCGTGCTCGGCACCATCCTCGCCGGGACGCTCGGGAACCTGACCGACCGCGTGCGCCAGGGGTACGTCGTCGACTTCATCAGCGTCGGGATCGGCGACTGGCGCTTCCCGACCTTCAACGTCGCCGATGCCGCCGTCGTTGTCGGGATCGGGCTCCTCGTCGCCTATCTCACGTTCGTCGAGGGCCGGCGCCGCCAGGACGAGCCCGTCGCGTGACGGTGGCCGATCGGACGGTCGAGGGCGTCGCACCGGCCGGCCGCGTCGATCTCGCCGTCGCCGCCGTCGCAGGGATCAGCCGCGCGCATGCGCAGCGCCTGATCTCCGATGGTCGCGCGCTCGTCGACGGCGGCTCGCGACGGGCGAGCGATCGGCTCTCCGGCGGGGAGCGGATCAGCGTCGTCCTCAGCGCGCCGCCGGACGAGTCGCTCGTCCCGGAGTCGATCCCGCTTGCCGTCGCCTACGAGGACGACGACATGCTGATCGTCGACAAGCCAGCCGGGCTCGTCGTCCACCCGGCGGCTGCGCATGGCAGCGGCACGCTCGTCAACGCGCTGCTCGGCCGCGCGCGCGACCGTGGCGAGCCGCTCGGATCGATCGCCGGCGTCGGGCGGCCGGGGATCGTGCACCGGCTCGACAAGGAGACGAGTGGGCTGATCGTCGTCGCCAAGACCGATGCCGCGCAGGCCTCACTCATGCGCCAGTTCGGCGATCGCTCCGTCGACAAGGAGTACCTCGCCCTCGTGCGCGGGGAGGCGCCAGCATCGCGCGGCCGCGTCGAGGCGCCGATCGGGCGGGATCCACGCGATCGCCAGCGGATGGCGGTCGTCGCCGGTGGGCGAGCGTCGGTCACCGACTACGAGCAGCTGGCGACCGGTGGCGGCTACGCCCTGCTCGCGCTCCATCCACGGACCGGGCGGACGCACCAGATCCGCGCGCACCTGGCGTACCTCGGGCTGCCGATCGCGGGCGACCTGCGCTACGGCGGCGGCGAGGGACCGGGCGGCCTGCGGCGCCAGTTCCTGCACGCCGCTCGACTCGGTCTGGAACGACCCTCGGATAATGCTCGGCTGCTCGCGTGGAGTGCCCTGCCGCCGGACCTCACCGCCTGCCTCGAGGCCTCGGGGATGCGGGTCCCGGCCGGGCGCCTGCCGGAAGGGACCGGCGCGGAGGTCGCGTCGTGACCCAGGACAAGCGGATGACGTTCCCGAACCCGATGCTCGTCGTCGTGAGCGGGCCGTCGGGCGTCGGGAAGAGCACCATCGTCGCGGAGCTCGCCCGCAAGCGCCCGCAGGTCGTCCCGATCGTGACGGCCACGACCCGTCGACGGCGCCGCGGCGAGATCGACGGCGTGCACTATCACTTCCTCAGCGAGAAGGCATTCGCCGACCTCCGCGACAACGACGGGCTCCTCGAGCACGCGGACAACCACGGCCAGTGGTACGGGACGCCGATCGACCAGGTGCGCGGCATCCTTGCCGCCGGGCGCGACGCGATCCTGACGATCAGCCCGGAGGGCGCGCGGAACGTCCGGCGGCTCGTCCCCGACGCACTCCTGATCTTCGTCATGCCGCCGTCGATGGAGGCGCTCGCGCGCCGCCTGCAGGAGCGTGGCTCGGAGTCGGAAGCGAGCCTGGAACGCCGCCGACGTGATGCGGAACGCTGGATCGAGCAGGCCGACGAATACGACCACGTCGTCGTGAACGAGACCGGCCATCCCGAGGAGGCGGCCGACCGCATCTGGGAGATCATCCAGTCCGAAGCTCGCCGCGATCCTCCGCGACGCCCCCGCGTCTAGGGCGCCCGCGGGATGCGCGCGAGCTCTCGCCCGGTCAGGGTCGCGGTCGATGCCGTCGCCGACCGGCCGGAGCGCACGTTCAGCTATCTCCTCGCTGCCGAGCTCGGTGATCCCGAGCCGGGATCGCTGCTCCTCGTCCCGTACGGCCGCCGCCTGGCACTCGGCTACCTCCTGCCCGGTGTCGCGGACGGCGCAACCAGCGGGCTGAAGGCGGTCGAGGCCGTCGTCTCGGCGCCGATGCTCACGCCGGACCTCATCGCGCTGGCCGAGGAGATCGCCGCGTACTACCGCGCGCCGATCGGCACGACCTTGGCCGCGATGCTGCCGCCCGGACTCGAGTCGCGGCTCGTCCGCACGTGGGTCGTCGCGGAGGCGGCGGTGCTGCCGGAGGAGCTCCGGCCGCTCGTCGACGCGGACGGACGCATCGGCGACGCGAGCCTCCAGCGGCGGGCTCCGCGGCGTGGACGCGCGGCGTGGATCGAGCGGCTCCGCCGGTCGGGCGCCGTCCGCGCCGAGTGGTCGATTCGCCCGCCCGAGGTCTCGGAGCGCCGCGTGCGGGTCGTGCGCGCGCTGGCCTCGGACGCCGAGCTGCCTCGGCGCGCTCCCGTCCAGCGCGCGATCCTGGAGGCGCTCGCGGGCGGTGAGCGAACGATTCCCGACATCGCGGGGGAGCTCGGGGTCGAGGCGGCGAGCCTGCTGCAACCGGCACGACGGCTGGAGGCATCCGGTCGGGTCGAGCTCGGCTGGCGCACGCTCGATCGCGACCCGCTGGCGCACCGCGCGACGCTTCAGCCGCTTCGCAACGACCTGGCTCCCGAGCAGCGGGAGGCGCTCGACGCGATCGCGGCGCTCGACCCGGGCGGCGAGCTCCTCCTCGAGGGCGTCGCCGCGTCCGGCAAGACGGACGTCTACCTCGCCGCGATCCAGGAGGCGGTGGCAGGGGAGCGGGGAGCGATCGTGCTCGTGCCAGAGGTGAGCCTGATCCCGCAGATCGCCGACCGCGTCCGGGCGGTCGTGGGCGACCAGCTGGCCGTGCTCCACTCCGGCCTTTCCGCCGGCGAGCGCCACGACGAGTGGTGGCGGATCCTGCGTGGCGAAGCGCTGGTGGTCGTCGGCACGCGCACCGCCGCGTTCGCACCGCTCGACCCGGGGTTGATCGTCGTCGACGAGGAGCACGACGGCGGATACAAGTCCGACCGCACGCCCCGGTACGACGCCCGTTGGGTGGCGCGACGGCGTGCCGCGCTGACCGGCGCCCGGCTCGTGCTCGGAACGGCCACGCCCGACCTCGTCACGCTCGCGCGCGTGCGCGGCGGGCATGCAGAGCGCGCGAGGCTCATCGAGCGGCGCGTGGGCGGCCTGCCGGCGATCTCGGTGGTCGACCTGCGAGCCGAGCTGGCCGGCGGCAACCGATCGATCTTCTCCGGCGAGCTGGCCGACGCCATCGGTGATCTCCGCCGCGGGTCGGAGCAGGCCGTCCTGATCATCAACCGCCGCGGCGCGGCGACCTTCATCCTGTGCCGGGACTGCGGCGAGAGCCTGCGATGCCCGGACTGCGACCTCCCGTTCGTCTACCACCTCGCTGGCGGCGCGTTGCGCTGCCACCACTGTGGCCGGACGGCGCAGCCCGTCGAGCGATGCCCGGCGTGCGGCAGCGCCCGGATCCGGTACTTCGGCGCGGGCACGCAGCGCGTCGAGGCGGAGCTGCTCGCCCGGTTCCCCGCCCTCCGCGTCGCCCGTCTGGACTCGGACGCCCTCGCCGCCCGTCGCGGCTTCGAGGCCGTGTACGACGACTTTCGCGACGGGCGCACCGACGTCCTGGTCGGGACCCAGCTCGCGGCCAAGGGCCTCGACCTGCCATCGGTGACGCTCGCGGCCGTCGTTGCCGCGGACGTCACCCTCAATCTGCCGGACTACCGCGCCGCCGAGCGCACGTTCCAGCTGCTTGCGCAGGTGGCCGGCCGGGCCGGTCGCGGGCCGATGCCGGGGCGGGTGGTGATCCAGGCCTACGCGCCCGGGCATCACGCGGTCCGCGCGGCGGCCGCGCTGGACGTCGACGGCTTCGCCGACGATGAGCTCCTCCGCCGCCGGCTGCTGGGCTACCCGCCGTACGGGGTGCTGGCCAGGCTGCTCGTCGGCGATCCCGATCGGGCGCGGGCCGAGCGCCGCGGTCGGGAGGCTGCCGACGCGGTCGCGACGGCAGGCGTCGAGGTCATGGGGCCGCAGCCGTCGTACGTCGCGCGGCGCGCAGGTCGCTACCGGTATCAGGTCGTGATTCGCGCGGCCGACGCGTCGACGCGAGCGACCGCGCTCGAGCGGGTGCCGGCGGGCGTGGCGATCGACGTGGATCCGGAGTCGCTGCTCTAGATCGGTACAATGCGGCGCCATGCCCGTCCGCCCCATTCTCGTGGCCGACCAGCCGATCCTGCGCGAGCGCACGAAGCGCGTGCCGAGCTTCGACGCCGGCCTCCATCGGCTGCTCGACGACATGCTCGTGACGATGCGTGACGCGCCCGGGGTTGGCCTCGCCGCGAACCAGGTCGGCGTCCCGCTGCAGGTCGCGGTCACCGAGATCGAGGGCAGGATCACCGAGCTCGTGAACCCGCAGATCGTGAAGTCGTCGGGTGAGCAGGTCGACTGGGAGGGCTGCCTCTCGATTCCGGGCTACGTTGCCGAGGTGTCGCGGGCGGCGAAGGTGACGGTCAAGGCGCGGGATCGTCATGGCCGCGAGTTCCGCGTGAAGGGCGAGGGGCTGTTTGCCCGCGCCCTGCAGCATGAGCTCGACCACCTGAACGGGTCCCTGTACATCGACCATCTCGGCCCCGACGCCGAGCTGGTGCGCGTCTCGGAGGCCCACGACGACCAGGTCTCCGAAGAGACCGCCGCCGGCATCTAGTGGGCACCCAGAGGATCGGTCGAGTCGCGTTTCTGGGCACGGGAGCCTTCGGCGTCCCGCTGTTCTCGCGCGTCGCCGACCTCGCCGACGAGCTCCTCGTCGTCAGCCAGCCCGACCGCCCGGCCGGGCGACGCCTCCAGCTGCGAGCGACGCCAATCGCCGTGGCGGCGCGGGAACGCGGCATCCGCGTCGTGACGCCGAATCGGCTGCGCTCGGAGGCGGCGCGAGAGGACATCGCCGAGTTCGACCCGGATGGCCTGATCCTCGCCGCGTACGGCCAGATCGTGCCGGCGGACCTGCTGCAGCTCGGACGCCGGCCGCCGCTCAACATCCACCCGTCGCTGCTGCCGCGGCACCGAGGAGCCGCGCCGGTGGCCGGGACGATCCTGGCCGGCGATCCGGAAGGCGGCGTCACGCTGATGGTCATGACCGATGAGCTCGACGCCGGTCCGATCGTCGCCCGTTGGCCGGTGCGCCTCACCGGGCGCGAGACGACGCCCGAGCTCGAGACGCGACTTGCCGACCTCGCCGCCCACGTCGTCCCCCCGATCCTCGGCCGGTGGGCGGATGTCGGCGTCGAGATGTCGCCGCAGGACGAGGGCTCAGCCACCCACGTCCGTCCGTTCACGCGCGCCGACGGCTGGATCGACTGGCGTCGGCCCGCGATCGAGATCGACCGGCAGGTCCGCGCCCTCCAGCCGTGGCCCGGAGCGTGGACGACGATCGACGACCGGCGACTCCACGTGCGCCGTGCCCGGCCGGTGGCGGGGGTCGACGACGTGCCGATCGGCGCGCTCCTGCCGGGCGAGAACCCGTGCGTCGCGTGCGGGGCCGGTGCACTGGCACTCGAGATCGTCCAGCCCGAGGGGCGTCCCACGATGCCGGCATCCGCCTGGCGCCTCGGACTGCCCCGCGAGCACATCCTGCTCGGCGCGGGCCGGCCCGAGGAGGTACCCCGCTAGCTCGTCGTCGCGGTCGCCAGCTCCTCGGGGAGCGGCTCCTCGCCCGGAAGATGGAGCAGGTTGCGGACGCTCCACGCGCCGTCGATCTCCTCGGCCTCGCGCCCGAGCTTCGATCGCATTCGCTCGTTCGGCACCTCGCCGCGGAGGACGATCGTCCCGCGCTCGGCGCTGATGTTGATCGCGCCCTTCGGCACCTTCGGGTCGCGGAACAGGATCGACTCCGCGCGGTCGCGGAGGGTGACGTCGTCGGTCGGGGCCACGCGGCTGCCGCCCTGGGTCAACGCCTCGAGCTTGCCCTCCGCGGTGCTCGTCAGCATGTGCACCGCGCGCTCGGCCTCGCGCGCGGCCTGACGCACCGTGGCGGCGCCCTGGTCGACGAGCTGCGCGCGTCGAGCCCTCCCGCGTTGCGGGTCGGTGATGAAGGCGACGAATGCGCCCGTGGCTCCAGCGATCACGCCGATCGCCAGCGCACCCAGCCACCCGGGCCCGGTTCGCTCACCGGCGATGCTCGCGCGGGCGCGGTCACGCGCCTCTCGCACGTCCCTGGTTCGAAGCTTGATCCCCATCGGCTTCCTCCATTCATGCATGTGTGTGTGGACGTCCTTACGGCAGGTCGCGTGCCGCCCTCGACGCGAGGGGAGTGAACGCACGATTCGGATATACTCGAGCGAGCCCTCCGGAGGTGGGCTGAGTACATGATCTTCGACCCCATCTACATCTTCGCGGTCCTCATCCCCACGCTGGTCATCACCGGCTGGGCGATGTGGCGCGTGAAGTCGACCTACGCCAAGTGGTCCAAGGTGGACTCGGGCATCAACGTCGACGCGTTCGACTTCGCGCGACAGCTGCTCGACCGCCAGGGCCTCAACACCGTCCGCATCGAGCCGACTCCCGGCCAGCTGACGGACCACTACGACCCGCGCGGGAAGATCCTGCGCGTCAGCACCCAGGTCGCGGATGCTTCCGCGCTGTCGACGGCGGGGGTGACGAGCGCCACGCCGCGTCTTTCGGTCGCGGCCGCTGCGGTCATCGCCCACGAGGTTGGGCACGCGCAGCAGGACGCAAGCGGCGACGCCGGGATGAAGCTCCGCCAGGCGATCGTGCCGGCCGCGCAGTTCGGCTCGAGCATCGCGCCGTGGCTCGTCATCGCCGGGCTGATCTTCAAGGTCACCGGGCTCGCGATCGTCGGGCTCGTCGGGTTCGGCGCGGCAGTGCTCTTCACCTTCGCGACGCTGCCGGTCGAGATCGGCGCGTCGGGCAAGGCGCTCGCCTTCGCGAACGGGCTCGGCATGTCCGGAGAGCGACTCACGGGCGCACGCGAGGTCCTGAAGGCTGCGGCCTGGACGTATGTCGCCGGCGCGCTGACGGCGCTGCTGACCTTCCTCTACTACGTCTTCCTGATCTTCGGCAGGCGTGACTGACCTCCCGATCGCCGGTCCACCGCCGGCGATCAGCGAGATCGCCCCGACCCAGCTCGCCGCGTGGCTCGACGCCCGCGGCGAGCCCGCGTATCGGGCCGGCCAGGTGCTGGCCGGCGCGCATCGGTCCGGCGCGGCCTCGTTCGACGACCTCAGCGACCTGCCCGCGGCGCTTCGTGCGGCGCTGGATGCCGACTTCCGATTCACGACGATCACCGACAGCCACGTCATCGGCGCCGATGGTGGGCTCACCGCCAAGGCGGTCCACGAGCTCGCTGACGGCCAGCGCATCGAGTCCGTCCTCATGCGCTACCCGGCGCATGGGCGCTCGGCGGCGCGCACGACGATCTGCATCAGCTCGCAGGCGGGCTGCGCGGTGAACTGCCCGTTCTGCGCCACGGGCCAGGCCGGGTTCGGGCGGCAGCTGACGCCGGGAGAGATCGTCGACCAGGTGCTGCACTGGCATCGGCCCCCGTGGAGCGCGCTCGCAGAGGGCCGGGGGCACTACAACATCGTCTTCATGGGGATGGGTGAGCCATTGAACAACGCCGATCGTGTGTTCCAGGCGGTCCGCCTCCTCAACGACCCGGCGCGGCTCGGCATCGGCGCACGGCACATCACCGTGTCGACCTCCGGCGTCGTGCCGGGGATGGACCGCATGGTCGACGAGCTGCCCCAGGTCAACCTGGCGATCAGCCTCCACGCCGCGACCGACGCCCTTCGCGACGAGCTCGTGCCCATCAACCGCAAGTGGCCGATCGCCGACGTCATCGCCGCCGGTCGGCGGTTCGCCGCGCGCTCGGGCCGTCGCGTGAGCATCGAGTACGTCATGATCGACGGCCTCAACGACACCGACGAGCAGGCGTCCGGGCTGGTCGACCTGGCAACCGGTTGGCGCTCGCACGTCAACCTCATCCCCCTCAACCCGACCTCCGGCTCGCGATGGAGCGGCACGCCACCGGCGGGGATCGCGCGCTTCGTCTCGGTCCTGCGCTCCGGCGGCATCGGCGTCACCGTCCGCGACACGCGCGGCCGCGAGATCGAGGCGGCCTGCGGCCAGCTGCACGCGCAGCTGGCGGGCCGCTCGTTGCGCGAGGCCCGGGCGGCGGTGGCCATCGCATGAGGTCCGCGCACCTCAGCGCGAGCATCCTGAACGCCGACTTCGCGAGGCTCGGCGAGGAGGTCGAGCGGGCGACCGCGGCGGGTGTCGACTCGATCCACCTCGACGTCATGGACGGGCACTTCGTCGACAACCTGACGATGGGCCCGGTCGTCGCCGAGGCCATCCGTTCCCACAGCGCGCTGCCGTTCCACAGCCACCTGATGATCGGCCGTCCGCTGGCCTATGCCGACCGCTTCGCGCAGGCTGGGAGCGACGTCATCGTCTTCCATGTCGAGGCCGACGACGATCCACGCGCGGTGATCGCGGAGATCGAGCGGGCCGGGAAGCGGCCGGGGATCGCGCTGAACCCCGAGACGCCGGCGGACGCGGTGCTGCCGTGGCTCGAGCGGGTCGACCTGCTGCTCGTCATGACGGTTCATCCGGGATGGGGCGGCCAGGCGTTCCTTGACGACGTCGTGCCGAAGCTCCGCTCGCTCCGCGACGAGATCGATCGACGCGCGCTCGACGTGGAGGTCGGCGTCGATGGCGGCGTGAACCTCGACACGATCGGCATCGCGCACGCGAGCGGAGGAGACGTGCTCGTGGTCGGCAGCGCCCTGTACAGTACGGCCGGCGATCTGGCGCCCACGGTCGCCGCCCTGCGTGACGCGGCCGGCGCGCACGTCGACGAAGGGATCGAGACGCCCGCCGAAAGGACCTGACCCTGCTGCCCCGCCGCATCCGCTCCCGCGACCGGTCGCTGAGCCTCGCCGTCCCGCTGCTCGTGCTCATCCTGGCGGCGTGCGGCGAGAACGGGCCCGACCTCCCGTTCGTCCCGACGCCTGAGCCGACGCCCGAGCCGCCGCGAGTGCTGGCTGTGAGCGTCGCGACCAGGGGTGCCGAGGCGGCGATCGAGGGTGCGGCGATCGAGGTGAATGGCACCACCGTCTTGACCGATGCCACCGGCGCCGCGACGATCACCGCTTCTCGCGGCGCGCCGATCGCGGTCAGCGCGGACGGGCACGATCCGAATGAGGCGACGGTGCCCGACGAGGGCGATCTCACCGTCGAGCTGCGACCCAATGTCGTGAGCGGGACCGTCACGTCCGAGGATGGCGAGCCGGTGGCCGGCGTCCGCGTCTTCGTCGATGGCGGGGAGGGGCTCGTCGAGACGGGCGAGGACGGGGCGTATGCGCTGCCGGATGTTCCGGAGGGCGCGACGGTGATCTACAAGATGCCTGGCTATCGGCTTCACGAGCTCGCCGTGACCGACGGCGCGAGCGTCGACGTCTCGCTCGAGCCATTTGAGGCGCGCGCCCTGTATGCGCCCGCTGCGGTGTTCGAGACCGCCGGCCGCCTCGACGAGATGCTCGCGCTCATCGACCGAACCGAGGCGAACGCGATGGTCATCGACGTGAAGGAGACCGATGGACGCCTCTACTACGCCACGGACCTCGAGGCCGCCGCGGAGGTCGACGCGATCCGGGAGACCCCGGTGTTCGACCTCGAGGAGCTCCTGCCCAGGCTGAAGGAGCGGGGGATCTACACGATCGCGCGGATGGTGTCGATGAAGGACAACACGTCGGCCGCTGCGCGCCCCGAGCTGGCGGTCCGCAACAGCGCGACCGGCGAGCCATGGCGCGACAACATCGGCGGCGCGTGGCTCGACCCCTCCGCCCCCGGGGTGGCCGAGTACCTCGCGTCGATCGCCGGCGACCTTGCCGACAAGGGCTTCGACGAGGTGCAGCTCGACTACATCCGGTTCTTCAGCGACGGCCCCTACGACGTGGCCGACACGAACCTGCCGAACACGCAGTCGTTCAGGCTGCCGGCGATCCAGCGCGTCCTGCGGGTCATCAGCTCCGAGCTCGACACGACGCGGGCGTTCCTCGGCGCTGACGTCTTCCCGATCAGCTTCATCGTTCCCGACGACCAGGGGATCGGGCAGCGGCCGGAAGTGATCATGCCGTACGTCGACTACTTCTGCCCGATGGTCTATCCATCGCACTACGGGCCCGGCGTGTTCGGGCACGCGGTGCCGAACACCGCGCCGTACGACGTCATCGACAAGACGCTCGAGATCATGAACGAGCAGAAGCTCGGGCTCCCGGTCGTCATCCGGCCGTGGATCCAGGACTTCGGCTACGGGTCGTTCCCGCCATACACGGCCGACCAGGTGCTCGCCGAGATGCAGGCCGCTCGCGACAACGACGCGCGCGGATGGATGATCTGGAACGCCCGCGCGATCTTCACCCAGGCCGCCCTCGGAGCGCCTCGCGAGGGCGAGGACTCCGGTGTGGTGACGATCGAGCCACCGTCGCCACCGCCGTCGGCCTCGGCGCCGGGCGAGCCGTCGCCGGCTCCGTCAGCCTCCCAGTAGGCCGATGCGGCTCGTCGTCCAGCGGGTGTCAGCGGCGTCGGTGCGCGAGGCTGACGAGCTCCTCGGCGCGATCGGGCTCGGGGCGCTCGTCCTGGCCGGGGTCGGAGTGGACGACTCGCCCGAGATCGTCGACCGCATGGCCGGCAAGCTCGTCGGCCTCCGCTACTTCGCCGATGCCGAGGGACGCACGAACCTCGCGATCGCCGACGTCGGCGGCGCGTTCCTGGTCGTCAGCCAGTTCACCCTGTACGCCGACGTCAGCCGCGGCCGTCGCCCGGGCTTCACGCGGGCGGCGCTTCCCGAGCAGGCGGTCCCGCTGGTCGACCGGCTCGTCGAGCGGCTGCGTCAGGCGGGTCTGCCGGTCGAGTGCGGCCGGTTCGGGGCGGAGATGCAGGTCGAGCTCGTGAACGACGGTCCGTTCACCCTCGTCCTCGACTCAGCTCGGGACCTCTGACGAGCGCCGTTCACGACATTCGGCGCCGCGCCCACTCGATCGTCCTGCCTGACGAACGTACGCCGCCGTCGGGACCGTTGGCCGCGTCGCGCGCCGGGCTCGACGATCTCACTCTTGTCGCATGAACACCTCGCGACGTGCCCTGCCGGGGGACCATCGATCGACCGTCGGGGACCTGCGCCGCGTCCGCAGGCCGTTGGCGATCATGCTCGCGCTGGTGGCGACACTCGCGCTCGTCGCTCCGGTGGCGGCGAAGCCCGGCAACGCCGGTGGGAACTCGGCGGCATCCGCGGCCTGCGCGAACGGCGGGTTCGCTGACTGGACCGATGCCGACGGCAACGCCTTCCGCAACGAGGGCGCGTGCGTGAGCTACGCGGCCCACGGCGGCACGCTCGTGCCGGTCGTCGTGGAGGTCAACCCGTTCTCGGTCGCGTACGTCGCGTCGGGGCCGAACGCCTTCCGCGCGACGCTCAGCGGAAGCGGCCTGGAGCCGGACAGCTCCGTCGACCTCGTCATCACCCGGAGCGGCGGCGGTGATCCGCAGTTCATCAACCAGGCGGCCGACCCGAGCGGCAACGTGACGCTCGTGGCCAGCATCACGTGCGTCAGCGGCGGGAACGCGATCGTTGCGATGGGCGCCAACGGCACACCGGCGGGCGGGGAGCCGACGGAGTACCCGCTGCCGGTGCCCGACGCCACCGTGTGCCCGCCGTCGGGCTGAGCCCATCGGCCAGCGACCGAACACGACGCCCGCGTCAGCCGACGCGGGCGTTTCGGTCGTCTCGGGGAGCTCGGGTCAGATCTTCTGCGCGGTCCGCCGGCAGCGGCTGCAGGCGTTCACCTTCGTGACTCGGCCGTCGCGGGTGACCGTCATCGGCTGCAGGTTCGGCAGCCAGCGTCGCAGGGCGCGCTTTCGGTTCATGCCGACCGACTGCGGGTTCCAGCCGGTGATCGGGCGCTTGCCGCAGATGTCGCAGACGCGGGCCATGGTCGAGCGGGGTCTCCAGTCACGAAAATGCCGGCGCCTGGCGCGCCGGAACGGCCAAGATGGTAGCACGCTACGATCGGGCCATGCAATCGAGCCGGGTGGTGACGCCGGGCGATCTGGACCGGCCGATCCGCACCGCGCTCCCGTGGTTGGCCCGCGGCGCCGCCGGCCTCGCCCGCCTCGGCATCACGACTCCCCGCGAGGCGCTGTGGTACCTCCCGTTCCGGTACGACGATTTCAGCGAGCTGCGGATCCTGCGCGAGCTCGTCCCCGACGAGAAGCAGTCCGCACGGGTGAAGGTCGAGGCCGTCCGGGTCGAGCCCGGCTTCGGGAGGCGACCTCAGCGGGTGATCGCCCAGCTCAGCGACGAGGGGGGTGGCAGCGCTGAGGCGATCTGGTTCGGGCGGCGGTTCGTCGAGCGCCGGCTCCAGGCCGGCGACGAGGTCATCGTGTCCGGCAAGGTGACCCAGCGCGGCTGGCGGGCGCAGTTCACCTCGCCCGAGTTCAGCCCGATCGGTCGCGACTCCGTCCACACCGCGCGGGTCGTGCCGATCTACCACCTGTCGGGCACGGTGACGCAGAAGCGGCTGCGCGAGCTGCTGGCGCGGATCCTGGAGGCGGCGTTGCCGGCGCTCGACGACCCGTTGACCGATGCGGAGCGAGGCGACCTGCCGCCGCTCGCGGAGGCCCTTCGCACGGCCCACTTTCCCGAGGAGGCGGCGGAGGTGCCGCGGGCACTGGACCGGCTCGCGCACGACGAGCTCCTCGCGCTGCAGCTCGGCCTGGCACAGGCGAGACGGGCTCGCGAAGGTCTCCGGGCGCCGGCGATCCGCGTCAGCGAAGCCGATCTCGCCGAGATCGTCGGCATGCTGCCATTCACGCTCACCGGCGACCAGGCGGCCGCGGTGGAGGCGATCGCGGAGGACCTCGCCTCGGATCGGCCGATGCGCCGGCTGCTCCAGGGCGACGTCGGCAGCGGCAAGACCGCCGTCGCCGCGGTCGCGCTGGCGTCGGCGGTGCGCGCGGGCTGGCAGGGGGCCCTCATGGCACCGACCGAGATCCTCGCGCGCCAGCACCACGCCGGCCTTGCGCCGCTGCTCGACGCGCTCGGGGTCCGCGCGGAGTTCCTGTCCGGATCGCTCGCGCCGAAGCGGAAGCGCGAGATCCATGATGCGATCGCCGGCGGGATGGCGGAGGTCGTCATCGGCACGCACGCGGTCATCAGCGCGGCCGTCGACTTTCCGCGGCTCGGCCTGGCGATCGTCGACGAGCAGCACCGCTTCGGCGTCGGCCAGCGCGCGGCCCTCCAGGCGAAGGGCGCCGGCGGAGAGCCGCATACGCTGGCGCTCACGGCGACGCCGATTCCTCGCACGCTGGCGTTGACCGTCTACGGCGACCTGTCCATCAGCACGATCCGCGAGATGCCACCGGGTCGTCAGCCGATCCGCACCGAGATCCGCGATCGCCGAGCGCTGCCGAAGATCGAGGCCTTCCTCGCCTCGGAGGCCGCAGCGGGGCGGCAATCCTTCGTCGTCGCGCCGCTGGTCGTCGAGTCCGAGGCCCTCGAGGCCGCAAGCGCCGAGGCGGAGGCCGAGCGGCTTCGCGATGCCTTGACGGGAGTGCGCGTCGCGCTCGTCCACGGGCAGCAGCGCGCCGAGCTGCGCGACGCGACGATGACCGCGTTCGCGGCGGGGGAGAGCGACGTGCTGGTGGCGACGACCGTCATCGAGGTGGGGATCGACGTGCCGAATGCGAGCGTCATGCTCATCGAAGACGCGGAGCGCTTCGGCCTCGCCCAGCTGCACCAGCTCCGTGGCCGGGTCGGCCGAGGACCCCATCGGTCGTTCTGCATCCTGCTCAGCGACACGACCGATCCGCTCGCGCTCGAGCGGCTTGACGTCGTGCGCGGCTCGCTCGACGGGTTCCACATCGCGGAGGCCGACCTCCGGCTGCGCGGCGCGGGCAACCTGCTCGGCACGCGCCAGTCCGGACTTCCCCCGCTGAAGGTCGCGAGCCTGTTCGAGCCTCGCCACCTCCGCCTCGCGGAGCGCGC